>NZ_CP012117.1:2100000-2392314 GCF_001678905.1 Dermabacter vaginalis | reverse complement strand
TCGGGGGCTCCTCGTGAGGATCGGGGGTGCGGCGGACGCCCACAATTATCCACCATGTTTTCCACATTTATGCCCAATGGAGTGGAAGAAGGCGCACACTCTGTCGAATCGTTGGGGATAACCATGAGATTCTAGGCACACTTCGCTGAATCAAGGCTCGATCCATTGACCGGCTCGCCGCGCGATTCTAGACTCGATCAGTCTGTGTTCACGAGAACCACACCGTGAAGCTCGCGCACACACCCGAAACCACCGGCCCCACGGGCCGTCTTTAACCGGGCCCTCCGGCCGCATTGCGGTTCCTTCCCGGAGATGAGGGCCCCGATTTATTTGGAGAGAAAAGATGACCAAGCGTACGTTCCAGCCGAACAACCGCCGCCGCGCCAAGAAGCACGGCTTCCGCGCACGCATGAGCACCCGCGCGGGCCGCGCCATCATCAACGCGCGCCGCTCGAAGGGCCGCGCCTCCCTCTCGGCCTGAGCCGCGGCGTGACGTGCGGGCTGTAAACCGCCTACGTCACAACGACGACTTCCGCCTGACCACCCGCCAGGGCGTGTCAGCGGCTCGATCCCACGTGATCGTGCACCTCGCCGTCCTTTCCTCCCCGGAGGTCAAAAGGATTCAGGAGGAGCCGCGCGTGGGATTTGTCGTGTCAAAAAAGGTTGGCAACTCCGTTGTTCGCAGCCGCACCAAGCGGCGCCTGCGGGAAATCATGAGGGCCCGCCTCGATTCTCTCCCCGCGTACGCGAGCGTCATCGTGCGCACGCGAGCGGGGATCAACGAAATCGACCATGACACGCTCGTCGGTGAAGTCGATTCCGCCCTCGCCTCTGCCCTACGAAAGCTCGAGAGGCGCACCGCGAAGAAGGAGGGAGCACAGGGATGAAGGCAACCGTCGGAATCCTTCGCGCGTACCAGCGCGGCATCTCCCCGTACCTGCCTTCCGCGTGCATGTACACGCCCGTGTGCTCGCAGTACGCGGTGGACTCGATTCGCCGCCATGGAACCGTCAAAGGGCTCCTGCTCACCGCGTGGCGAATCCTGCGGTGCAATCCCCTAAGCCACGGCGGGATCGACCCGACCCCCGCCCCGGGAATGTGGACGAACCCGAAACCCGTCACCGAGCGGGACACTGAAAACCCCAAGTTCGCCCATACCCACTAGGCTTGACCCGAATACCCGACCTCACGCCGCTCATCGCCTGACCGTCATGCGCATGCGAGCGGCAGGAAGAAAAGGCCGAAGTTGAACATTCTTTACCCCATCGAATGGGTTGTCGTCTGGATCATGGTCCAGGCCCACAAGCTGCTGTCCTTCGTGATGGACCCCGATTCCGGGTGGACCTGGCTGCTGTCGATCGTGCTGCTCACGGTCGTCGTCCGCATCATCATCTTCCCGCTCTTCGTCAAGCAGATTAAGAGCTCGCGCGGCATGCAGATCGCCGCTCCCGAGCTCAAGGCGATTCAGCAAAAGTACAAGGGCAAGACCGACCCGGAATCCCGCCAGGCCATGGCCAACGAGACGATGCAGGTCTACAAGGAGCACGACGCGAACCCCGTAGGCTCGTGCCTTCCTGTCCTCATCCAGATGCCGATCTTCTTCGCGCTCTTCCGCGTGCTCTTCTACAAGCTCCCGGAGGCCGCACAGAACAATACAAACTTCGGCGTCCTCACGCCAGAGCTCGCCGATAGCGCCCACAATGCGCGCATCTTCGGCGGAACCACCATTTCCGATTCGTTCCTCTCGGGCGATATCTCCGCGAAGATCATCGCGGGCGTCATCATCGCGCTCATGGTGCTCGTCACCTTCCTCACGCAGAAAGAGCTGACGATGCGCAACATGCCGCCGTCGGCACTCGAAGGGCCCATGGCGTCCACGCAGAAGATGATGCTCTACATGCTCCCGTTCATCTACGTGATTTCGGGCCCCGGCATGCCGATCGGTGTGCTCGGCTACTGGCTCACGACCAACGTGTGGACGTTCGGCCAGCAGTGGTGGATGATCACGAAGAACCCCACCCCTGGCTCGGCGGCCGAGAAGGCACGCCACGAGCGCATCAACAAGAAGCGCGCAAAGCAGGGCCTTGAACCGCTTGACTTCACTCCGAAGAAGTCCAAGCGCGTGCAGGAAATGGAAGCGGCGAAGGCCGAAAACATCCGCGTTCAGCCCAAGCGGTACGAGAACGGCCGCAGACTGAGCGATGAGGAAGTGCTCCAGCGTGCCCGCGAGAAGCGGGCGAAAGCCATCGAAGAGCGCCGCAAGAAAGCGGCCGAAAACGGTGGCACACACAAGGGCGGCTCGAAGCAGAGCAACGCCCTCGGTAAGAAGCGCAAGAAGAAGTAAGGATTCCCGATGAGCGAGAACGACACGATCGAGAACGACACGGCAAACGCCCAGACCTCCGCAGACGACCGCCTCGCGCGCCTCGAGGAGGAGGGCGATTTCGCCGCCGATTACCTCGAAGAACTCATGGATATCGCCGACCTCGACGGCGATATCGACATTGATGTGGATGGCGATCGTGCCTCCGTGGAGATCCGCGGCGCCGCCGAACTCAGTGCCCTGAACGAGCCGAAGGGCGAGCTTCTCGACGCTCTCCAAGAGCTCACGCGCCTCGCCGTGCAAACGAAAACGGGCGTGCGCTCGCGCCTCATGCTCGACATCGGTGGCTTCCGCGCAGGCCACAAGAGCGAGCTTGAGGAACTTGCGGAAAAGGCCGTCGCGCAGGCGAAGAATGGCGAAGTTCCCGTTCCGCTTCAGCCTATGAACCCGTTTGAGCGCAAGGTTGTGCACGACGTTGCGAAGCGCCACGGACTTCGCTCTGAATCGGATGGCGAGGGCAAAACCCGCCACGTTGTGATTTACCCGCAAGACTGATGCTTCCTGCCCCCGCACACCTCGATCCCCTCGCCCGCGACCTTTTCGGTGAACGTCTCTCGCTCGCCGAGCGGTATGCGGAGACCCTGCGCACCCGCGGAGCAGAGGAAGGCCTCATCGGCCCCCGCGAGGTCGATCGGATCTGGGAGCGGCACGTCATCAATTGCGCGCTCATGGTGCGAGCCCTCGGGCCCGTGGGACTCGTGGAGTCACTCGCGGATGTTGGCTCAGGTGCGGGCCTGCCCGGGCTCGTCATTGCCATCGCACGCGAGGACATCGACGTCACCCTCATTGAAACGATGCAGCGGCGCGTGGACTTCCTCGAGCGTGCGATCGAGGAGCTCGGTCTCGTGAACGTCGAGGTCGTTCGCGCCCGGGCCGAGGACCTGCACGGCGAGCGTGAGTTTGATGCCGTGACGGCGCGTGCCGTTGCTGCGCTTGACAAGCTCGCCAAGTGGACAGTGCCGCTCGTGCGCATCGGCGGCGAGCTCGTGGTGATGAAGGGCAAGAGCGCACGCGACGAAGTCGCGAAGGCTTCGAAGACCCTTGCGCGTCTCGGTGCAGTCGATGTTCGCGTTGAGGAATTCGGAGATCAGTCCGTGGAGGTTCCTACTACAGTGGTACGAGCACACGTTCGTGAGATATCGGGGCGAAAGGGGCCGCGCCGTGGCTAAGAAAAGCTCTCTCGATGAGACACCGCTCATGCGGCAGCTTCGTAACGACATGGAGCTTCGCAAGCGCCTCGAAAAGGCGACCTTTGCGGCGCCCGAAAAAACCCGCATCATGGCCGTTGCCAACCAGAAGGGCGGCGTCGGTAAAACGTCGAGCGCCGTCAACGTCGCGGTGGCACTCGCGAAGGGCGGCCTCAACGTTCTCGTGATCGATTCGGACCCCCAGGGCAACGCCTCGACGGCCCTCGGCATCCCGCATGATCCCGAGATCGCCTCGCTTTACGACGTGCTTATTGAAGACGAGCCCCTCTCGGCCATCGTGACTCCCTCTCCCGAAGCGGAGTCACTGCTGTGCGCGCCCGCGACAATTGACCTTTCGGGGGCCGAGATCGAACTCGTCCCCATGGTCGCGCGCGAATCGCGCCTCAAAAATGCGCTTGCCGACTACTTCACCGAGCGTGAAGAGCAGGGGCTGCCGCGCTTGGATTACGTGCTTATCGATTGCCCGCCCTCGCTCGGTCTGCTCACCATCAATGCGCTCGTGGCCGCACGCGAAGTATTCATGCCGATTCAGGCCGAGTACTACGCGCTCGAAGGCATCGCGATGCTGTGGAAGAACATCGACCTCATCCGCAAACACCTCAATCCCGATCTCGTGGTGTCCACGATTTTGCTCACGATGTACGACGCGCGCACCCGCCTCGCCGCGCAGGTCGCTGAAGACGTGCGCGAACACTTCCCCACGCAGACCCTCGACACCGTCATTCCCCGGTCGGTGCGCATCTCGGAAGCCCCGAGCTACGCGCAAACCGTCCTCAATTACGATCCCAACAGCACGGGTGCACTCGCCTATCGCGCCGCCGCGCACGAGATTTCCCGTCGCCCCGAGCCGAAGAACTGAAACGAGGAGATCATGGCGAAGAAACGTGGCCTTGGTAGGGGAATCGGTGCGCTGATCCCCAGCTCCGAACCAGCAGGCAGCGAAAAGTCTGAAGCACCCGACGCACAAAGCCCCGAGCCTTCCGCGACAAGCACCGAGCCCCTCTCACCCTCGAAGAAGGATTCCGACGCCAGCCCCGCCCCCACCGAGGCCGAGCTTGCACAATCGGCTTCCGCCGGCACTCGGGGTGTAGACATGTTCTTCAGCTCGGACGACTCCTCCACCGCGGAAGCTCGTGAGCGCCGCAAGGCTGCCGATCTTGAGCTCGCCGATTCTTGGGCACGCGATGCGCGCTCGAAGCGACGCGGCGGGAAAAAGCCCGCTGCGAAAACTGCTGTTTCGCGTGCCGGCGCTGAAAAGCCCGCGGAGAAGGTAGATAAGACTCGGGCCACGCAGCCGTCGGGCCCCGCTCCGGCCGCTGAAGCGTCCGTAACAGCGGCGCCCACAGTCGAACAGTCGGCTACCCCCGGTAACGCGCCCGCACATGCAGCTGCGCAACCCGGGCTAGTGCCCGTTCCGGGCGCCGAATTTGTTGAAGTGCCGATCGCGGAAATTCGAGAGAATCCCCGCAATCCGCGTACCGTTTTCGATGACGATGAGCTCGATGAACTCGCGTACTCGCTGCGCGAAGTTGGCGTTCTCCAGCCGATCGTCGTGCGGCCTGTGACCGACTCCGTTGATGGCGAGTCATTCGAGATTGTCATGGGTGAGCGCCGTTGGCGTGCGGCGAAACGTGCGGGGCTCGATTCGATTCCCGCAATCGTGCGCTCCACCGCCGATGATGACCTCCTTCGCGACGCACTGCTCGAGAACCTTCACCGATCGCAGTTGAATCCCCTCGAAGAGGCGGCCGCCTACGGTCAGCTACTTGAGGATTTCGATTGCACCCAGGATGAACTGGCGGATCGCATCGGTCGCTCGCGGCCGCAAATCTCGAACACTCTTCGCCTTCTGCGCCTCCCTCCCCTCGTGCAGCGTCGTCTTCAATCGGGAGCTCTTTCCGCTGGACACGCTCGTGCCCTCCTGGGGCTCGACGATGTGCAGCTCCAAGAGGAGCTTGCGCAGCGCATCGTGAGCGAAGGCCTGAGCGTCCGCGCCGTTGAGCGGCTTATTGCGAACGGGGTTGAATCGTCCACGGCGACGCGCGCTGTGCCACGCCGTAGTTCGTATAATCCGCGCGTGGTGTCCTTGACGTCGCAGTTGTCAACCCAGCTCGAAGCACCCGTGCGCATCGATGTGGGTAAGCGCAAGGGCAAAGTCACGCTCGAATTCACGAATCTCGACGATCTCGAGCGGATCGTGCAAAAGCTCGGGCTCGAGGACGTGGAGATCCCCGAGGCCTGATCCCTCGCTGAGTGGGGCCTGAAACAGGGCCCTTTCGCTCAAGCGCTCGCGCTCGCAGCCCACGCTGGCTCGCTTTACCTGGACTTTTAGGCCCCGGCATTGCGGCCTGATGTCGTTTGTACGCGGACGGGAAATTCTGGCTCGCTCTTTTCCACCTTGGTCATGGTGCCTGTCCCATTAGCCACCTCAAATGGCATTTTTCCAGCAGATTCGTCGTGCCATGCGCGTGGAACGGCCTCACTGTGCCGCTGGTTCTGCGCTCTTTCCCGGAGTTCCCTGCTGGCCCTTTCTTCCCGTGTCAACTGTCTTTTGCAGTGGGGTTCTATCGCGCGGTCTTGACGAATCTGGATCGCCGCTCGGTTGGGGAAGCGGACACCTTCATGGTCAGTTGTTGCTCGCCGGGTTCGCTCCTGTGCTGGAGAGTTTCACGTGAAACATTCGATCCCCTGGGTTGTTGCCCGCCGGATCGTCGTGTGTACGGGCTGCATCGGCTTGCACTGCATTTCATGATTTTACTGTGGGCTTCTGCGCCTTTAACGGGTTCGTGCCGTTTCACGTGAAACGCGTAGTAGGACGCGCCAGCGGCCTTTACAGGTTTTCGGGTCCTCTTTCCCCGGCAATCATCTCCACTGCATTGTGCACATTTCTGGTGTTGCTTACCGAAGCACTTTTAAGCGATAGATTCTCTCGATGACCCCGTTGTCGTGTTTCACGTGAAACGCGGACTGGAGAATAGATAGGTACCCGCGGATTGTCGCGTGCACATTTCACTAGACACCGCTTTTGGGCATTCAGTACTCGTGGGCACGCGCCCGTTCGATTTGAGTCGGGTCGCAAGGTTTGCCCGCTGTTTTTGCAAAACAGGCTCTGTTTCACGTGAAACATGTGGGCGAACTATATAGTCACTTCGACGTATCGTTGTTTCGTTTGGCCGCGCAGCGGCAAAGGGAAATCAATGTTTCACGTGAAGCAACGGCTGTGGCGTTGGCCGGAAATTACAAACCGATGCACGTCAATAAAGAAACAGATTCGAGTTTTGCGAACTCATCGAAGTCTGTGCGAGCTAAGCGCATGACGCGGCTGCATCGTTTCAAGTGAAACCCAATGCAAATGTTTTACGGTGCCTATCGGACTGTAGTGGTGAACAAGCTTCGAACGTTTCACGTGAAACAAGCGGTGAAGTCGCGGTAACGTCTTTGGCGCCAACGCTGTCGAACTATTTTTGTCGGTGCCATCTGTAACGTTCCACGTGAAACGGCGATAGCATCGCATGACTACAAGCCGACTGGTCCTAGGCGCGAGACTTTCACGTCCGTTCGGGGGCAGAACCTGGAAATACCGCAGAATCTAAGTGGCAACGGTTTTGCTGTGCGGACACCTCGTTGTGTTTCACGTGAAAACCGTAAAAAACAGTGGCGGCGAGAGGAGGGCTGTCTCGGGAGCCTGTTCAGCATTCGAAAGAACCGAAGCCGAAAGGCGCGGCAAGTCGCTTGCAAAGGTACAACGTTTCACGCGAAACGCCCTATCGGGTCAGTGAGGGAGTCGGAGGTCCGAAAGCCATCTTCCGAAGGTAATTGATTAAAGAGTGGCGATCGGCAACACGGAGCGGCAAAAAGGTGCCCCACGTGAAACACACAGATGTGAACAAAGATGTGGATAAGTGGGACATCCGCAAGAGTTCGCACGGCGGTTATCCACACGAAATCGATAAGGGGACTATGAAAGTCGAGAGAAAACCCCTGGTAGAGGCCCAGAAAAGTTAGAAATCCACACTTGGCGTATCGCTTGTGCACAGCTTTGTGGATAACTCATGGCAAACCATATGGTCGGCAGCGTCAGGATTTTCGAGAGTTCTGCTGCCGAGTCACTGCCGCAGCACGGATGAGCAGGCGCTACCGAGAAACCAGAAGCGTCCAGGTGTATTTCAAGCCGAAAGAAGCAACGCCTCCCTGGCGGAATCAAGCGGTGGATGCGCCACGCTTGAATAGTTCGTTAAGTATTTCACGTGGGGTTGCGCCGCCGAGGATTTGTCGGGGTGTTTCGTTGAGCTCATTTTGCACCCACGCGACATGTTCGGGTGTGACGGTGGCAAAGTCGGTGCCCTTTTTGTAGAACCTGCGCCTGATCTCGCCGTTGGTGTTCTCGTTGGTTGGTCTCTGCCACGGTGAGTGCGGTTCACAGAAAAACACCTGGCAGCCGTCGTTAATCTGGACTTGTGCTGTGACAGCCATTTCTGCGCCTTGGTCCCATGTGATGGTCTTTAGCTGCTCGGTGTTGAGGTCTTTGACCATGTCCTGCAGGGTTGCGACCACGGTGTGTGAACTGTGCTCATCGGGAAGGTGTCCAAGCAGGGTGTAACGGCTGGTGCGCTCTACTAGGGTAATCAGCGCGCTTTTGCCACCTTTACCAATAACAAGGTCGCCCTCCCAGTGCCCGGGAATAGCCCTGTCATCAGCTTCCGGGCTGCGGTGGGTGATCTCAGCACCTTTGATCCAAGGGCGACCGGTTAACACGCCAGCGTTTCGGGCACGACGCTTGCGTGTTGAGCCGCCGCGGATAAGTACGTCTTTAGTCTTCATGACTTCTTCAAGCTCGGCTCGCAGGCTGCCTTTGCCTTGAATGTATAAGGCACTGTAGATCGCTTCGTGGGAAATACGCATGCTTTCATCATCGCTGAAAGCATGCTCAAGCCATGCACTAATGCGCCCAGGTGACCACCTGCGGGCAAGGCAATCGACTACTACACCCCGAAGCGTTGGGCTTTCATCGAGCTTGCGTAGTTTTGGCCGCACCATCCGACCAGCAGTAGAAACAGCAGCGTTGTGGGCGTTATACCGCAGCTGCTCTGTGCCGTCCTCATCGACGATCTTCCAACCATTACGGGTGATTTCACGAGCGACGACACTGTGGTGCCTATTTATTTTCTGCGCGATGGCTCGTGCCGAATCACCGACACGACATCCCGCTTCAATAGCAACACGGTCTTCAACAGTAAGCCTGCGACCACGCCCTACTAAGGCGTGTTTGTCGAATACGCCGCTAGGAAATCCATCAACGGCTTGAGTTTTCATCGGTGCTGGCATAACAGAATCTTTACCCAGCTTCTTGCCTGTATCTGGCAAAGACACCACCGCCTCATCAGGCGTTCGACGATGTCGCTGCCGGCGTAACTTCGCATACCGCTGCTTCCTTATCCACCCATACACGGTAGAAGGATGCACACCGATAGCATCAGCCACTGTCTGACAGCTCTCACCAGCAAGCACTCGCTCCACGGCCTGGGCACGTTTATCAGGTGACAAGTGGGCGCGTCTAGGCCGCACTTCGATTACACCAGCTTTCTTTAACCTGCTGTGAAGCAAGCCAGTCGATATTCCAACAGTCTGTGCTGCTTGACTGATCGACATACCTGCACGCACCAACCCAACAGCCTCACGGACAAACGGATCACGCAAACGACTCGCACGCCTGCCTGGAGGTTCGACACCTCTTACCCTCAACCAACCGTAAACCGATTCGGGGCCTACACCCACATCACGCGCGACCAGGCTAACTGCCTCGCCTGCCACCACGCGCTCAACAGCAGCATCCTTAACATCCTCGCTCAACAGCAGCATCCTTAACATCCTTCGGAGTCCAACGCGTCACAACTACCTCCCGGTCGAAGTGGCGCATTCACCCCTTGACAGCACGCCTCACGTTCGGACGATACCCGGGTCCATTCCGCCAATCGCGGTGGGGATGGACAGATGATCATGTATGAGGTAGGAAACCCGCAGCAAGAAATAGGCAAGGGTGGGGGAACGAGGAAAAAAGGAAAGGGGGCGGCGAGGCAAGGCGCAGCTCCCACACAGAGGCAGAGGAGATCTCCCGGGGATGTTGCGAGCGCGTGGGTCAACGAGCGTGAAACAAACCCATGGTGCTAAGCGAGGCGCCCAGAGTCTAGTGCGCTGCGTATTTCGTCCAGTGCCTCGCGTACGGCGAATTTCGGGTGCGCGCCTGTGAGCACCCGCTCACCGACAACGCTTCGACCGTTCCGAGCAATGATTCTCCACGTAGGGAGTACCCGAGGCGCAAACTCCCCGCTTGGGATCTCGAGGTTCCCTGCTTCCGTACTGAGAGAAACGTCGTGGACGTGCACCTCGACATTGGAAGGTAGAACTCCGTGGAGCTCTCGAGCGGTGAGCGGCGCCGGAAGTGAGGGCGCCGCCCACGATGCCCAGTAGAGGTGAATCTCGAAAGTAATGTCGCCCCGCGAGGAGGCGCCGAAGGCGACGGAGTCGCTCACTCGAGCGTGGCGAGGTATTTTTCGGCGTCGAGTGCGGCCGAACAGCCGGATCCCGCAGCGGTGATGGCTTGGCGGTAGCGGTGATCCACAACGTCTCCGCACGCGAAAACGCCCTCGAGGGAGGTGTGAGTCGTGCGGCCTTCACAGATGATGTAGCCCTCGTCATCGATGTCGATCTGGCCCTTGAACAGACCGGAACGGGGAAGATGGCCGATTGCTTCGAAAAGGCCATCGGCGGGCACGGTTTCGCGTTCGCCGGTCACGGTGTCTTCGAGAACGAGGTGCGAGAGTTCGTTCTCGCCCTCAATGCCCACGACCTGGGTGTTCCAGCGGATCTCGAGCTTGGGGTCGTCCTCAGCGCGCTTCGCCATGATCTTCGAGGCACGCAGCGCATCGCGGCGGTGAAGCAGGGTCACGCTCTTGCCGAAGCGCGTGAGGAAGGTGGCTTCCTCCACGGCGGAATCGCCGCCGCCCACCACGAAAATGTCCTTGTCCTTAAAGAAGAAACCGTCGCACGTGGCGCACCAGCTCACGCCCTTACCGGAGAGGCGCTCTTCGCCGTCCACTCCGAGTTTGCGGTACGCGGAGCCGGTCGCGAGAATGACGGCCTTCGCGCGGAATACCTCGCCGCCCTCGGCTCGAATCGTTTTCACGTCGCCCGTGAGCTCGACCTCGGTCGCGTCCTCGAAAAGGATCTCAGCGCCGAAACGCTCGGCCTGCTCCTGCATGTTGCCCATGAGGTCCGGACCCATGACACCTTCGGGGAAGCCCGGGAAGTTTTCCACCTCGGTGGTGGTCATGAGGGCGCCGCCGGCATCGAGAGAGCCGGCGATCACCACGGGTTTGAGGCCTGCTCGGGCTGCGTAAATGGCAGCGGTGTAGCCCGCCGGGCCCGAGCCGACGATCACGATGTCGCGCACGGGTGCGTCGGAGGCATCGGAGGGTGCCGCGGTCTCGGCCGTGTCGGTCTGCGATCCCGAAAGGCTGATGCCGAAACCGCCACCGAGGGTGTTGAGGATCGGGGTCTGAGGCTCAGAGGTGGTCATGATGTCCTTTCACAGCGAAGGCTCGCCAACAATCAAACAGAACAAGGGTAGGGGTGAAGGCTGAGTTTCACGGTCAGCTCTTCGGATCCACGAGCACCCGTGCGGAAAACAGGGGCGCGGAGGCGCCGTCGGCATCCCTCCCGCACGTGGAACGCACAACCGTTGCCGAAACTTCCCCGCCTTCACGGCGCACTTGCGTGAGGTTGTGCTCATCGAGAACGAGGAGCCACGCATTTTCGTCGCCGCCCCACGAAACCTGCTCGAGCATAAGCACGGATTCGTTCGAGGAGAGGGACTTCAGGCACTCCGTGACGTCGAAGGTTGCGGGGGTTTGCAAGCTCCCCGTGTCGAGGAGATTCTGCACCTCGGCCCCAATCGTGTACTCGGTGAGAACGGGGAGGCCGGAGTTGTCGGTTCCAGGTGCCGGGTTGGAATCGGCGACATTCTGGGTTGCTGGGGCGTCCATTTCGACACTCAGGTTGAGCGCCCACGACAACATGATGCCAAGAAGAATCGTCGCAGCGAGGAAGCCGGCGAACACCCCCGGTGGGAAGCCGGTCCAGCTTCGCTTTTCACCGCGCGCACGGTGGGTGCTACGCGACGCACGGCGAATGGGGGTCATTCTTGATTGACCTTCACTTCGGCGATCTCGAGCCGGAATCCACCGTCGACAGCGCCGAGGTTGGGCGCCCACAGCACGAGCGAGCGCGCGTCCACGGGCTTTTCGGGCGTGAGCGTGAGGTCCTCGCCGGGGGCGACCTCACCGGAGGCGAGCACGTCGCCGATCTGGCCGTCCTCGGTGAGGGTG
This sequence comes from Dermabacter vaginalis, assembly GCF_001678905.1. Taxonomy (NCBI): domain Bacteria; kingdom Bacillati; phylum Actinomycetota; class Actinomycetes; order Micrococcales; family Dermabacteraceae; genus Dermabacter; species Dermabacter vaginalis. The sequence goes on along the minus strand of NZ_CP012117.1, from coordinate 2,380,339 downwards.
CGCAGCTCGATCGTGCCGCCCTGCTGGGCGCCGGGCGTAACGCGAACGTTTTTGACTTCGCCGTCGCCGAGGTCGAGCTTGACGCCCATGCCCTCGCGCAGGTGGCCGTACTCGGCGCTCGCGTACCGCTGGGTTTTCCACACGGTACCCGGGTCACCGTCGAGCATGCGCCCCGCGTCTTCGGGTTTATCGGCTTTCGCCGGATCGGGCGGGTACACCACGCTCACCTGGTTGAGCGGCGCCAGGGGTTTGGGCGCCTCGGTGGGTTTCTCGCTGGGCTCTTCCTTAGGGGCTTCGGTTTTTTCGGGGGCCTTTTCTTCCGACGCCTGCGTGGTCGGGTTCGTTGCCACATCTCGGTCGTGCCGGCCCACTGACGTCACTGAGGTGATGGCCCACACGAGGCCGAGGATCACGGCGAGCAGGGCGGCGACGAGGATGATCCGCGCGGTCGTGGAGCGGGACACGTTGCCTTCGGCTGCGGAGCTGCTTCCTGCCGTATCGGAAGCGAGGGCGATGTCCATAACGTCGCGGAATGCCGAGGAGTGCTGCTGGCTGTGAGGCGCAGGCGCGTGCGGGTCGAGTGCGCTCGCTTCGCGCCCCTGCACGGGGATGACAACTCCGGCATCGGGCGCCGTCTGGCGCACGCGGGGAGCCGAGTGCTGGACCGCCGAGGGCGGCGCAACGACGGGGCGGCCGGGCGCTTCGTGTGCGTCATCGTTCGTGTTCGGCGTGCGCGGCGATTCGGCGAGGGACTCCTCGCGACCCGCAACGGGAATGGGGGCGGGTGCGGGAGGCACCGGGGGTGCGACCGGCGCCGTGGGCTCTTCTTCGGTGAGTGCCGCGGGGGCGTGGTGGGCATCGGCATCGATGTGCCCCGGGAACATGTGTGCCGCCGACGGTGCCTTCGGCGCATCGATCACTTCGGACCACGGCTTGTCGGCCTCCGCAACGGGCTTATCGGTGGTCTCAGCTTCTCCCGTGAGGGGAGCGTCGGCTTCGTCGTGTGCCTCTTCGGCCTCCGATGCCTCGGCCCGGGCTTCGCTGTCGCCGCGGTCGGCTTCGACGGGAGAAGAGCTTTCGACGGTTGCGTCATCGGCCGATGCTTCATCGGTGCTCCCCGACTCTTGCGCGTTGAGCTGCTCCCGGTGCTCGAATGGACCCGCGACGACGGGAGCGGAGGTGTTTCGCTCCGCAAGCGGTACCGGCGCACCGGCGTGCTGCTCAGGATCGTACGCCTCGAGGGTCACGGGGAGTGACTGCCATGGCGAGAGCTCCTCGTGCACGTCTTCGATCGTCATCGGGCGAGGGCCGTCCGCGGGCGCGTTCGGTGTGAGCGGCGTGAGAAGGGTGGCGGTAAGCGTTCCTAGATCGGATGGCACCGTGCGCGGAGATGTCGTCGACGGGTCGAAGGAAGCGTCGGAACCGAAAAATTCCGGCCCGCGCCCCGCGAGCCCCACGTAGAGAATCCGCCCCACCGCACGCACATCCGGGCTGAGCGTGAAGGGCTCCGTGAGGTGCAAGAGGCCCTCGTCGCCCGCATCCTCGATACCCGCTCCGAGGACTGTCACCTGATCGTGTTCGAGGTCAACGAAGACGCGGTCCTCATCGAGATGGTGGTGCCGGATGCCCTTGCTGCGGGCCTCCTGGAGGGTTGCCGTCACGCGACCAGCGATCGTGCGGGCGGTTTCCGCGCGTAGCGCACCCTCGCGCGTGAGGTCGGCGAGCGTGGGCAGGTTCGGGTCGGTGTAGATGACCGCCGTGACGTTCGTTTCGCCTTCGTGCGACTCGAGCACGTCGCGAACGGCTTCAAGCCCCGGAACGTTCACGAGTGACACGCGGCGTGCGGCATCGAGGACATCGGCGGCAAATTCACCGCGAACGACGAACACGAGAATCGGCTCGCCGTTTTCGTCCACGCCGCGGTGCCACGACGCCCCTTCGGTTGAGGACGTAGGCAAGCGGTCAGAGCCCACGCTTTCCTTTTCCTCGAGGGCGGGGCTCAGTGAGAGAGAGGAGAAGAGTTCCTCAAGGCTGCGGATTTCTGTCACTGTGATCCTTTGGTTCGCTCGAGTGGTTCGATCCGATGCTTGACCATCGTAGCGGGGCTCTTCGGCCTCGCTCGAGGTTTCTTCCACCGCAGCGGGTGCCTTCTTTGCCGGCTCCCCGCCTCGGCGTTTGCGCAAGAGTCGAGAGCTGATCATGGTCGCGGCCTCGCGAATCTCCGACACGCGGAGCATCCACGCGACGAGCGCGAATACTCCGGTCATCACTGCCGCGACAACCACGCCCACGATGATCGCGATAATGCGCCCTCGCCACGTGAAATCGCCAAAGAGTGCGAGGAGCCCCCAGCCCGCCATCGCCGAAATTGCGCCGGCCACGAAAAGGCGCGCGATCGTGGAAATGGTGCCGAGAGAATTCACCTGGCTCATATCCACGCCTTGGCGGGCGAGGTTGCGACGCATGTGCCACACACCTTCGAGCCACCCGATCGCAAGGCCGATCGAACTTGCGAAGGCGCCCGCAGCCGCGGCATAGCGCGGATCGACCCAGAGGAGGATCACGGGGATCGCGAGAAGCGAGAGCACCGTGGGCGGCACGCGCATCATAAAGGCGGTGCGCGTGTCCTCGTAGGCGTAGAAGTAGCGCGTGACGAGATACGTCGCGGCGAAGGCTGGCAGTCCCAGGGTGTATCCGATGAGCACGAGACCGTTGGCGCCCGCCCCAACGGGGGACGTGCCGCCCACGACGACCCACATGATCGGTGCCGCGAGCACGATGAGCACAACCGTCGCGAGGGTCATCGGGACGAACAGAATCCTGTTCATCGAGGAATAGGTGCGATAGGCCCCGAGGTGGTCGCGTTCGTTGACCCGCTTCGACATGCGCGGGAAGATGCTCGTCACGAGGGAAACGGCAATGATGCCCTGTGGAAGCATGAAAACGGTGTACGACCAGTCGAGGGCCGCGAGAGCGGGGAAAAGCTCTCGGTTGGCGCCGGCTCCGCTCGCCTGCGCCTGCTCCACAGCCGACACGGCGCCGCCCGTGGACCAGCGACGTGCAAACACCGCGACCTGGCCGACGACCATCATCGCGAACGTCCACAGCCCCATCGTTCCGAGCTTGCGCAGGCCGAGCCCGCGAAAACCCCACTTGAACCTGATCTTGAGGCCGATCTTCAGCGTCCACGCCCACACGAGGAGAGCCTGCGCGGCGCTGCCTCCCACCTGGGAGAAGGCGAGAACGAGCAGCATGCCCCACGTCCACTGCGTGCCATCGGGCTGGGCCCCCCAGAGAACGAGGAACAGAATCGATCCCGCGATATTCATGAGGTTGTTGAGCGCCGGTGCCCACGTGAAAGGCCCGAAGCTTTCGTGCGCATTGAGGATCTGCCCGAACATGATGTAGATACACGAGAAGATCATCTGCGGCATCATGAAATAGCCGAGAACGGTCGCGGCCTGAAGCGTGCCTGGGTCAAGCTTGGAGTTCGCGACGATCGTGAGGAACGGGACGGCGAGCGTGCAGAGCGTCGTGATCCCCACCGCGACAACGAAGAACAGCGTGAACAGGCGCGAGCAGAAATCCTCGCCCTTATCCGGAAGCTTCGCCGCACGCACGACTGCCGGCACGAGAATCGCGTTGAGAGTGCCACCGCCGATGAGGATCCACAGGGAGTTTGGCAGAATCTGCGCCGCCGAATACGCGTTTGCGGCGATCGATGCGGAGCCGCCGAGCACCATCCCGAGCAGGAAGGTGCGCACGAAGCCCAAAAGACGCGTTGATGCCGATGCGACCGCCATGATTGCGCTCGCGCGCATGGCCTTGCCGCGCGCAGAAGAACTGCTCGAGTTGTTCATGATTCGGGTGGTGTCCTTAGTGTTCTACACGTGTGTGAGGGGGCGCATCGGGGTGGTCGACGCTCGCGAGGTCTTCCGGCTCGGTGAGTGCCGGGCTTCGCGCATCAGATTTTGTGCGGCCGGCGCGGACCACGCCCGTAATCACGAGCGCGGCGAGAAGCACCATCGCGATGAGGGTCGTCCAGTTCTCCCACTCGGGGTTGACGCTCAGTTGGCTCTCGCGCGAATCGAGGACCACGTCGTTGCCGTTCGTAATCATCACCGTGAACGAGCCGCTGCCGCTGCGCACGGCCTCGACGGGGATCGCGTTATCGCCCGTGGTGAGCGCCGGAAGCGTGACGGGCTCGAGCGTAGCGCCAGCCTTTGCGATCCGTTGGGAAAATGTGACCGACGGGTTGAGCGTCACGGGTGTGGAAAAGCCGTTGTGAACGGTATAGGGGATCGAGGCCTCGTTCGAGACGAGATTGTAGGTTCCCGCGAGTGTCAATGAAATGCGCTTCGCGTTCGCTTCGGTGACCGTGTTGAGGTGTGCAAGTCGCGTGACGTGAGCGTGAGGATCCTCGAAAAGTGGGGTATTCACGCCCGAAGCCGCGAGCAAGATCGCCGCATAAAGGTAGCTCGGATCCTCGAGTACGGCGCGCACGTCGCCCAACTTCGTGAGGCTCTTTTCGACCCTTTTGCTTGCGCCGGCCGGCACCTTTTGGGCTTCGGGATCGATGCGGGCGGGGCTGGCGTCGGACTTCTCACCGATGGCGTGGAGCTTATTCACCTTGCCCACCCAATAGTTCCCACTCTCGCCGCTGATCGACGTGGTGCCTTCTCCTGCCTTTGCCGCTTTGACGAGGGTGGAGGCGCTCGCGTGCGTGACCCACGGTGCGGCGCCAAGGGCATCGAGCATGCGGGAGGTGCGTGCGGGGTTGAGTCGGGAGGTAGGGGAAGGGGCAAGCAGAATGGTGCGGGGGGCCGACGCTGGCTCGCCCGCGAGGAGTGCCGTATCCGCGAGTGCCCGCTGAATGGACAGTTCGGGATCGTTGTGATCGGCAAGCCGCTCCGAAAGGCGCGTGAGCCGCGTGTCGTAGCCGAGGAGCGGTGTTGCCGGTTTGTCGCCATCCTCGATCTGCGCGTACCCACTCGGGGTGACGCTTGGGCTCAGGGATGAATAGAAGGATTCGGCGGGCACGAGAGCGGTCTGTGCTCCCGAGGAGCGTACGGCTTTCGCGGTGACAGCCCCGGACTCTACGCGCATCAGGGTGGGGGCGGCCGCGAGGCCCGCGCTTTGTGTGGCTGAAGCGGCTTCGTTCTCGAGAAGCCGGGTGGTCGAGCGGGCTGTTGCGGGGCTTGCGAGGGCAAAGGGGGCGAGTGTCACGTCGTGTGTTCTAGCCGCGTCTATGAGCGAGGAGCGGCGCTCGTCCCACGCAGAATTCGGCCCCCACGGTGTGCCTGCGGCGCGAGCGGTGGCGGGCGTGCTCGGGGTTTCCTTGGCGCCGCCCGCATCCGAAGCCGGGGGCGCCGTGGGCGTTGCCGGGCTCGCGCTCGGCGATGGCGTGGAGGTTTTCGCCTCAAGACTCAAACGGGCTTCCTCGACGGTGCTCATACCTTCGGGCACCTTGAGCTCCGCGAGCATGGAGGGGTCGAGCCACCAGCTCACGTCGTCGCGTTGGGCAATCTCCCACTGGGCGGCGAAGGCACCCTCGCGCACATCTTTTTCGAAAGCCTCCGGGTTGGTCGCCACGAGTGCGGGGTCGGTGGAGGCGAGGGGCGCGAGATAGGCGAGGGAAACACTCGGCGTGTGGTCAGCTGGCTGCCACACGAGGAACGTGCGAAGCGTCGCGACCGGGGTGGCGTTTGCGGAGGAATCTTCGGCATCGGGCGCCGTGGTGGCTCCCGTGACGGCCGTGAGAGCCACGCGGCGCGGGCCCCATAGCGACTCGTCGCGTGAGTAGCCGAGAGTGTCGGCGGGGATTCGCACCGTGAACTCGGCGGTTTCGCCTGGTGCGAGGGTGCGCGCAGCCGAGGTTCCGCGTACTGTCCCGCGGCGGGACGTCTGTGCCGGGTCAGTTGCCGACCATTCATCGGCGAGTGTGCGATCGGTGATGCGTGAGGTCAAGCTCGAGAGCTGGAGGGCCACATTCTCGAGCGGCGCATCCGTTGTGTTGGTGATGCTCACGCGGGCCTCGAGCGTATCGCCGGGTCTTACCGCAGCGGGCGTAAGCGAAAGAAGGTCCAGCGTGAGCGGGGTATCGGCTACCGGGGCTGGCCCGGGGGTAGGTGCGGGTTCCGACGGTAGCCCAGGTGCGGTCAGTGCCACATGTGCGGGCGGTTTCTGGCCGGTAGACTGGTAGGCTGCGGAGCCCGATCGGACGAAAGCGCCAACGGGCGCAAGAGCCGCACACAGAATCGAATACAGTGCGACCATGACGAGGAGGGCGCGTAAGGCGCGCCGCGTCACGGATCGAAGCATGGAACCACTGTAGAGGGCGTGCCTTCGTGCCGCGTGCCAAACACGGGCTGCGTGCGCGCAGCGATTTGCACATCACAAACCAAGGTGAGGAATGACGTACGTGACTAATGGCGACACGCGCCGGGTGGAGCGCATCGGGATTGACACCGTTCGCACCCGCGCGCAGAGCATGTTTCGGGCGCTTCCAGCCTCCGTCCATGAGCTTGGCGAAATGTTTGAGGGGGCTGGTCAGGAGCTCGCTCTTGTGGGCGGGCCCGTGCGCGATGCCCTTCTTGGGCGCAGTAGCGATGACCTCGACTTCACGACGTCGGCGAGGCCTGATGAGACCGAGCGCATCCTTCGCACATGGGTAGGTAAGCGCGGCGCGATCTGGGACATGGGCCGCGAGTTTGGCACGCTCGGCGCGCAGCTCGATGGCGTGAAGGTGGAAATCACGACGTACCGCACCGAGGAGTACGATCCGAAGTCGCGCAAGCCTCAAGTCGCATACGGCGACACGATTGACGGCGACCTTTCCCGCCGCGACTTCACCGTGAACGCGATGGCGGTGCGCCTTCCTTCGCTCGAGTTCATTGACCCATTCGGCGGTCTCGAGGATCTCGCCGCGGGGCTTCTTCGCACACCCGTCGCCCCCGAGCAGTCCTTCAGCGACGACCCGCTGCGCATGATGCGCGCCGTCCGCTTTGCCTCCACCCTTGGTTTCGACATCGAGGAGGGCACCGCGCGCGCGATCGGGGCACTCGCCGAGCGCCTCACGATCGTGAGCGCTGAGCGCGTGCGCGATGAGCTCGTGAAGCTCATGCTCGGCGACCACCCGAGGAGCGCCCTCGAGCAAATGGTCGACCTTGGTCTCGCCGAGATCGTCCTTCCCGAACTGCCCGCGATGCGGCTCGAAATCGACGAGCACCACAGGCACAAGGACGTCTATACGCACTCGCTCACGGTGCTTGAGCAGGCGATTGACCTTGAAACGGGCCCCGAAGGACCGGTGCCCGGCCCCGATTTCATCTTGCGCTTTGCCGCCCTCATGCACGATTGCGCGAAGCCCAATACACGCCGCTACGAAGAGGGCGGGGTCGTGACGTTCCGTTTCCACGAGGTGGTGGGTGCGCGCATGGCGAAGGCTCGCATGAAGGCCCTCAAGTTCGATAAGGAGACGACGAAAGCGGTTGCCCACCTGATCGAACTGCACCTTCGGTTCCACGGTTACTCTGACTCAGAGTGGACGGACTCTGCGGTGCGCCGTTACGTGACCGACGCGGGAGACCAGCTGGAGCGCCTCCACCGCCTCACGCGTGCCGATTGCACGACCCGCAATAAACGCAAGGCCCAGCGCCTCCGTGAAGCCTACGACGATCTCGAAAAGCGTATTGCTGAGCTTGCCGAGCAGGAAGAGATCTCGAAAATCCGGCCTGATCTGGACGGCCGCGCAATCATGCAGATCTTGGGGCTCGAGCCGGGGCCAGCCGTGGGAAAGGCTTACGCCTACCTTCTTGAGCTTCGCATGGAGGAGGGGCCGCTCGGCGAGGAGGAGGCCTCCAAGCGCCTTCAGGAATGGTGGGCGCATAATGGGGCGCACGACAGCGCCTCCGCGACGAGAGGAAACTCGAAGTGAGCGATAAGACGCCGAAGGGGACAAGCCGTACACGCTCGAGTGGGAAGCGTGCCGCACGCGCGGCGACGACCCCCGCGGCGGCGAGTTTAAGCCGCAGCCGCACAAAGCCGCGCCCCGAAACAACGACGCGCACTCCCGGCCGTCCCTCTGACGCACCGTCGTCAACGCCACGAGGTAATCGCAGGGCTAAGAACAAGCCCAAACCCACGAACCTCCTCAATTATCCCCGCGCGGGCAGGGAGGGGTTTTGGCGCTGGTGGCCATCGTGGCGACTCCTTTCCGCCGTTTTTGTGCTGCTCTTTTTCGCCGGCATCGGCTTCGGCGCGTGGCTGTATGCCACGACTGATGTTCCCGAGCCCACCGATATCGCGGTCGCCCAAACGACCCGGGTCTACTACTCGGACGGAAAGACTCTCCTCGGCGAGTTCAGCGACCTCAATCGCACGATTCTGCCCGCCGACGAGATCCCCGACAACGTCAAGGAGGCTGTCGTCGCCTCCGAGGACTCCACGTTTTACGAGAACCGCGGCATTTCGCCGAAGGGTATCGTGCGCGCCCTCGTGAACAACCTTTCAGGCGGCTCCCGCCAGGGGGCTTCGACGATCACCCAGCAGTACGTCGAGAACTACTACACGGGCAAGGTCACGTCGTATACCGGCAAGGTGCGCGAAATGATCATGGCCGTCAAAATCGACCAGGAGCTCGACAAGAACGAGATCCTTTCGCGCTACCTCAACACGATCTACTTCGGGCGCTCCGCGTACGGCATTGAAGAAGCGGCACAGGCCTACTTCGGCAAGAGCGCGAGTGAACTCGATGATGCCGAGGCCGCGCTCCTCGTGGCCGTTATTCCTGCGCCCAGTGCCTACGACCCCGCGAAGAACCCCGAAAAAGCGAAGGCCCTGTGGCAGCGTGTGATCGATCGCGAGGTCAATGAGACGGCCACGCTCACGAAGGAGGAGGCCGACAAGCTCAGCTTCCCCGAGACGATCGAATACAAACGTCAAAGCTCCTTGCGCGGCACAAACGGCTACCTCATGATGGCGGTGCGCAAGGAACTCGAGGCGCGAGGCTTTGACGAGGACGACATCGACACGGGCGGCTACACGATCGTTTCGACGATCGACAAGCACACGCAAGACTCGACCGTCGAAGTGATCGCAAACCTCCCCGAGGACCGCCCCGAGAACAACCACGTGGGAACCGTGAGCATCGACCCGTCAACCGGCGCGATCCGGGCGCTCTACGGCGGCGAGGACTACCTCAAGCAGCAGCGTAACGACGCTACCCAGTCGCGCATGCAGGCCGGTTCAACGTTCAAAGCGTTCACGCTTGTCGCGGCGCTCGAGGAGGGCTACAGCCTCCACTCCAACTGGGATGCCTCCTCACCTAGGACGTTCAAGGGGTGGACGGTCAAGAACTTCAACAACGCCTCCCGCGGCACGGTCGATCTTCTGACTGCGACGCGGCACTCCTACAACACGCCCTATGCGGCACTCAACGTCGACATGGGCGCCGAAAAGACGCGCGATGCGGCCATCAAGATGGGGCTTTCCGAGAAGACGCCCGGCCTCGACGACAGCCCCAGCAACGTTCTCGGCTCTGCTTCATCCACGATGCTTGAGCTCGCCAACGCCTACTCGACGATCGCCTCCGGAGGCATCAAACGCACTCCGCACATCGTCGAAAAAGTGACCAACGCTGACGGTTCGAGCAAGTACGCCTATAAGGATGACGGCGAGAGAGTTCTCAAGGAATCCACGGCCATCAACGCGACCGTAGCCCTTCAGGAACCCACGAGCTCGCGCGGATCGGCGAAGGTCGTTGCGAGAAAAATGGACGGCCGACCGGTCGCGGGTAAGACGGGCACGTCCAGCTCGTTCCGCTCGGCGCTCTTCGTGGGTTACACCCCGCAGCTCGTGACCGCGGTGGGGATGTTCCAGCCAAGTGCCGACGGCCGCACTGAAGAACCGCTCACCCCGTTCGGCCCGTGGGAGGACATGACCGGCGGCGGCGCGCCCGCGAGCATCTTCGCCGACATCATGACGAGCGCCCTCGACGGGCAGGACGAACTCGACTTCCCAGGCGAAGTCGACTCCGAGGGCAAGAAGAAACGGAAGAGGAAAAAGCGGACGCACGCGCCGCGCAGGACCACGCAGCCTGAGGCTCCTGCGCAGCCGTCGGAACAGCCGAGTGAGGAACCGCCCGCAACCGAGGAGCCTTCGGAAGAAGCGCCCGAGCCAGCGCCCGAGCCGAGCGAGCAGCCCACGCCATCGTCGAAGCCCGAGAAGCCCAAGCCCGAGCCCGAGCCCGAACCGAGCGAAAAGCCGAAGACACCGAAGATGCAGCCGACGCGCGGCAACGACAAACCGGTCGAACCGACTGCGACGCCGAAAGAACCTCGGTAGCGGTGAGGTCCAGGCCACCGTCGGACCCCCTTCCCCGAACCCGGCCGAGCCGCTAGACTTGGGAAGTCTGTGGAAAACCGCAGGCACATGCATGACCCTCCTGCCACGGAAGGACCGTGGCCGCGATAGACCACAGGAGGTGGGGATTTACACATGCGTAAGTACGAAATGGTCGTGATCCTGGACCCGTCGATCGACGAGCGTACCGTGGACACCACTTTTGAGAAGCTCATCAAGGTTGTTCCTGCTGAGGGCGGCACCGTCGACAACACCGACGTGTGGGGCAAGCGCAAGTTCGCCTACGAGATCGACAAGAAGCAGGAAGGCATCTACGTCGTTCTTAACTTCACCTCGAAGCCCGAGACCGCCAAGGAGCTCGACCGCCAGCTCGGCCTCAACGAGTCCGTTCTGCGCACGAAGCTCATGCGCGTCGACGAGAAGTAAAAACCTCGTTTACACGCCACACCGCACCACCAGCTGAAGGAGAGTCATGGCGAACGATACCGTCATCACCGTCGTCGGAAACCTGACCGCCGATCCCGAGCTGCGCTTTACGAACTCGGGCATTCCCGTCGCGTCGTTCACCGTCGCGTCGACCCCCCGCACGTTCGACCGCCAGTCGGGCGAATGGAAAGACGGCGAGGCTCTCTTCCTGCGCTGCTCCATCTGGCGCGATGCAGCCGAGAACGTCGCCGAGTCCCTCGCGAAGGGCACCCGCGTGATCGTTCAGGGCCGCCTCCAGCAGCGCTCGTACACCGACCGCGAAGGCAACAACCGCACCTCGATCGAACTCCAGGTTGACGAGATCGGTCCTTCGCTCCGCTACGCGACCGCGAAGCCGACCCGCACTCAGCGCGGCGGCGGCAACTTCGGTGGCGGCTTCAACGGTGGAAATAATGGTGGCGGCAACTACGGTGGCGGCCAGGGCGGCTACTCCAACCAGGGAGGCTACGGCGGCAACCGCGGTGGCAACCAGGGAGGGCCGCAGGGCGGCCAGAACCCCGCCGATGTTGACCCCTGGAGCAACGGCGGCGCCGAAGAGCCCCCGCCCTTCTAAACCGCACCACTCGGCATACATCTTTGAAAATATCCATTCCATCCCGGGTCGAAAGCCCGGGCTCCCCTCACTCAAAGGAGCACCACGATGGCGAAGCCAGAGCTTCGTAAGCCCAAGAAGAAGCAGAACCCGCTTAAGAGCGCCGGTATCGAGAACATCGATTACAAGGACCCCGCAGTTCTGCGTAAGTTCATTTCGGATCGCGGAAAGATCCGTGCACGCCGCGTGACCGGCGTGAGTGTCCAGGAGCAGCGTAAGATCGCGAAGGCCGTCAAGAACGCCCGCGAGATCGCCCTCCTTCCCTACTCGACCTCCGGTCGCTGAGCCAAGGAAGGATAGAGAAACATGGCTACTACCAAGCTCATCCTCACCAATGAGGTTTCCAAGCTCGGCGGCCCCGGCGATGTCGTCGAGGTCAAGGCCGGCTACGCTCGCAACTACCTTCTGCCGCGTGGCCTCGCCACGCCGTGGACCAAGGGTGCTGAGCGCCAGCTCGAGCAGATGGCTGCCGCGAACTCGAAGCGTGCCGTGGCATCGCTCGAGGACGCCCAGGCCCTCCGCGACGTTCTCCAGACCAAGCCGGTCGTTGTGGCCGAGCGCGCGGGTCAGAACGGCCGTCTCTTCGGCGCCGTGACGGCCGCCGAGGTTGCCGAGGCCGTCAAGGCTGGATTCGATCGCGAGATCGACCGTCGTAAGGTCGAGTTCACCGCACCGATCAAGTCGCTCGGCGAGTACACCGTGACGGTGCGCCTGCACGAAGAGGTTTACGCAAACCTCGTTGTCCAGGTTGTTGCCGCGAAGGGTGCGCGCGCCTGAAGGGCATAGCGTAAGCGCTCGCGTAAGAGCGTATGAGGAAGCGGCGGGCTTTGCGCCCGCCGCTTTTTTCTGCCATTAAGCGGTCAATCGCCCGAACCGACCAAGAAATTGAATACATTTGTGGAATGACCTCCCCATCCTCACACCCGTCTACAGCCAGCGATCCCCACGAACACGGCCACCTTTCCCGATCACTCACGCATCGACAGATGGCCATGATCGCGATGGGCTCCGCGCTCGGTACCGGATTGTTCCTCGGTTCCGGAGATGCGATCGCCGTGGCCGGTCCCGCCGTGATCATCAGCTTTGCGATCGGCTCCGCCATCGCTATGACGATCGCCCTCGCGATGGGCGAGATGGCCTCGCGTCACCCTGTCCAGGGGGGATTTGGCACGCTCGCCGCGCGCTACCTCTCGCCGTTTTGGGGCTACCTTGTGCGGTGGCTCTACTGGATCGTGACAGTTGGCGTGACGGCCGCCGAGCTGTACGCGTGCAGCCTGTACCTGCAGTTTTGGGCACCCGGTTTGCCGCAGTGGGCTGGAGTCGCCATCCTTGGCGCGATCGTGGTCGCGATCAACGTCGTGAGCGTGAAGAGTTTCGGCACGATCGAATTTTGGCTTTCGAGCATCAAAGTTATTGCGGTCGTGGTGTTCATCCTCGTGGGGCTGTGCCTCGTGTTCTTCGGCCTCCCGGGCACGCCCGCGGCGGGTATTTCCAACTGGATGAACGACGGCGGCTTTATGCCCTTCGGCTTCAAGGGCGTGTGGGTGTCGATGGCGCTCGTGATGTTTTCTTTCGGCGGCATCGAGATGCTGTCAATCTCGGCGGCCGAGGCGAAGAACCCCGCGCGATCGATTCGCACGGCGGCGCAGTCCACCGTGGTCCGCTTGAGCTTCTTTTACGTCGTGGCGATCGGCATTATCGTGGCGCTTGTGCCGTGGAAAGAGGCCTCGGGAGCCTCGGGCGACGTGCGCCTTTCGCCGTTTGTCATGGTGTTCCATGAGCTCGGGATCCCCGCGGCAGCGGGCCTCACCAATCTCATTGTCGTGATTACGGCGCTCTCGGCCGCGAACGCGAACGTGTATGCGGGCTCGCGGTTCCTCCACTCGCTTGCCGCGGATTCTCTCGCGCCGCGCGTGCTTGAGCGCACCACGCGCCGCGGCATCCCGCTTCCCGGCATCATTGTGCACGCGTGCGGGATTCTTCTTGTCGTGGTACTCGCGATGACGGGTATCGGTGGGCTGTTCCCGCTCATTATGTCGACCGTGATTTTTTCGGCGGTGATCGTCTGGGTGCTCATTCTCGTGACCTACATTGTGTATCACCGTACGCGTGACGGCCTCGAGCTTTTCCGTATGCCCGGCGGCGTCGCGACGGCAATCGTGGGTATCGCGGGGCTGCTGTTCGTGTTTTCGACCGTGCTTGCCGTTGAGCGCATGCAGCTCGCGGCCATGGTGGGCGTGCCCTTCGTGGCGGTTGTCTCCCTCGCATACGTGCTCGTGTTCCGCCACCGCATTAGCGTTGAGGCCATCGACGCGAGCTTTGCGGAGGCTGAAAAAGCGCGCGCAATTTTCTAGAGTCTGACAACCGCTGCTGTCGGGCAGCCGTCGGAACCCGCCCACCCCTCGAACGTGCGGCTTTTCCTTCACAACCTCCACACTTTGCCTAGTCTTTACTTTCGAGGCGTGGCGGGGGAAGATGTTTCCGCACGCTCTTCCCTCGTGCCGATTCTTAGAGGAGATAATCCATGTCGATGAGGTCCACCTTCCGCGGCGCATCAGCCGCCTTTGCCGCAGCGCTCATGCTCGCGTCGTGCGGCGCCACGGGCAGTGAGGTTGCGAAGCCCAGCGAGACCCCGAGTGCCGCCCCGGAAACCACGACGGCAAGCCCCACCGCGATTCCCACGGCTGAGCCGAGCTCAGAGGCGAGTGAGGAACAAACCGAAACTTCCGAGCCGAGCGAGTCGCCGAGCAGCGAGCCGAGTGAGAAGCCTTCGGCCGAATCCGGGGGAGAGGTCACTTCGGCCCCTGCCATGGTTGCCCACATCACGAACGATGATGACCCCGAGATCGGTGATTTTCCCGTCTCGAAGGATGTGATCGCCAAGGCGATCACGGACGTCGTTCCCGATGACGCCTCGGCAAGCGTCGAATGCGATTCAGACGTGGACATCACGGCCGGTAAACCGAAGACGCACTGCACCGTAAAGGGCGAAAACAAGACGACCGAGGCCTACGTGTACGGAACGTTTTCGAGCATGCAAGGTACCGGCCTCCTGGTCGGTTTCGAGAAAGACTTCGACCCCTCGCTTACCGGGAAGTTCACCGAAACCGGAACCGAAGTGTATGCCTACGGCGCGGGCGGAATGTGGGCGGCTGACGCACCGGCTGATGGCGCAAGCGTTTCGAAAAAAGCGCTCAAGGCGATGGAGGCCTTCGAGATCCCGGTTTCGAAGTTCGAATGCACGGGTGAAATGTTCATTCCGGAAGGCCGCAATTCGCAGGTGTGCCCTTTCGAAGCTGAATGGGGCAAGGGCGAGGCGACCGTGATTGCGGCAACGATCCTCAACGCGCAGGAATCGGGTGTGCTCGTTGTTCTCCCGACCCCCGCGGACGGCTGACGTACACACTCGTGGTGTTGCCCACCAGGCCAGTGCCTTGATTCGCGCGCGGGAGTCGGTGCGGCTATATTAGGGAGCGCTTCGATCTCGGTGTGCCTTGACGCCCGGTGTCGAAGTACTCGCGCAAGTGGCGGAATTGGTAGACGCGCACGGTTCAGGTCCGTGTGCCTTTGCGGGCGTGGGGGTTCAAGTCCCCCCTTGCGCACTCCATGCGGGCCCCTCCTTCGGGAGGGGCTTTCGCGTATTCGCACACGGTGACCGAGAGGGGCGAGCGCCATGAGTGAGGAGCCGGGCGCACGCCCGCACACGAATGCCTGGCTTGGCGCCGTGGAGGAAGGAGCGGGATTTATTCCGACGGCTGCCGATCGGGCCGCCGCTGCCGGCGTTTTTGACAACCTTCCCCTCGCGGGTGCGCAGCTCGAGCTTCCGGACGTGCACGATCCCGACTGGTGGATTAAATCGCGCATTTCCTCCGGCGAATTCGATCGCGAGGCGCTACTGCCCGCCGCTGTGGTGCTGCGCAAGGAACACGATATGCTCGCGCATACTCTTCGCTCGCTCCCATCAGAAGACGCGGTGCGCGAATACCTCGAGGACTACAACGCTCGGGCGCGCCGCGAAAATAGCGCGGCGGTCCGTGACGCTTCGCTGCGGCCCGCCTCAAGCGAGAAACCTCCGCTTCTCGTGCCCCTCGTCGATGTCGAGGGCTGGGTCTCTCGCTGGAACCGCCTCCGCCAGCTGTGAGGGCCTGCCGCCCCGCTGTGCACGCCCTCAGGGCAGAGGAGGCGCCGCGGCGAAGGGATCCGAATCGCTGTTGGTATGGGCTGTGTACTCCGCCTTCGCGAGGGCCCGATCACGCGCCTCGATGCCACACAGGGAGGCTATGAGTGCGGCGGCCATGTCCATCCCTGCGGCCACGCCCGAGGACGTCCACCGATCGCAATCTTCCACCCACCGAGCCTCCCTCTGCCAGGCAACCTTCTGCCCGAAGGTGCGCGCCCACTCAAATGCCGCTTTATTGCTCGTTGCCCGGTAGCCTTCGAGCAGTCCAGCGGCCGCGAGCAGCGCTGAGCCCGTGCACACGGAAACGACGAGCCGTGCGCGCGTGCCAACCTCGGTCAGCCACGCGAGGAAAGGTGCATCGTCGACGAGCCCACGCGTCCCGGGCCCTCCAGGGACGAGCAGGATGTCGACCGGCTCCTGTGAGAGCTCCCGGAACGAACGCCGACACTCCATGCGAAGGCCTTGTGCGCTCGACACGAGACCAACCTCGGGCCCCACAAAGTCAAGCGTGATGCCGTCGACGTGACTGAGGAGTTCGACAGGCCCGCAGACGTCAAGAAGCTCGAAGCCGTCAAAAAGGACGACGCTCACTCGCCTCGTCATTTCTTAATCTCCTTTGAGGTGCTTCGGTCGAATCACATCGATGTCGACCTTCGTGGAAATTCCCTCGACCGCGCCATTAAACCGCAGCTGCCACACCGCCCAATCCTCCTGATCAGGCCGTTGGTGCTCGGAGAAAAGCCAGTCTGGCCGGCCATCAGCGTGCGGAAGGTCGTAGTGCTGGCGCCACTCTTTACTCGAGTACACCACGAGCTTGCGCCCCCAGGCCTTCTCGACCGCGTTCACGAAGGCCTCGACCTCGGCGTTGGCGTGCTCAGCCTCGGGGCGCTTTTCGCACGCGCCATCAAATTCGAGGTCGAGGGCGGGTGGAAGCGCACCCGAATCGGGCGGGGCCGCCTTCAAGAAGTCGCGTGCCTGATCCGCGCCGGGGGAGCAGAGCGTGAAGTAGTGGTACGCCCCGGGCGTGATGCCAGCCTTCCAGGCACCGTCCCAATTCGCGGCAAACTTTGGGTCTTTATAGCCAGTGCCCTCGGTCGCTTTGATGTACGCAAAGCTCACACCCGCATCGGCGACATCGCCCCACTTAATCGTCTTTTGATGCGAAGAAACATCAATGCCGAGGCTCTCCCCTTCGGTGAGCTCAACGCCGCGCGGCAAGTTCGAAAGTGCGGGCGCATTGGCGGGGGTTTCGGGGATCGTCATCACTCGGGCCTGAACGGGTGTGGGCGCGGCGGCGGGGTTCGCGCGTGATTCCGACGGTTGCCCGGCCGCGATGGTGTTCACGAGCGTGACAATCGAGACGAGCGCGAAGCACACGGCGAAGATGACGACGATCGCTTTGTATTGGCGCCGATAGATGTCGGCGCGAGAAAAGCGGGGCATACGGAAAGTGTAGTGGGGCAGCGCACACGAAGGTGGGTATGACGCTCGGTGAGCAAGCGTCGGGCATGCCCCTGTAGCGTGGTGGTGTGTGCTCCCAGTTTCCGCCCCTCACGACCCAGTTTGCGCGCGAGTTTCCCGGCCTCGTGCGCGAGTGTGCCCCCGACATTCCCACCGATACGCGCGTAGCGGCGGTGAATGCCCCGCTTGCGCGAGAGCTCGGGAGTGACCCCGGGGAGGAAACCGAGGCGGTCGAGGGACTCGTTCGCGACTTGGCGAACGCGACAAGCGCGCATGCGATGGCATATTCGGGCCACCAGTTCGGCACGTTTTCCCCCGTTCTTGGCGACGGCCGCGCCCACCTCGTGGGCGAGTTGACCATTGGCGATGCACTCGTGGATGTGCACCTCAAAGGCAGTGGGCGCACGCCCTTCTCGCGCCCGGGCTCCGATGGCAAGGCGCCGCTCAGTGCGATGTATCGCGAATACCTCATCTCGGAGGCGCTTCATGCCCTCGGCATTCCCACGAGCCGCACTCTCGCGGTTCTCGAGACGGGGGAGCGGATCAGGCGCCGCGCTCCCGAGCCGGAACCCGCGGGGATTCTCGTGCGCACGGCTGCGAGCCACGTGCGGGTAGGGACCTTCCAATTCGCGAGGATCGCTTCTGACCAGGGCGCGATCGAGCCGGATACGCGAGAAAGGCTCGTGCGGAGCACGCTCGAGCGGCACTACCCCGCTTGGGATGAGGGGCCCGACGCCTCTACGGCCCCCGCCCTTGCTCTTCTTCGCGGTGTCGCTTCGCGCCAAGCGCGACTCGTGGCGCAGTGGATGGGCGTGGGATTCGTGCACGGCGTGCTCAATACCGACAACGTGAGCGTTGCCGGCGAATCGATCGACTTCGGGCCGTGCGCCTTCCTCGACCGGTACGAGAGCGGCGCGTGTTTCAGTTCGATCGACACGGGTGGCCGGTATGCCTACGGGCAGCAGCCCGCGATGACGCAGTGGAATATGGCGAGATTCGCCGAGTCGCTACTTGATTTGCTCGATCCCGATCCGGAAACCGCGATCGAGCAGGCAAGCACCGTGCTGAGGGAGTTTGAGCAGGAGTACCGTGCGGCCTTTACACGCGTGTTCGCGAGGAAACTCGGGATCGGTGCCACACCGGAAGCGGGCGTAGAGCAGTTCATCGCGCATACCCTCGACGCACTTGAGCGTGAAGAGCAGGATTTCACCCTGTTCTTCAGGGCCCTCACCGATGATGCGGAACGTGAAGGGGAATTCGCTGCGGGAAGTGCGTGGCAAGCGGAACTCGAGGAGCATCGCGCACGTGCGGGCACGAGCCCCGAGCACGCGGCAACACTCATGCGGGAAGCGAACCCGATCTACATTCCCCGTAACCACCATGTCGAGAAGGCACTGCGCGACATTGAGCGGGGCAATGCCGCCACATTCGAACGGCTCCTCGCGGCGATCCGCAACCCCTTTACGCGCGTGGACGGCTTAGACGATCTCGAATCTCCACCGCCGAATGCGCGCTTCTTCACGAGCTTTTGTGGAACGTAAGCGGCGAGGGCGAACGTACGCTCAGCCGCCGAGCTCGAACTCGAAGCGTTCGAGAGGCATGCTGCCGGCGCTCTCGAGCGATTTCACGCGGTCGCTCGTGCCATCACGCTTATCGAAGGCGATCGCGAGCGGGCGAGCTTCAGCGCGAGCCGAGTCAATGAAGCCCTCAATGGTCGTAGCCTCGCCGTGCACCCCCTCGATCTCAATCGCACCGTAGCCCTCGCGAGAGAGCTCGCTTGCGACCACCACGAGCTGCTTGAGAGCCGCGAGATACGAGCTCGGGGGGAGACCCTCGTGGCGAACATTCGGCAAATGCCGCACGAACAGCATCGCCGCGGTGCGGGGATTGCCCGTCGAGAGAAGGAACAGCATGTGGTCGATCTGGTGGCTGAGGTGCATGGGCGAGGACATGATGAGCGGATACGTGAATTCCGCGAGAGCCGCAGCCTCGGGAAGCCTCCCGGCGCGCGCAAAAGCTAGAAGCGCTTCCGACGCGATCGACTGTGGCTCCTCCGCACACACGTAGCCCTGATCGAGGATCTCGTCTACGAGGCGAAGAGCCGCCTCATCGTCGTCCATTTCCCACAGAATCGTGGCCTCTTGTGCCCGCGCGCACGCATCGCAGTTGGAGTATTCGTCGGGTGGGGAAGCCTTGATGCGGGCGAGCACCTCTCGCGCCTCATCGTTTCTGCCCGTTTCGAGAGCCAGTGAGAGCTCGGCCCACAGGATTCCCGCCTCGCCCGCGCCTTCGCGGCGGTAGGCGGCGCGCATCATGTCGAGCGCGGAGCGCACCTGGGCGAGCGAGTACTGCGGGTAGCTGAGAAGCATCACCGTGAGCCACTTGTACCACCACAGGAGGTCAACGTCCGGCTGAGCTTCGAGAGGTCGTGTGGGGTAGCGAGCCGGATCGGAGTCATGCATGTGCGCGCACCACAGGAACAGTGTGAGTTGCTCCGTAGCTTCGGCGGCCTGAAAGGCGAAACCCACAAGACGCATACGGATCTCGTACAAAGCACGCTTATCGCCAGACTCTTCCGCGAGGCGCTCGGCGCGTTTGCCGATGTCCCAGCGTTCCCGGTGCGGCATGGGCGCATGGGAATCGAAGCGGCGCGTGAGGCTTTCGAAAGTTTCGGCTTCGCTCATCGAGACCCCGGCGCGCCCTTCCACCACGTATCGGTGATGGTGACGGGGGTCGTGCGCTTGTGCCGCGAAGAAAGGTAGCGGCGCTCGATATTCTCGGCGGCGGCTACGGGGATCTCTCGGCCCTCGAGGTAATCGTCGATGTCGTCGTAGCTCACGCCGAGCTCGTCCTCATCAGTGCGGCCCGGATTGCCATCAAGGAGGTCGGCAGTGGGAACCTTCCGCCATAGCGGCTCCGGTGCGCCGAGATGCTCGAGGAGCGAGCGGATCTGGCGCTTGTTGAGGCCGAAAAGCGGGAGGATGTCGGCACCGCCATCGCCGAATTTCGTGAAGAACCCGACCGTGGATTCCGCGCCGTGATCCGTGCCGATTACGAGAAGTCCCTCGTCGCCGCCAATTGCGTACTGGGCGACCATGCGCAGGCGCGCCTTGATGTTGCCCGCATTGAAGTCGCTCGTCTCGTGGCCCGCCGCCGAAGTGAACTCGCTGCGAAGCGAATCCGTAGCGCCCTTAATGTTGATGGTCATTTCTCGGTCCGCACCGATCCAGTCCATCGCCGCTGCCGCATCGGCTTCATCGTGTTGGACACCGTGGGGGAGGCGAACCGCGACGAAGCTGGCATCGCCGCCCTGCGAGCGCACCTTCTCGACCGCGAGCTGCGCAAGACGGCCCGCGAGGGTTGAATCCACACCCCCGCTGATGCCGAGCACGAAGCCGTTCGTGCCGGTCGCGTGCAGGTATTCGGTGAGGAAGGCTACGCGGCGCTCAATTTCCACCGCGGGCTCGATATGGGGCTTCACGCCCATCTCGCTGATGATCGTGTGTTGAAGTTCGCGCATGATCCCAGCCTAACTTTCGTGACCGTCACCCGGCTCGAGAAAATCCTCGACCGAGATATCGCGCCGCATGAGGTTCGTGGAGAGCGCGAGCATGTCCGAAAGCGATTCGTTGAGGATCGCGCGATCCGCGGGCCTCAGCGGGTTGTGTCCCGCGAGCATCGCCTGCACGTACATCAGCCGCAGCGTTCGCGAGGCCACGACCTGATCATCCGTGTCGATGCCGGCGAGCATCTTCACGAGGGAGCTGTTCCAGTTGAGCACGAGCGTGGCGAGGGTGGGAAGGCCCGGCTCGGAGTTTTCCGACGCTTGCTCGGGGCTTGGCGCCGCCGTGACTTCACGCATGAGATCACCCCAGAATCCGCTTGTGGATTCCTCGAGGCGCTTGAGCTCCATGCTTCGCAAAACGTTGGGGTCGACGACGTAGAGGGCGGGGACATCTTCGGGCGTGAAAGCGCGCACCTGGACGTCGCAGTCGAGCCCGAAAAGCGCGGTTTCCGCGAGGGCCCGCACGCGTTCTGCGCCCTCGGCATCGGCGCCGAGCACGGCGCCGAATTGTGCGATCACATCGCCGAGCGTGATGGGGTTGGCGCTCGCGGAGGGGAGGGCCTCCCCAAGCATCCGCATGAGGTCCTTTTCGTACACGTAGCCCGCGTTGACAACGATCTGGTCGCTTGGAATCACGCCCGCGAGCTGGCGGAACTCTTCGGTTGTTTCCGCATAGCGCACGCGGGGGTTCGCCGCGACAATCTCGCTCACGAGCATGCGTCCCTGGTTCGTTTCAAACGTGAAATGGGGAAGCACGATGCGCGCGAGCTCGGCGTCGTGAACTGCGAGGGAGCGCAATGCGAGGTCGTGGATGGCGAGGAACCGCTGGAGGCCGCGAGGATCGTTTTCGGCGAGCGAGAGGATCCATGCGCGCAGGCTCGAGGCGATCGCGCGCTTCGTGACCGCGAGCGCCTCGTCGTTGACGAAGTTTTCGCGCGAGGCGGTGGGGGTGAGACCCGTGGAATCGAGAACGACCCTTACGAAGAACGCCCATTCGGGGAGCAGATCGGGAACGGACTCGGAAACGAGGAGGCCACCCATGTAAGCGCGCGTGGTTTGCTTCGCACCTGGGGAGGGCGAGGCTGGAAGTACGAAAGCGGTTCCCCGCGTGCCTGTTTCGGGAACGGAAATGTCGATCATGTCGAGCGGAGGGGCACCGAGCAGTTCTGCGCCGTATTCGGCGAGGTGCTCGAGATCCCGCTCGAGGGCCCATGCGTGGAGGTCCTCGATGCTGCCCTCCTCCAGAGTGCCTGTTTCCGGGGGGAGAACACTCGGCGAGAGGTGACGCGTGAAGAACGGCGTGCGGTTCACGAATCGTTCGGTCCCGCGCGGACCGCACACCTCGAGTGTGACGGGCAGAAACTCCGCGTACAAGGTCGCGAGCTCCCACACGCGCGCGTACATCGTGAGTTCGCGTGACTCGGGGCGAGGCGTGAGACGCACTCGAGTGCCAACCTTGATCCCCGCACCGGAGGTGCCGTCGAGTGGCTCGAGCGTGAATGTGCCATCGCTGCGACCCACCCAGCGACTCGCCTCACCACCCGCGGCGGGACGGGTTTCCACGATGATCTCGTCGCTCACCATGAAACAGCTCAGCAGACCGATGCCGAACTGGCCGAGGCGATCCGTGCGAGGCAGATCGAAGATATCTCGCTTGCTCGATTGACCGACCGTCGAGAGGAGTTCCGCCATGTCCTCGCGGTACATTCCCGCGCCGTTATCGGTGACGACGAGCTCGCTCGATTCCGGGCCGACGGGCGTGATGCGGATGAGGGCATCGTCGGGCGCGAGCGTGCCCTGCTCGATGCTGGTCATGATCGCATCGCGCGCGTTCTGAATCAGCTCGCGAAGAAACACACTCGGGCGCGAGTAAATATGCGTACTCAGAAGCTCAACGACCGCGTGAAGATTGACCTGAAACGGTTGGGAAGGAAGCGTCATGCTTCGATCCTACGGAAACAGGTGAGCCCTGGCGGGCGTCGGACCCCGATTGTGAATAACTCGCGCCCGGTGCTACTCAGGCTTCCTGCTCCGGAGCCGAAGAGTCGGTGCCTTCCTCTCCCCGAGGAGCTTCGGCGTCCTCCGGCTCCTCCGCACTTTCTGAGGGACCGTCGGGATCTACTGCTCCTTCGGAGCCTTCCGCCGTCTCAGTCGCGGACCCATCCTCGCGCTCAGCGCTCTCGACGCGGTCATGGATCTTCTCCTTGAGCTTCTCGACCCGGCGTTTCGCGCGGACGCCCAACACGAGCATCACCGCCGCCACCGCCGCGTACGCGACCATGACCCAGATGACGTGGGCGAAGTTGATGTCTCCACCAGCAATCGCCACCCTGAGCGCGTTCACAACGGACGTGAACGGCAAGTACGGGCTAATCATCTGGAAGAGCTTCGGGGTCGTCTCGATCGGATAGGTCGCACCTGCCGAGGCGAGCTGGAGCACCGTGAAGATGAGCGACATAAACCGCCCCACGGGGCCGAAGCACGCGACGAGTGCCTGGTTGAGTGCCATGAACGTCAGCGAGGCGATGAACGAAATGAGGAACGCCTGGCCGAGACGCACCATGTCGATGCCCACGAGGAAGTGCACGGTTGAGACCATGAGCACCGACTGGAGCAGGCTCACGAACGCGCTCGGAAGGTAGCTCGCGAGGGCGACCATCGCCGCGGGCATGTTGCTGCCCACGCGGCGACCGCTCAGGGCCGGGAATACGAGGAAGAACGCAAGCGCGCCGATCCACAGCGAGAGCGTCATGAAGTACGGGCCAAGGCCGTAGCCGTAACTCTTCACTTCGTGCAAACGGTGCTTCGAGAGGTCGACTTGCTGCGCGGCGACACTCGCGAGGTGATCCTTCTCGGACGTGTTGTAATTCGGAACTTCTTCGACACCGGCAGCAAGACCGTCGTGAAGCTCATTCGCGCCGTCCTTGAGGTCACCGAGGCCGCCTCCGAGTTTGTGAGCACCGTCGTCGAGTTGACCGATGCCGTCGTTGAGTTTGACCGCGCCATCGTTGAGCTTGCCAATACCGCCGTCGAGCTTAGTCGCGCCGTCCTTGAGCTTCGACGCGCCGTTCGTGAGGTCGCCCGTTCCGCTCGCGAGGCGCTGCGCGCCATCGTTGAGCTTCCCGCTCGCGGCGTCGAGCTTGCCCGCGCCATCGGCGAGGGCCGAAGCGCCCGCGAGTGCGGTGCCCGTACCGTCCTTGAGCTGGCCTGTGCCATCGGCCAAGCGACCCGTGCCGTCTGTGAGGTCGCCGGCACCATTCGAGAGCTTGCCGAGCCCGTCGTCGAGTGTGTTCGCGCCAGTGGCGAGCTGGTTGATGCCATCCACAAGCTCGGTCGATTTCGCGTCGAGTTTGCCAACGCCGTCGTCGAGCCGCTTGAACTTGTCTGCGACTTCCCGCGACTTTGCAGCCGCGTGGTCGAACAGCGCGGGCAGCTCGTTGACCTTGTTGTCGAGAGCGTGCGCGGCCACATCGAGCGGAACGATGATCTTGAGGTCGAGGTCGCTTACGCCCGCGTTGATCTTCCGGGAACGCTCGGCGATTTGATCGGCGCCGTCCTTGAGACCATCGATCATAAGCTTCTGCTGGTCGGGATCCATTTCATCCCAGTGCGCTTGAATATCCGCGAGCGATTCCGCGTAGTCCTCGGTGCCTTCGACATCTTCGACCGTGAGCTTTTTGAGTTCAACGGCCTCATCGTGCGCACCGCGCGTCTTGTCCTTGACCTTGTGCAGGTCGTCCACGATCTCGGGACCGCGCTCGCTCAGGTCCTCCATACGCTCGGCGATGAGTTCGGAACCGTCGGCAAGCGCCGCCGACCCGTTCTTGAGTTCCGCGACCGCACCGGGAAGGATCGACGTCTTCGAGTTCAGTTCGTTGAGGCCAGCAGCGATCTTCGCCGAGCCATCCTGAGCGTTAGTGAGGCCGTCACGCAAGCGCAGCGCGCCGGCATTGACCTTGGTTGCGCCGTCGTTGAGCTGGCCTGCGGCAGAGTCGAGTCGGCCCACGCCGTTCGCGAGATCACCCGCGCCGGAAGCGGCGCGGCCCGTCGCGTCCTTGAGCTGCGTCGTGCCGTTCGCAAGCGTGGAAGCGCCACTCGAAAGCTTGACGGCGCCGTCCTTGAGGTCACCGAGACCCACGACGAGTTTGCCGGAGCCGTTCTTCGCGGTGGCGGTGCCGTCGGCAAGTTGGCTCGAACCGTCTTTCGCGGTTGCGGTGCCGTCGGCGAGCTTGTCGGCGCCGTCTTTCGCGTCGGAAGAACCGTCAGCGAGTTGGCCTGCGCCGTCCTCGGCTTCCGAGAGCGAGTCGTGCATGTCGTTGAAGCCCGCGTAGATGTTGTGCAGGTATTCGTCGCTCACCTTTTCGTTGAGCGAGTCGGTGACCTTCGTGAGGATGGTCTGGGCGAGGTTGCCCGAGATCATGTTCTTCGCGTCATTGGTCGTGATCGAGAGCTGAGCTTTGACTGCCGTCGAGGGGTCGTCGTTTCCGACCGAGGCGACATTGCTGCTGAAGTTCTCGGGGATTCTCAAGACCGCGTAGACCTCGCCGTCCTGGAGCGCCTTGTTGGCGCGCGACTCGGACATTTCCGTCCAGTCGAGGTTGTTGTTCGCGGTCGAATCGAGGAGTTCGTCGGTGAGCTCGTCGCCGAGATCGAGGTCGGGGTCGGTGTTGCCCTTGTCGAGGTTGACGACGGCCGCGGGGACCTGGTGAAGCCGGTTGATGGGGTCGACGTTCGACCACGTGAGAAGCGCAGCGTAGACGAGCGGGACGAGCGAGACGCCGATCACGAGGATCATGATGCGGATGATGGAGAGGCTGTTGCCTGAATTGCGAAGGCGACGCGCGATCGAGTTGGCTTTGGCTTTGCGCGAGGCCTCTCTGGTGGCTTGTGACATGAAACGTGCTCCTTAGGCGGCTTTGAGGCCGGTCGCGGCCGCGAGGAAATCGGTCGTCGTTTCGACCATCGCGGTGACCGGGAGGTCATCGCGGAGGTCCTTGGTTGCTTGCGAGAGGAGGCCCGCCGAAAGGAATTCGGCGTAGCGTGCGGCGCGGGGGCCCGTGAGGCGGGTGAGCGCGTCGCGGAGCGTGGCGAAGCCGAGCATACGCCCCGCGAGGAATCGCGTGAGTTCGCTTTCGGCGGCACGCCCGCTCGGGCCGTCAAGAACCGCGAGGTAGAACGCGCGGTTTTCGCTCAGGTGCGTGAAGAGCGCCGTGAGGCTTTCGGCCGCAAAGCGGGTCCAGTTGTCGGGGAAGTCGGTGGGGCTTGTGGGCTCCGTGGGGTCCGACGCCTGCTGGGGCAGCATCGCGAAAACCTCTTCGAGGCGTTCCATGGCCGCCGCATGCATGAGCGTTGGGATATCTCCGAAGTGCTGGTAGAACGTGGGTCGGCTCGCGCCGGCGCGTCGCACGAGTTCGGAGACGCTCGGTGGCTGCGGGTTGTCGTCGAGGGCGTCGATCATGACGCGGATGAGCGATTCGCGTGATTTTTGGGCTCGCGGATCGATCGGGAGTTCCTCGTCGCGATGGACGAGGGCGCGCCTGGCGGCGTACAGGACAGACATGGGGCCTCGACTCTGCTCTTATTTACAGGTGTCAGTCTTTTCGACCGGATCAAAAGTAGACCAGTGATTTACAGATGTAAAGAGATGTCGCTTACGTCTGTAAGAAATGTGGCATACCTCGCGTTCAGTCGCTATCCGCCACGGACGGTAACAAACGTTGTTATTTTGAAAAGCAATCCCCTCACCGCTGATCCCCGCCCCTAGGACCCCCATGCCCAGAACCAGCAAGAAAGAGTTCGCCCTCAAGGTCGCCTACCACCTCGTCACCGAGTGCGGTGGCGTCGAGGGACTCACGTTCGATTCGCTCGCGGAAGCGAGCGGAATGTCGAAGTCGGGCCTGATCTACCACTTTCCGTCGCGCCACGACCTCCTCATCGAGCTTCACCGGTACGCCGCGCACCTGTGGGAGCGCGAGCTTGTTCGCGTAAGCGGCGGCAAAGCCCCCGAGGACCTCACGCAGGCACAGCGAGAGCGCGCGCTCGTCAGTGCGCTCGAGCGCGAAGAACCACTCGCCGAGATTCTCCTCAACATCCAGGCGCTTAGCCATCATGACTATGAGAGGGCCTGGGATGAGATTGACGAGCGCTGGCTCCTCAACCCGAGTGAAAATGTTGAGAGTGATGAGGATCTTGAGCGTCTCGAGGATCACGTTCTGAGTGCGGGGCTGTGGGTATACAACCACCTCAGTGGACGCCCGATTTCCGAAGCCAACCGGGCAAAGCTCGTCGAGCGCCTCGTGGCGCGTGCCGAGGCGCGCGAGCAGCGCGCTTAATCGCCTTTGGGTACCGCCCTGATCGCGCCGGCGATCTGGGCACTCAGTTCGACCTGCCCTTGCTCCATCTCGATGCTCATGAGGCCCGTCGAGTCAAGCCTCTCGAGAATCGTGAGGTGCGCCCCGGGTGCGAGGCCACGCTTCGCGCAGTAGCGCAGGATGTCCGGGTTTTCGTCGGAGACCCGCGAGACAACGAGCCTTTGCCCCTCCACGCAGCGAGCGAGAGGGACCCCCGGTGACGGTGCCTCGTGAATATCGCACGGGATGGGGTCCCCGTGCGGATCGACCGCGGGGTGCCCGAGAAGATCGTCCATGCGTGCGATGAGCCTGTCGCTCGTCGCGTGTTCGAGCCGGTCCGCTTCTTCGTGCACTTCGTCCCACGCGAATCCGAGGTGTTCCACGAGGAAAGTCTCAAGAATGCGGTGGCGTCGCACGACCTCGCGGGCGATTTTCTCGCCCTCGCTCGTGAGGGTGATCGCGCCGTAGGGGCGATAGTCGAGGAGGCCGTCGCCCGCGAGGCGTTTGAGTTGCGCGGAAACAGTCGAGAGCGAGACGCCGAGTGCGGAAGCGATCGCACTCGTAGCGGGGGTGTGCCCGTCGTCTGGCCATTCGGTTGCCTTCCAGATCACAGCGAGGTAGTCCTCGGTGACCCTGGTTGGTTCCGACGTGGCTTTCATGGGGAGGGGCCTCTCATGCGCGGGCAGCGAAGGGCCCTTCGGCCCGCTTCAAGAATCGCCCGCGAGATAGGGTCCGTCAAATTGTTTGGACGTCCTCACTTTCGGTTTCCTCTAGACACACCGGTCATGGGCGCGAAAGTGTGGGAAAACGTGGACATCTTCGCAATTCTTCTTGTGGGTATCGGCCTTGCCGCCGATGCCTTCGCCGCCGCACTTACGCAGGGCGTCCAGATGCGGCAACTCTCCTACCGGGCCGCGGTGCTCATCGCGGTCGTGTTTGGCGCATTCCAGGGGTTCATGCCCGTACTCGGGTGGGCCCTCGCGTCGCAGTTCTCGCAGATTCTCGCGCCCGTCGACCACTGGATCGCCTTCGCGCTGCTCGCGCTTATCGGCGGCCTCATGATCCGCGAGGCCTTTGCCCCCGAGGATGTTCGCGAACAGCGTGAAGATGCGGGTTTCGACCTCAAGAAGATTCTCGTGTTGGGAATTGGCACGAGCATTGATGCCGCCGCGATCGGGGTGCCGTTCGCGGTGCTCGCCGTGAACATCGTTCAGGCCGCGCTCGTGATCGCCGCCGTCACCTTCGTGCTGTCCTTCCTCGCGGTCATCATTGGTCACCGGGTCGGCGCCCGCTTTCGGAAACCCGCCGAAATCGGCGGCGGCGTGGTGCTCATTGCCCTCGGCCTCAAGATCCTCATCGAACACCTCGCGGCGTGAGTTTCCGCTAGCGCTGATGCACGTTCAATTTGGATGGTTTTATCCTGAAGAACGTGCCTGAATCTCACGTTTCCCGCCACCACCGAACATTTCTGCACGCGATTCCTGCCGAAGCGAGAGAGCACGTGGGCTCGAGCGCCCGCACATTTGTGACCCTTGGCGAGGCGCGGGGAGAGTTCGTCCCCGCCGTGCGCATCTCCTTTTCGGTGGCCCTTCCCCTCGTGATTCTCCTTCTGCTGGGGCGCCTTGACCTTTCGCTGTTTGCGTCATTTGGCACCTTCAGCTCTCTGTACGGTCGATTCGTGCCCACGCGCGAACGCGTGCGCCAGCAAGCCATCGCGGGAAGTGCCCTTGTGGCGTGTGAGGTTTTTGCGACGGCCGCGCGTCACGTTGGGGCGCTCGTGCCGACGCTTCCCGGGGCCTGGATCGTCGTCATCGTTGGCACGATTGTTGCCGCCCTGACGTCGGGCCTCGTGCCCCGCTTTGGCTTGCGCCCAAGGGGCGTGCTGTTTTTCGTTTTCGCTTCGACCGCCATCGCCACGAGCCCGCATAACTTTCCCCTGTGGGTGCCGCTCTTGGTTGGCGGCGGAAGCGTGGTGATTTCCCTGGCGTTTAGCGCGCTTTTTCACGTGCTCGGTGAAGCTAACACGGGGCGTGCGGTTCCCGCGCCCGAGCGCGTATCCCGCGCGGATTATGTGCAGGATGCGGGGCGGTTTTCTTCGGCGGCGCTACTCGCGGGGAGCATTTCGACCGCACTTATGATCCCCTCGCCGTACTGGGCGCAGGTGGCCGCCGTCGCCCCACTTTCCGAGACGCGTCGACTAGGGCAAGTCAACCGCGCCCTCCATCGCGTCGTGGGGACCGTTCTCGGTGTCGTGATTGCGGCGTTCCTCATGTCGTTCCCGAGCGAGCCGTGGCAAACGGTCGTATGGATCGTCGTGATGCAGTTCCTTGCGGAAATGTTCGTCACGCGCAATTACTCGCTCGGGCTCGTGTTCGTCACTCCGCTCGCGCTGCTCATGGTGCATCTCGCAAATCCGGAGCGAAACTACGAGATGCTTGTTCCCCGCATCGTTGAAACGTCGATCGGTGCCTGCGTCGGTATCGCCGTCGTCGTATTTGGGCTGATTGTGGAGCGTCGATGGGCGTCGCGTAAGATTCGATAACGTCCGTTCTCCCTGCTGATAAGGATTTTTTAATGGTTTCGCGACGCCGGGTCATCCAGGCTGCCGCCGCACTTCCCGCCCTTTCCTTTCTCGCCGCATGCGGGTCATCTTCTGAGGACTCCTCGCGCCCCCTTCGCGTGAGCGCAATTCCGGATCAGGACCCGGATGTGCTCACCGAACGTGAGGAAGCATTCGCCGAGTATCTTGCGAAGAAGCTTGAACGGGATGTTGAGTATGTTGCCGTTCCCGATTACTCCGCGTCGGTCGCGCAGCTCGGCACGGGCGATCTCGACCTCGTGTTTTACGGGGGTCTCACGGGGGTGCAAGCCCGGAGGCAGAACCCGGATGTCACGATCATCGGTCAGCGCGATATCGACGAAAAGTTCACGAGCATCTTCATCGCGAGTAAGGATTCGGGGATTGAACCCGTGAGCGAGGTTGCAGGCCTTTCGGCATTCGCCGGTAAGCGCTTCACGTTCGGTTCTGAGACCTCGACCTCGGGCCGCCTCATGCCGTCGTCATTCCTCGCCGAAGCGGGTGTCGAGGAGGGTGACCTCGCGGGCGAGCCAGGCTTCTCCGGCTCGCACGATAAGACCATCGAGCTCGTGCAAGCCGGCACCTACGAGGGCGGTGCCGTGAACGCGCAGGTGTGGAGGAGCCGCCTCGAAGACGGCACGGTCGATACCGAGAAGGTCATCGCCGTTTTCGAGACGCCCACGTTCCACGACTACCACTGGATCCTTCGGGAAGAGGCCGAGAAGGACTTTGGTGAGGGCTTTGCCCAGAAACTCAAGGACGCCCTCTTCGCGATGCACGAGGACGAGGACGGCAAGGCCGTGCTCGACCTCTACAAGGCTGGCAGCATCATCGACGCGAAGCCCGAAGATTACGCACGCATCGAAGAGGCCGCCGAGAAACTGGATCTGCTCGGCTAGCATGACCGGTCGCGACACGGCCGCAGCGCACCTCGAGAACGTCGAGGTGCGCTTTGGCGAACGTTGCGCTTTCGCCGGGAGCCTCACCGTTGCTCCCGGCGAAAGAGTTGCGCTCATCGGCCCGAGCGGCGCGGGCAAGAGCACACTCCTGCGCGTGTGCACGGCGGCCGTGAGCCCGAGTGCCGGAACGGTGCGTATCGCGGGGAAGAACCTCGCCGAGCTTTCCGGCCGGCAGCTTCGGGCCGCGCGTGCCGGAATCGGCACGGTCCACCAGGGCCTCCACCTCGTCGAGCCACTTTCGGCGCTCCAGAACGTTCTCGCGGGCAACCTGGGCCGTTGGGGGAGTGTTCGCGCTCTCACCTCGCTCGCCTTCCCGCGCGAGCGCGAGATCGCCGAGAGCGCCATGCGGGAGCTCGGCATCGCCCACCTCGCTTCGAGGCGCACGGGACTTCTCTCGGGGGGAGAGCAACAGCGGGTCGCGCTGGCCCGCATCCTTGTGCAGCGGCCTGACTTGATCCTCGCCGATGAGCCGATTGCCGCGCTCGATCCGGCCCGCGCGCGCGAAGTCATGGCGATCCTTACGCGCGTCGTTGACTCAACGGGCGCCGCACTCATCGTGAGCCTCCACGACCCGAAGGTCGCGACCGAGTGTGCCGATCGCGTCGTGGGCCTGCGCGCGGGAAACATCGAGTTCGATCTGCCCGCGGGCGATGTGAATGCTGAGCGCACAGGAGCCCTCTACAGGATCGACGCATGACGAAAACGCGCAGCGCGCGATGGTGGAGTATCGCCGCCGTCGTCGCCGTTCTCGTGTCGGTTGTGAGTGTCATGCCGGGCGTCGCCCTGGCACCGGGGGTTTTCCGACGCTTGCCCGGTTTTGGCTCGCGGCTTTCTCCCCTGAGCTGAGTTTCTCCTACGTATCGCGCATCCTCGAGGCGACTTTCACGACGCTCGCGTTTTCCGTACTCGGCACGGCCCTCGCGGTCGTGATCGGTTTCTTCGGCGGGGTACTCATGAGTGAGGGCTGGTGGCGATCCCGCACGGCGTGGATCACGGCGCGCCTCGCGTGTGCGCTTCCGCGCGGCGTGCACGAAACGATATGGGCGGTGGCGCTCCTGCTCGTGCTCGGGAGAGATCCCCTCGTGGGCGTGCTCGCGATCGGGATACCGTTTGGGGCGATTACCGCGAAGGTTTACGCGGAGATCATCGATGAGACCTCCACGGGCCCCTCGGATGCGCTCCGCCTCGCGGGTGCAGGGAAGGTTGCGGCCTTCGCGTACGGGACCCTCCCTCGCGTGTGGAAGGATTTCGTGTCCTACGCCTTCTACCGGCTTGATTGCTCGCTTCGCGCCGCGGTGATCCTCGGCATGCTCGGCGTGGGTGGGCTCGGCTTCGAGCTGTCGACGGCGTTTCAGGGCCTCGCTTTTGAGCGAATGTGGACCGTGATGTACGCCCTTCTTCTCGTGGGTCTCGCGTGCGAATGGTGGAGCCGGAACCTTCGTGACCCTTCGCGCCGGTTCATGCTCGGGTCATCGATGACCATCGCGGTGCTTCTTCTTCTCTCGGCATTTCACTTGCGCGTGAACATCGTCAAGCTCGACCTTGTGCGGATCGCCGAACGTGCGGCGCGCGTTGCTGAAAAGGCGCTCCCGCCCACGCTTCCCTCGACACTGCCGCAGTTGCTGCTGGACTGTGCACTCACGGTCACGATGTCGATTGCGGCGATCGCCGTGGCCTCGCTCCTCGGCGGTGTCATGGCGTTTGTTGCCACGCCACCTCCCGTGACTCCCGAGGGGGAGCGTGGCACGCTGCACGTCGCGCGCGAAGCCCTCGGCGCGCTCGCTCGCGCGATCCTCTTGCTCGTGCGTGTGACCTCGCCGCCCGTGTGGGCATTGCTCTTGCTCTTTGTGCTTTTCCCGGGTCCACTCCCCGGCGCCCTCGCACTCGGCATCTACAACGCGGGCGTGCTTGGGCGGCTCTACGCCGAGTCTCTTGAAACGGTCGATCGCCGCCCTTCACTCGCCCTGCGCCATGCCGGAGCAAGCCGACTTGCCGAGACCGTCTACGGAGTGATCCCTCTCGTGAAAGGTCGATTTGCCGCCTACAGCCTCTACCGGTGGGAAAGTGACCATTCGCGAAAGCGTCGTGGTTGGCGTTGTGGGCGCGGGTGGCCTCGGCCGCGTTCTCGAGGCCGAGCGCACGGCCTTCGACTACTCCTCGATGCTCACGGTTGTCCTCGCGCTTCTCGTGCTCTCGATCCTCGTGGACCTCGTGAGCGCCTCGGCACGAAAAGCCTGGAGGTAGGGCGGCTGCCGTCGGAACCGAACGCCCCTTTAGGCGTGCGCTTGCGCGAGCCGGTGCTCGAGCCCCGCGCGCACGGTGGGCCATTCGTAGTCAAGGATCGAGTAGAGGGCGGTGTCGCGCGTCGTGCCGTTCGCGAGGATCCGGTGGCGGCGCATGACACCTTCGAAGGTGGCCCCAAGTTTCTCGATTGCCGCGCGCGAGGCGTGATTGAGCGAATGCGTGCGAAGCTCGACCCGCTGGAGCTTCTCGACTTCGAACATGTGGCGTAGCAGCAGAAACTTCACCTCGGGGTTCACCGCTGTGCCCTGCACACTCTTCGCGTACCAGGTGGCGCCAATCTCGGCAACGCGGTGAGGCCGATCAATGTTCATGATGCTCGTCATCCCGGCGATGTAACCGGAATCCTCATCCACTTTGCGAATCACCGTGTAAGGGAGCATCGAGCCTTCCTCGCACAGCGTAAGGCGCCGCTCGATCTCCTGGCGCATCCGCGCGGGCTCCGGGATATTGGCGTACCAGAGTTTCCACAGATCGCCATCGGTGACCGCATCCTTGAGTCCTGCGAGGTGGTCGAGCGAGAGCGGTTCGAGAACAACGAAGTCGCCGGCGAGACGAAGGGGTGAAGAAAGCATGGGGAGCATCTTACGCTGAGTGTTCTTCGAGTCCTTTGAGGAGGGTTGTGGCGTTCTGGGTCCATTCCTCACTGATGGCGAGGGAACCGTCTTTGAGGTCAGCGCCGTAGCTCGTGTAACCGAAGAGCGGCTCGACGAGCCTCATGCGAAGGGAAGCGGCAACGGGCGCGAGCGCGCGCGCCGCGTCGAGCCCGCCATTGTGGTAGCCCCACGCGATGATGCCAAGCGGCTTGCCCTCCCATTCCGCCGCGAGGTAGTCGATCGCGTTTTTGAGCGGAGCCGAAAACGAGCCGTTGTACTGGGGGGTTGCCCACACGATCGCGTCGGCCCGGTCCACGGTGGCGGCCCACGCCCGCGTGTGAGGGCGCTGATAGTTTCCGGCGCGGGGAGGCTCGAGCTCGTCAAGGAAGGGCAAATTGACCTCCTTGAGATCCGCGAATTCGACGTCGAAGTTCGTGATGTCCTTCGCGAGGGCTTCCAGCGCTCGTGACACGAGGATTCCCGTGCGCGAGGGGCGCGTCGTTCCGTGAATAATCAATAATCTGGGCATGCCTCGAGGCTACGCCTCCACTTCCGGATTCGGCTCGCCTCAAGTCACGCATGACACAGTGAAGGCATGAAAACCTTCACCGCAGAAAAGGTGTTTGCCCTGGGCTACCGCGCCGCGGCAGACGCCTTGACCGCCGCTCTCGAGCGGGGATTTGACCCCGCGAGCGATCCCGAGCGCACCTTCACTCCTGTCGATGCAGGCGAGTTCCTCACGATGCCCTCGAGCGTTGGCAAGGATGCGGGGATCAAGATCCTCACCCTCGCCCCGCACAACCCTGAGAAGGGCCGGCCCTTCATCCAGGGCACCTATCTCCTGTGCGACGCGGAAACACTCACGCCGCACTCGCTCGTTGAGGGGATCGCCCTCACGGCACTGCGTACGCCCGCCGTCGCGATCGCGGGGGCGCGACCTGCGCTTTCGGCGATCGCTGCGCACGTCACGCGTCGCCCGAATATCGTCGCTTTCGGGGCGGGGGTCCAGGGGGAGGGGCTCGTGCGCGCCCTCGCGGCGGAATGCGGCGACGGGGGTGTGGGTTTCGAGGCGCTCGGCGCGGTCACCTACGCGGTGCGCGATCCGGATCGCGTGAGCGAGAGTGCGCTCGCGGTCGGCGAGGAGGGGTGTGCGAGCGAGGTTGGAGCGGTGCGTGCCGGGTCCGACGCTTGCCGCGCCGCCGTCGAGGCCGCCGACGTGATCGTGTGCGCGAGCGCCGCGAAAGAAGCCGTATTCGAAGACCCGTGGGTGCAGCCGCACGCGGCCATTCTCGCCGTTGGCGCCCACACCCCCGATACGCGTGAGGTTCCCGCCGCGACGATGGGCCGCGCCCGCGTCATCGTCGAGGATGAAGCTGTGGCCTTGCGCGAGAACGGGGACGTTGTGCGCGCCATAGCCGACGGGTCCCTTGCCGACAACGCACTCGTGAGCATGAAGGCGCTCCTTGGCGAAGAGGCGACTATGGCGGCAGGTGAGGTGAACGTTCCGGACGCCCCCACGGTCGTTACCACGGTGGGGATGAGCTGGCAGGACCTTGTGGTGGCGGCTGCCGTGGCAAAGCACGTGGACGGGGACGCAAACTTCAGCAAGACTTGCGAGAATTGAACCATGAGTGAGAACACTGCACAGCAAAGCGCCATTGGACGTGCAAAACGCGTCGCGAAGCGTGCCGCACTTGCGGCGACTGCGGGGATTGCCGCCTCGCAAGCAGTCGCTGTGGGCACACTCCTCGCGATGGACGCCTACACGAAACGCGGTCGCAAGAAGCGCCGCGCCCCCAAGCCGGGCACGTTTGAGTCGACCGTTGAGAAGTCGGACATCACGATCTTCACGAGCGGCGAGGATCTCTTCGAGTCGATGATCGAGTCGATCGATCGTGCCGAGCACACGGTGATGCTCGCGACCTTCATTTGGAAGGGCGACCGCGTGGGGCAGCGCTTCATGGACGCCGTGAACAACGCGGCTGCGCGCGGGGTCGATGTGTTCCTCATTTGGGACGTGTTCGCGAACCTCGTGGTTCCTCGCCAGTTCTTCGAGCAGCTTGATGAGCGCATCAACGTTCACCGCATGTACCCCATCTCGGGGTCATTCTGGCGTGCACCGATTCGCTCGACTGGCCTCATTCACTCAAAGGTCCTCGTCGTGGATGACGAGATCGGCTACGTGGGCGGCTTCAACATCGGCGATGCCTACGAAAGTGAATGGCGCGACACCCACGTGCGCGAGGTGGGGCCCGCCGTGTGGGAGCTGCGCCAGGCATTCGTGAACGTGTGGAACGAGGATCGCCGCGCCGACGAGCGCATCGACTGGGTCGCCCCTAATGCGTGGAACACACGCGTCGAGGTCCATCCGAACCTCCCGCTCCAGGCCGTGTACCCGATTCGCCGCATGTACCTCGCGGCTATCGAGCGCGCCCAGAAGAACATCTGGCTCTCGACCCCATACTTCGTTCCCGACGGCAAGCTCCTCGAGCCGCTGCGCGCAGCCGCGGCGCGTGGGGTCGACGTGCGCCTCATGCTCCCCGAGCAGTCCAACCACGTGGTCGTTGACTGGGTCGCGAGAGGCTTCTATCAAGATCTGCTCGACGCAGGCGTCCGCATTTTCCTCTACACGCCCGCGATGAACCACTCGAAGATTGCGACGATCGACGGAATGTGGGCGACCGTCGGAACCGCGAACCTCGACCGGCTTTCGCTCGCGCTGAACTACGAAACCAACCTCGAAGTTGCCGACCCGGCTTTCGCCGAGGCGCTCGAAAAGGTGTTCGAGGCCGACTTCAAGGACTGCTACGAGGTCGATCCCGAAAAATGGAAGGCACGCGCAGGTATCGAAAAGGTCACCGAAAAGCTGCTCATTCCGCTGCGCCCCGTCATGTAACCCGGCTCGTTCACCTCGAGGCCACCGGGGCGTCAATCGCCCGTGGGATTGCGGGCCTAGCCTGGCTCGATCACGCGCAAAAAGCGCACACCTCAGGAAAAGGAGTCTCCCGTGAAGTACACGCACCGAGTGCAGGTCTCGGCGCCCTTTGACGTTGCCCTCGAGGCGACTCGCCACGCCCTCGCCGAAGAAGGCTTCGGGGTGGTGTACGAACTTAACATGCAGGGCACGCTTTCCAACAAAATCGGCGCGGAAGCCGGTGCGGAGCTCGGCCCCTACGTGATTCTTGGGGCGTGTATCCCCACGCTCGCGCGCCGCGCTCTCAACGAGGATAAGTCCATGGGGGCCCTCCTCCCGTGCAACGTCGTCGTGCGCGCGGGGGAAAGCTACGAACAGAGCGTCGTCGAGTGCATCGACCCCACCATCATGAGCACGCTCAGCACGGGCGATGAGGTGCGCGCGATGACGGAGGATGCCGATCACGGCCTGCGCACGGTGCTTGCGAGCATCGATCACTTCCTTCCCGAGCAGAACGCGGGCACGGGTGCCCCCGCAATCGTGACGGATGAACCTACGGCGAACACAGCCCCGCCCCGTGCCGAGGGCGTGGAGGTCGCGGGGGTTGAGGGGTACCGTCCCGTGATCGTTGGCCACCGCGGTGCGGCTCTCGTGACGACCGAAAATACCCTCGCGGGTTTCCGGCGCGCGAAGATCGATGGCGCGAGCGTTGTCGAATGCGACGTGCACCTGAGTGCCGATGGCACGCCGATCATCATGCACGATGAGACGATCGACCGCATGGCCGATCCGGCCTCGCTCCCCGCGAAGGGCGCGATCAAGGACCTCACGAATGCTGAACTCGCGCAGGTGTCCCTCCAGGGCGGTCACGGGGTTCCGCTTCTCACGGAGCTCCTCGCAATGGAGGATCTCGAACTCTACGTCGAGGTCAAGGTCGCGTCTGCCGCGAAGGCTTCGGCGCAGCTCATCCACGACAAGCGTCCGGGACACGGAGAGCGCGATACGGTCATTTCTTTCGTCCCCGAGGCTCTTGCCGCCGTTCACGAGATCGCGCCGCACGTGGGGCTCGGTCTCCTTGTGAACACGGTCGAGGATTCGACCTGGGACACGCTCGAGGAGCTCGGATGCACGTGGCTCAGCTGCAGCGTTGACGGACTCACCCCCGAGGCCGCGAAGGAAGCGCACGCGCGCGGTTACAAGATCAACGTGTGGACCGTGAACACGGAAGAGCAGCTCACAAAGGCCGTGGCGCTTCGCCCGGAGTCGATTTCGACTGACGATCCGCGCTGGGCGATCGAGCAACTCGCGGGCCACTAGCCTCGGCATTTCTCATATTGAGACCCGCGTTTCCCGAAAGGTGGTCGTGGCGTGTAGATTTTCACGTGCGCCTTTACCAGTCAGTATCAGCCGAGGTGTACGACAACAATCGCACGCAACCACCACGAAGGACGATCGATGGCCACATCACTTGACGCGACTCTTGACGCCGTTTTACGCCGCAACCCGGGTGAAAGCGAATTCCACCAGGCAGTCAAGGAGGTTTTCGAGTCTCTCGAACTGCTCCACGCGCGCCACCCCGAATACGCCGAGGCGGCGATCCTCGAGCGCATCGCCGAGCCTGAGCGGCAGATTATCTTCCGCGTCCCGTGGGTGGACGACGAGGGAAAGGTGCGGGTGAACCGCGGCTTCCGCATCGAGTTCAACTCGGCGCTCGGCCCCTACAAGGGCGGCCTTCGCTTCCACCGCAGCGTGAACCTCGGGATCGTGAAGTTCCTCGGCTTCGAGCAGATCTTCAAAAACTCCCTCACGGGCCTGCCGATCGGCGGCGGCAAGGGCGGTTCCGACTTCGACCCGCACGGCAAGTCCGAGGGCGAAATCATGCGCTTTTGCCAGTCGTTCATGACTGAACTCTTCCGCCATATTGGCCCCGATACCGACGTCCCCGCGGGCGACATCGGCGTGGGCGGCCGCGAGATCGGCTACCTCTTTGGCCAGTACAAGCGCCTCGCGAATCGGTTCGATGCCGGCACCCTTACAGGCAAGGGGCTCGCCTGGGGTGGCTCGCTCGTGCGCACGGAGGCGACCGGCTACGGCGCTGCGATTTTTGCGAACGAAATGCTCAAGGCGAAAGGCCTCGACTTCGAGGGCCGCCGCGTGCTCGTGTCCGGCTCCGGCAACGTCGCGCTCTATGCCATTGAGAAGGCCCAGCAGCTCGGCGGTACCGCGATCACGGCTTCCGACTCGAGCGGCTACGTCGTCGACGAGGAGGGCATTGACCTCGACCTGCTCAAGCAGATCAAGGAAGTCGAGCGCGGCCGCATCCACGAGTACGCCGAGCGCCGCGGCGGCAAAGCGCGGTTCGTGGAGGGCGGCAACGTGTGGGAGGTCCCCGGCGAGATTGCGATCCCCTCCGCTACCCAGAACGAGCTCGACGGCGAAAGCGCGAAGACTCTCCTCAAGAACGGTCTCATCGCGGTTTCCGAAGGCGCGAACATGCCCTCGACCCCCGAAGCCGTGGACCTTTTCCAGGAAGCTCAGATCGCCTTCGGGCCGGGTAAGGCCGCCAATGCGGGCGGCGTAGCAACCTCCGCGCTCGAGATGCAGCAAAACGCCGCGCGTGATTCGTGGACGTTCGAGGACACCGAAAAACGCCTCACCGACATCATGGTGAACATCCACGACACGTGTGCCGCGACAGCCGAAGAGTACGGCCGCCCCGGCGACTACGTCGTCGGCGCCAACATCGCGGGCTTCGTGAAGGTTGCTGACGCGATGCTCGATTTCGGTGTGATCTAGGCGTGCAGCTCGCGGTGACGCGATGAACGCCGTCCTTTTCGCGGCGGTGATCGGCGTGGGCATCGGCCTCGTGGTCGGTGCTCTCGGCGCGGGTGGGGGCATCCTTTCCGTGCCCGTGCTCGTTTACGTGCTCGGCATGGCACCCCACGACGCGACGGGGGCCTCACTCGTCGTCGTGGGTCTCACCGCGGTTGTGGCGCTCCGCCACCCCGCGAAGCACGGGAACGTGCGATGGAAAGAGGGCGCCATTTTCGGCGCGATCGCGATCGCGGGGGCGGCGCTTGCCTCGAGGCTCTCGCTCCTCGTGCCCGAGCGCGCGCTCATGCTGTGCTTCGGCGTGCTACTGCTCGTTGTTGCGGCAGTGATGGCACGCCGCGCGCGCCTACTGCGCGCCGAGGAGAACGCGAGAGAAAAGGGTACGACGCTTGCCGGGCAACCGTCGGAACCCGAACCCCAACCTTCCCGGCTTGCCCTCGTGCTTGCCGCGAGTGCCACGGGGCTCCTCACGGGCTTCTTTGGAGTGGGCGGTGGGTTCCTTGCCGTGCCGATGCTCGTGATCGCGCTGGGGCTGCCCATGCGTGCGGCGTCGGGCACGAGCCTGCTCGTCATGATCATGACCTCTGCCGCGGCGTTGCTTGCGAGGATCGGGACGCCCACGCACATCGACTGGCCGTCGGTACTCATTTTCGCGGCCGGAACGGTGCTCGGTGGGATGGTCGGTGGGCCCGTTTCGGCGAAGGCGCGGCCCTCGAGTCTCACGGCGCTTTTCGCGGTTCTCCTCGCCGGGGTAGGCGTGTTGACGCTCGCGACGTCCTAAGCACACGTATCCTTCACCACGTATCGGTCCCCTCGGGGGCTATTGCACTTTTCACGTGGGGCAAGCGCGCCTACTGTGGGGGTGTTCTTGCGTCTGCGACACGCCTAGGAGGTCATTGTGGTCGAGACCTACCCGATCCTCACCCTCGTTCCACCACTTCTCGCGATTCTCCTCGTCATCATGACGAAACGCGTGCTCATATCCCTCTTCGCGGGCGTTGTCTCGGGGGCGATCCTCATCGCGGACTTCGCGCCACTCGCCTCACTCAAAGAGGTCGGTAAGGCCGCCCTCGGACTCGTGTGGGAAGACGGCGGGCTGAACTGGTACACGATCCTCATCATCGCCTTCCTCCTCGAACTCGGCATCATCACCTCTCTCGTCCTCATGGCAGGCGGGACGTCGGCGTTCTCGGACTGGGTGGAAAAGCGCGTAAAGACACGACGCGGGGCCCAGATCCTCACGGGCCTTTTGAGCCTCTCGTTCTTTATCGACGACTACTTCAACGCTCTTTCGGTGGGGCAGATCGCGCGGCCCATCTCGGATCGGCAACGCGTCTCGCGCGCCAAGCTCTCGTACCTGATCGATTCGGGCGCTGCCCCTGTCGTCGTGCTCATCCCCTTCTCGAGCTGGGGTGCCTCCCTCATCGGCATCATGTCCCCTATCCTCGCGGCCTCCGCTCTTCAGATGAGCGAGGTCGAGGCTTTCGTGCGCGCCGCGCTCATGAACTTTTACGCGGTTGCCGCGCTCGTGTTTTTGTGGCTCGTGATCGCCTGGCAGCTCAATTTCGGGCCCATGCGTAAGGAAGAGGAGCGGGCCTTCGCCGGAGAGGGCGTGCATGCCGATGAAAAGGACGCTCCCAGCCAGGCGACCGATAAGCTTCCGCGTCACGAACCGGGTGCGAAGCGCGCCTTGCTTGTTCCGTTCATTCTGCTCATTCTCGGTGTCGTGGGCGGAATGTACGTCACCGGCGGCCTCGAGGCCGGCGCGTGGGATCTCTTCTCGACGATGGCCAATGCCAACGTGGCGCTGTCCCTCAACGTCGGCGGCATCATCGGCCTCATCGTCGCGTTCTACTACCTGTACCGCTACACCCTCTCCAACCCGGTCTTCTCCTCAACCGTGCGTTTCAGTGGCGCTTTCCAGGGCGCGAAGTCGATGCTTCCCGCGATTTCGATTCTTCTTCTCGCGTGGATGCTCGGCGCCGTCATCGGCGATCTCGGCACGGGCAGCTTCCTCGCCGACGTCGTCGCGCACGTGAACCTCCCGGCCCACTGGCTCGTCCCGATCCTGTTTGCGATGGCCGGTCTCATGGCGTTCGCGACCGGCTCCTCGTGGGGCGCTTTCGGCATTCTGCTGCCGCTCGCGGGCCAGCTCATGAATGCTTCCCCCGGAGGCAATGAGCTTCTGATCGCCGCGTTCGGCGCGGTCATCGCCGGCAGTGTTTTCGGCGATCACTGCTCGCCGATTTCCGATACGACGATCCTGTCGAGCACGGGCGCGGGCTGCAAGGTGAGTACGCACGTGAACACCCAGCTTCCCTATGCGCTCGTCGCGGCCGGATCCTCGCTCGTGGGTTACGTCGTGTTTGCGGCAACGGGAATGGCGCCCGCGGGCTTCGCCGTGACGCTTCTTGTGCTCGTCGCCGCGGCCCTCGTGCTGCGCTCGCGCAGCCGTGGTGAACGATCCGTGAACTCAGGTGTTGCCGCTGGCGAAGCCTGAAATTCACCGACGGGCAAGGCCCCGTTAGTACTCGATTCTTAATCTGAGCTCGACACTGTTTGTCGAGTTCAGGATGGAAATCATGCCCCGAGTGTCCCGGTCTCTACGCTCGTAACCTCAACCCGGTAATGGCAGCGGTGGAAACTGGCGACACTGCCTACGTCGACGGCAACGGCACCACGGAGACCATCACAAAGTCCAGTTGGCAAATGCCCCTCTCCGCCTGCTGCCAACCAGCCAGCAGACACAGCAGCGACAACATCATCAGCGAAGCCCACCCAAAGAGCTGACGTCATTCAACCTTGAGGGGACTTAAGTACGCTTTTCGCTCCTTTTACGTGGCAGTAAAGTTTCTCTGACTCCCTCTCTGGGGCGTTACGGGAGCAGCAGTGTTGCTGCAAGTGAGTAGAGGATTCTCGCGTGGGTGGCTGGTCTAGTAATCGTGTGTTTGATGCCCTTGCAGTCGAAACTCTGCGCTGTCCTGGCGACAGTTACCTCAACGTCGCCGTCGAACGCGATGTGGAAGTCTCGGCCGCCCGTGAGTCTGATCTTTCTCGAGCTGGGACTGCACCAGTTGCTGACGCCGAGGGTGCCGAGGGACAGGGTGTCTTCGCGGTGGGGGTAACACGTAGGAGCTTGCGGGGCTCGAGGTGGCTGTCGATGCGGGCAGCGCGGGCGCAGTTTTCTGAGGTCTCGCCCTCGGGTTGGAGCTTGACAACCGCGACGTGCCCCTGTATGCTTATTTCAGTCTAAGTGATGCACGCTACCATCAACCTAAACGTTTAGGGGGTGTGGGGTAATGAAGCCCACCATGGCCGATGTCAGCCGGCATAGCGGCCTGAGCATCTGGACTGTCTCCCAGGTCCTTAACGGCAAGTCTGGAGTCTCGGAGAGGAGCCGTGTTGCCGTCCAAGAGGCCGCCGCTCACCTTGGCTACGTCGTCAATTCCGCCGCCCGCGACCTAAAGCGAAATCGGCGAAGCGGGATCTCCGTCATCACTGCCAGCACGGAGAACAGCTACTACGTCGATCTTGTTCAAGGAGTCCACGCCGAGCTTCGCGGATCCACGTACACTGCGATGGTCTCCGACATCGCCTCCAAGGGGCACTACAGCCAGGAAATAGAGGACCA
The DNA here is from genome assembly GCF_001678905.1 of Dermabacter vaginalis. Lineage (NCBI taxonomy): Bacteria > Bacillati > Actinomycetota > Actinomycetes > Micrococcales > Dermabacteraceae > Dermabacter > Dermabacter vaginalis. The sequence goes on along the minus strand of NZ_CP012117.1, from coordinate 2,337,532 downwards.
GACTATAGAGTCCGTGCTCGGGGCGCGCCCGGCAGGCCTCATCACGACACTGCCTCTGTCCAAAAAGAACCTCGACCTCCTTGAGCGATGGGAGGTGCTTGTGGTCTTCGTGGACTCACCTCCTCCTGAGGGGGCGAACCGAGCAGCCAGTGTCACCACTGACAACCTGAAGGCGAGCGGGGATCTCGGCGACCACCTCGGGTTGCACGGATACCGCAACTGGGTCTCTGTCATGTACCCATCACGATGGCCAACTCGAGCACCGCGTGTGAAAGGGCTCCAGGATGCTGCACGCCGCAATGGAGCGTCCCTAACCGTTCTTGATGCGGGGAACGACATGACGTCCGCAGCCGATGCACTCTCCGAGTATCTAGCCTCTGGCTCCAGGCCGGACGCCATCATTGCTGGCAATAACCCACTGCTCCGAGGCGTCATGGGGGCCCTGGCTACGCATTCCCTTCATGCACCACAAGACCTTGGCCTGGTCTCGTTCGACGAGTTTGCCTGGGCTCCGCTCACCACTCCTACGATGACTCTGATCGACGAGGGTGCCGCACGCATTGGCCGACAGGCCGCAGCCCTCTTGCTGGACCTGATCGAGCGGCGAGAGTCCTCGAACGAGGCAATTGCCGTCACCGACATCTATAAGCCGCATGACCAAATCGTCATGCCCGCCAAGCTGACGATCCGTGAATCCTGCGGATGTCACACCTGATGTAAGCCACACTCGAACCCTGCTCAAGTCCCACAACCACGACGAGGATGTCATGAAGATTAGCCGTAGAGCCGTGCTCGGCACTGCTTTCACAGCCACAGCCTTCGAGCTGTCCGCGTGCACCACCGGCGACGAAACCGTGAAGCCACGCACCACCAAGATCGAGTCGATTGGCCTGATGGTGCAGGACATGTCCAACCCGTTCTTCGCCGCGATGGAGAAGGGGGCGAAGACTGCCGCTCACACATTGGGAGCGGACCTAAACGTTCAGGATGCTCAGTTGGACCTCGCTGAGCAGTACAACCAGATCGACAACTTCATTCTCCAGGGCGTCGACCTCATCGTTGTCAGCGCTATCGATAGTGAGGGCATCGTTCCTGCCATTAAACGAGCCCAGAACAACGGCGCCATCGTCATCGCCGTTGATACCGCTGCTGATGGAGCTTCTGCTACGGTGATGACCAATGCCGTCGAAGCCGGCGAGATTTCGGCTCGCTATCTTTTCGAACAAATGGGCGGCGCCGGGAGGCTCCTCATCGTCGACGGGACGCCCTTGCAGACGATTAGAGATCGCGTTGCCGGCTGTATGAACGTCCTCGAGGAGTTCCCAGACATCAAGATTGCTGGGCACCAGTCATCCAACAACGACCGTGCTTCGAGCCTCACCGTCACCACGGACATGCTCACGTCCGCACCGGACGTGAGCGGGATCTGGGCCATGAACGATCCGTCCGCGCTTGGCGCTGTTCTTGCCGTTGAACAGGCCGGTCTGACCGACCAGGTCATCGTTACTGGCATCGACGGCAGTCCCGAGGGAGTCGAGGAGCTCAAGCGGCCCGGCTCACCATTCATCGGGTTCGCTACCCAGAATCCTGCCGAGATGGTTCGCCAGGGCGTCCTGGCAGCACAAGACATCATCGCCGGGAAGCCCCCCGCTGACCCCACCATCCTCATCCCCAGCGAGCTCTACACCCGTGACGACATCGACACCTACGAAGGCTGGTGAGCATCGTGGTCACACAGCACGTTCCCAACACCCTTAACTCCGCACCGTCTCCGCTACTCAGACTGAGCGGTATTTCCAAGCGCTACGGTGCCACGCAAGCGCTCGACAGTGTCGACCTCGAGCTCTACTCCGGCGAGGTCCATGCACTCATGGGGGAAAACGGCGCGGGGAAGTCCACCCTTATGAAGATCCTCGCTGGGAACGAATCCCGGGACAGCGGAACGATCCTCCTAGACGGTCAAGAGATCGAGATTAGTTCGCCCGCGGCCGCAACGAAGCACGGCATCGCGATCATTCACCAGGAACTGAACACAGTCCCCGAGATGACTGTCGCCGAGAATCTGGCACTCGGCCATGAGCCGAAGACTGCGCTGGGGACTCTCGATCGCAAGCAAATGCTCGCTGATGCCAAGTCCAAGCTGGCATTGATCGGTGCCACCGTCGATCCTCGTACTCCGCTTGGCCGTCTCAGCGTGGGTCGACAGCAGATGGTCGAGATCGCCAGGGCTATCGGGGAGGAGGCCCGGGTGCTCGTTTTGGATGAGCCAACTGCCGCGCTCTCACGCAGTGAGTCGGAGCAGCTCTACCAGCTCGTAGAGGATATGCGGGCCAGAGGCGTGGCACTTGTGTTTATCTCGCACCGCATGGAAGAGGTCTGGCGCCTTGCTGACCGACTCACCGTTTTCCGCGACGGCAAGCTTGTGGGGACACGGAGTAAGGAAGAGATCGAGCCCGCTGACGTGGTGCGGATGATGGTTGGTCGCGACGTGGGTGACCTCTATGGGCACCCTGTTCGCACCCCCGGAGATGTCATCCTTGCGGTCGAGGATCTTGAAGGCGACGAGGTTGGCCCTGCCAGTCTCACGGTGCGGGCCGGCGAGGTCGTAGCCATGAGTGGCCTCGTCGGAGCCGGCCGCACCGAACTGGTGCGAATGATCTTTGGGGCCGATCCACACCGAAGCGGAACCATCTCGATCAAGGGTCGTCCGATGCTCGTGCGCAAGCCTTCTGATGCCATCTCCTCCGGTATCGCAATGGTCCCAGAGAGCCGCAAGGAACACGCGCTGTTCCTCGATCACACAGTCGCGCAGAACATCTCGATCAGCACGCTCAGCTACTACGCAACAGCCGGTGTGCTGCACCAGAGCCCCATCAGCGCTGCGGTACGGGAAGAGATGTCCCGACTCAACCTCCGGCAGAACGCGATGGGCCTGCCTGTGAGGTACTTGTCCGGAGGAAACCAGCAGAAGGCCGTTCTCGCCCGCTGGCTGATGGCGGACTTCGACCTGCTGATCCTTGACGAGCCGACCCGCGGCGTCGATATCGGAGCCAAGCGCGAGATATACGACGCGATTAGCGCTCTCGCCGAGGAGGGTAAAGCCATCCTCGTCGTCTCGTCTGACCTTCCCGAAGCGATCGGGATCAGCGACCGACTGTTTGTCATGCGCGCAGGCCGGATCGTTGCAGAGCTCAACTCGGCCACCACTACCGAGACCGAAGTCATGTTCCATGCCACTGGCACCGCCGCCACGCTCGAAGGGAAAGCAGAATGATCTCCACCAACACGACCTCGACGCCCACTGACCGCCCGTCGTTCGACTTTGCTCGCTGGTGGGACCGTTACGGCATCCTCTTCGTGCTCATTGCACTGGTGCTGCTCATGGCCGCCATCGCTCCAAACTTCGCGTCGGTGGACAACTTCTGGAACATCGCCCGTGCGATCTCCATCAACGCCATCCTTGCCGCTGGTATGACTTTTGTGATCATCACGGCGGGAATCGACCTTTCTGTCGGGTCGACGGTGGCTGTCGCCGGGGTCGTCAGCGTCATGGCCGCGATGGCAGGAGTCCCCGCGCTCCCGGCGGTACTGATCGGAGTGATCGCTGGCGCGTTCGCCGGACTCGTTAATGGCCTCCTGGCCGCCTACATGTCCCTCGCCGCATTCATAGTTACCCTCGCATCGATGACGTTCTTGCGCGGCCTGGGCTACACCCTGACCGGCGGTCAGCCGATCGTGGACGGCAACCTGAGCTTCCGCGCCCTGGGAAGCGGCGCCGTTCTCGGAATACCGGCACCTGTCATCGCGATGCTCATCGTCTATATCGTTGCTTGGTTCCTCCTTGAGCACACCACCTACGGTCGCCACGTCTATGCCGTCGGTGGGAATCCTGAGGCAGCACGGCTGGCCGGTGTGAACGTCAAGGCCGTCATTGCGTCGGTCTACGTGATTGCCGGCGCCTGCGCAGGTCTCGCAGGCGTCCTATTCGCCGGTCGCGTTGTTTCGGCCCAGCCGACTGCGGGAGAAGGCTACGAGCTCGACGCCATCGCTGCTGTTGTTCTTGGTGGTACCAGCCTCGCCGGCGGTAAGGGTCGGGTCGTTGGCACCTTCATTGGTGCCCTCATCCTTGGGGTGCTGACCACTGGTCTCATCCTGATGAATGTTCCTTTCTTCACTCAGCTACTCGTGAAGGGCATCGTCATTGTGATCGCGGTGTCTATCGATAGCCTCAAGCAGAAGCGCATCACGTTCGGTCGGCGTGTCGGCCAGCCCAGAGTTGCCTGAACCGGCCGCAGACAGAGTTCAGATATCTCTCATGAAGGAGAAGCAATGACGATCCGAATCGAGGTCGCCGACCCACTTGATGGAAGTCGCATTAAGGAACCCATCGTCTTCACCGTCCCCGGCCACTATCCCGAGGCGGTGTACGCCGCCGAAACCTCGCGGGGTGAAGTTGTCATGTGTCAACGGGTGAACTCTAGCTCCGGATCCTCTGCCACCACGTTCATCGCTGTGGTGGACCTGGAGGGGGCCGAGACGCTCGAGCTCGGCGGGCCCTTGGTCGGCGATGTCGACGGGATCCGCACGCTCGAGGCAGTAGAAGGCGATGCTTTCGTCCGGCTGGACACGGGGTACTTTGATCTCGAGCTGTGCTCTGGCACAGCTGAAGGCGAGGGGTCCTCGAAGTGGGGGCTACGGCACTTCAGCGCTCACCATGAGGGCGTCGACCTGCTGGCCTCCGGCAACAATGCCATCGGTGGGTTCTACGGTCCGTTCTTTACTCCAGAGAACGGTCTCATCAATCCGCCCGAGCACACGAAGGTACGCATCGAGACCGTCGAAGAGGGTCCCGTTCTCCACCACTATCGGATGCACGGCACCGTTCCGGATGGTCTGCTTGAAGAGTTGCGTGGCAAGACCTTCAGGATCGACTGGATCTTTACTTATGGGACACCGTCGTTCCGACGTAGATATGACGTGGACGGCTTTAGAACGGTGATCAACGGCCGTTCTGTCGCCGACAAGATTACCGTGGGTGATGAGTTCGAGGGCGGGCCCGGCGAGCTCGTTTTCGACCGTTTTGAGTCTCATCACAGCACTCGCTACCGTGCGGGGGATCCCTATGCGCAGCAGCTTGTGAACATGGTCGAGGAGGTTCTCGCACACGGGAGGAGCGACTCCGAGAAGTTCACTGAGATCCGGGACCAGTTGGCTGACGGTATGGAATCAGCACATTGGGACCTGTACTGGCGGCTGTTCTGCGCATGGGAGGAGGCTCTCCCCGATGAGGAAATCTCTCAGCGGCTGGCCGTCGTGCGGGAGCACTCGCACGTCCTGGCTGACGCTCCAGAACGACCGTGGGTCATCAGTGAACGGCCAGTGGATGTTTCCGCCGTCCCGGATGCCACGATCTTCACCGGTGCGGTGCAAAAGTCGGCGGAGTTTCACTCGGTAAACGGACGCGCGATGGTCTGGTGGACGGGTCAGCCGTCAGGCGGATTCCAGATTGTCCAGCGAAAGGAGTCTGGCTGGGTCAACTGGGGGTCGAACACCGAGAACGAGTGCCCAGAACTACCAGTTGGCGTTCCGATCAAGACTGCATATGGCAACTTCGCCGAGTCATGGCACGCGGTCGCCGATAAGCTGGAACTCGAACCGACCGTACGCGTAGTCGAGCACTAAGAGGGCCGGGGCACTCTGTTCTTCCACGGGTCCCTAGCGGCATGGCATGACAGCGGTGAACTTGCTTTCCTCAGCACTTAGTTGTAGACGGTCATCATGTTGTCGATGTGCTACCGGCCCGTCGCCTCTGTTCAGGACCCATATCCGGGACGAACGGCCGCCCGGCGGTACTGCTGCAGGTACCACGGGTCGGGTGAAGTGCCCTGGGTCTGATGGAGACATCGAGCAGCCGGAAGGGCAAGCGATTCGGGGCAGCGTCACGGAAATTTCCGGACGAATGGCGTGGAAGGGCGGCTCGGACGGCGTTGCACGCGGTGGCGGACCTGGATCGCGCTTACGGGGTGATTGCGCGCACCGCCTAGCAGGTCGGAGAGTACAAGGAGGCGTTGAGCATGTGGGTTCGTGAGGCTTTGGTCGGTGGCGCCGCCGCCGCGAACGTCCATTCTGATCGGGATGCCCGCCTGACCGGTCTGGAGTAGGAGAACGGCGAGTTGGAGCGCGAATACGACACCGAAGCGGGACTCGGCTTTCTTCGCTGTGGAGCTGGATCGTCTACAGCGATGAAGATCGTCTTTTTTGCCGTCATAAGGACGAATAGAGTGTTCGGCCGATCTACGATACGCAAAGGGAGACCGGCGCCGAGATCGCGCACTGAACCGATTACGCCGCCAAAAAACAGAGTGCCGGGTCGTGAGCGTTGCTCCGGGTCTGCGGGGCCGGCCGCCCAGCTGATGGCGCTGGACCAGGACATGGACCTATAGACGAGCGACCTGATAGCGCTTAGCCGCGTGGGCGTGCGTGAGGCCTTGTTCAAGGACGGAACGGACGATTACGCGACTCACCGGTCAACGATCACCAGCAACATCGCCGATCAGGACTGTCAACGATGTCGTGAATTCACACACCACGGGGCCCTTCCTTGCCAGAGCCGGCTTCCCTTGTTCGAGCCAGATTTTCGGTTCTGGGCAGGCGATCAAATCGCTGTGTGACAGCAACGGCGAGAGCAACGCGGCGGTGTGTTCTTCGCTCAGCGAGCGCTGATAGCAACGAATGTGTGGGCACGCTGCGCTCGTCTGCATAACGGTCAACCGCCGACGGCGACGATCGCGCCAATCGTGCCGACGGTGAGCTCCTCGTTGGGGTATTCCTCTTGGATGTAGGGAACAGCGCGGAGGTAGCGGGCCTGCCGCCCGGACGTGAGCTTGTCCCAGGATTCTCGAGCGCTCGTGGAGTCGGTGAAGAACGGGTATCCCGCCAGCGGGTGGCCCTCGGGCTGAAACGGGACGTGGTGCTCGGATATTGTAGTGCTCCTTCGTGAATCAGCGGGTTGCATCAACAGTGTCGTTAGGGGGACCGACAGGCAAGTCTACGTAGCGGTGTTGCCCTCGATGTCCGGACAGAGCCTGGTCGAGTCCCCGCTTCGCTGCGGGCCGACCTTACGCTGCTCGGGCGATTGTTTCGCTCCGCTGTGAACGAGCCCGCGACAATCGCGACCGCGTGGAACGCAGAGAGCATCCGCCAGCGGTCTACTGTGGCGCCGGACGTTTTGGCGAGGCTAAAGCGCTGGTTCATCATGACTCAGCGCCGGTGGGCCGATCGGTCAATGGTGAGCGGTGTCGAATCAGCCGGGAAGGAGAGCCCCGGAGAGGGCGTTTTACTCGGCTCAGCGTACCCGTATTGACGTGTCCAGCCTAAGGAAGCGGTCGGGGTCGTCTTTGTCGGCTCTTCGCGGTTTGTGGTGAATGATCCTGCTGGGGCGGGTATTCGCGCTACGGTTCTTGCGGCGCTGGTCAGCAGGATACGCATCCGGTAGTTCTCTGGGTTGCGGAATCCGCGGCCGGTGCGTTTGATGTACTTGATGCCGGTGTACGGGACCTCGACCCGGGCGTTGGTCGCTCCGGTGACGATCAGGACCTCGATCGCTTCCCACCAGGCTACGACGGTGCCGTAGAGCTTCGTTGCCTCGAGCATGTTCGCGATCTGGCAGTAGTAGCCCATCCGCATCCGTTCGTCCCAGGCATGGGCCAGGGTGTCGGTGGTCAGCAGGCGTCGGAGCTGTTCCTTGATGCCCCAGGCGGCGGAGAGCTCGTCGGTGCGGTCATCGGTGCTGCACATGTCATCGAACCGTTCCCAAGCCGTGGGGGTGAGGGTGTCGTCGCCGCGGCCCTTGTGCTGCGTGCGCGTTACGGCGGTGAACGATCCGTGAACTCCGGTGTTGCCGCTGGCGCAGCCTGAAATTCACCGCTCGGCAAGAACCCGTTAGGACTCGATTCCTAGCCTGAACCAGACACTGTTTCTCGAGTTCAGGATAGAAATCATGCCCCTTATCCCCACCACGGGCGAGGTTGCCCCCGCCGGCGCTTCGCGCACGCGCCGCACGCGCGGCGGCCTTCGCGCCCTCGCCTTTGTCGCGACCCTCGCGTTAGCCGTTCCCGCTCCTCTTGCCCTCCCCGCCGATTCCCCCTCCGTTCTCGCTCCGGCTACGGCCCAGGCCGCGCCAAGCGAAGACGACGTTGCAAAGGGTGGCGTGTTTGCGGATTCGCAGACGCGCCGCGTCGCACCCGGTCTCGACCTCACGACCTTCTCGCGCCTCGAGAGCGCGGGCTGGAACGAGGGAAGCGTATTGACCGCGGATCTCACCGAGCAGACCCTGTCAATGGACGTCGTGGACAACGGTGCGGTCGCGAGCCGGGCCCCGCTTGGCGAACTCATGACCTCGGGCGAGCGCGGCGACCAGGCTGTTGCCGCGATCAACTCGGCCTTCTTCGACATTAACTTCAGCGATGCGCCGGTCTATAGCTCGGTCTCGAATGGTGAGTCGGTCGTTGGCTCGGATAGCAAGCGCCCGGCGTTTACGATCGCTGGCGGCAAGGCCGTGGTGCAGGCGCTCACGACCTCGGGTAAGGCCACACTTGCCGACGGTTCCTCGTTTGAGCTCGCCACCCTCAACGACCCGAGCATCCCCGAGGGCCAGATCGGCGTGTACAACGCCCGCTGGGGCTCCTCCACGCTCGATCGTCCCATCGGAGGCCCCGACAAGGTGAGCACTCACGCTGCGTTCGCGCTCATCCAAGATGGCGAGGTCGTGAACGTGAGCGGGATCGTCGAGAAGGGCGTGGGCGCGCAGGAGATCCCCGAAGGCGCCCAGCTTCTCCTTGGTCGCGAGGCTGGTGCCGACAAGGTCGCGGCCCTCAAGGTCGGCGACAAGGTCGATGTTGCTATCGGCCCCGATCAGAAGGTCGACATGGGCGTGCAGGGAAGCGACCAGATCCTCACGAACGGCGAGGTCATCCCCATGAGTGACGACTCCCTCGTCAAGACCGCGCATCCGCGAACCGCGATTGGCGTCAGCAAGGACGGCTCGAAGGTGTTCGCGATCGTGCTCGATGGCCGCAGCGCCGACTCACGCGGCATGACCCTTCCTGAACTAGGCCAGCTCTTCAAGGATCTCGGCGCTTACAATGCCGTGAATCTCGACGGCGGTGGCTCTTCCGCGATGATCGCACGTGAGGCCGGCTCGGACGGCCCGACGGTGTGGAACACGCCTTCGGACGGCGAGGTTCGCAGCGTCGCTGATGCGCTCGTGTTCTACTCGAGCGCGCCGAAGGACGTTATCTCTGACGCCAAGCTCTCGACCTCCCTCGAGAACGAGAAGAGCGTGTTCCCCGGCCTTCACCGCACGCTCAACGGCACGGCCCTCGGGAAAAATCTTGCGCCGCTCGCGGCCGACGGCACCTACGCCGCTGAGGGTAACGCCACGGTCGACAAGCTCGATTCGACTACCGCCGTCGTCGAGGGCGTCGAGCCGGGTGCCGCAACCGTCACGTACACGACCGGGGCCCACCAGGACTCACTCAACGTGCGAGTTCTCGGTGATCTCCTCGCCTTGCGCCCGAGCGCCCGTGCCCTGAGCCTTCCCGATGCCGATGCGATCCGCAGCCTCACCCTCACGGGTATTGATTCCGACGGCCGCCGCGCTCGCATCGAAACCCAGGACGTCAAGGTCGAGGCCAGCAAGGGCTTTTCCGTGACCGACGATGGGCTTGGCACGTGGACGATCGCCGGCACGGGCGATGCCGAAGCTGGCACCGTGACCTTCAGCGTGGGCGATGTCGAGACGACGGTCCCCGTGAGCTTCGGCTACACGGAGGCACCGGTCTTCGATTTCTCGGCCGTGGAGAACTTCAGCGATGCGAATGCTCGTGCCGCCGGTTCGATCGAGCCCGCGACTGGCGAGACCGGCAAGGACCCCGCGGTCCGCCTGCAGTACGACTTCACTCAGTCGACCGCGACCCGCGGCTACTACCTCGTGGCGAACGAGCCCGTGAAGGTCGAGGGCAACACGCTCGCGTTCACCGCGACCGTCAAGGGCGATGCCACGGGAGTGTGGCCGCGCCTTCAGGTCGTTGACGGCAAGGGCACCCGCACGAACATCAATGGCGAGAACATCACGTTCGATGGCTGGAACCAGGTTGTCTTCACCGTTCCCGAGGGGCTCGCGCAGCCGCTGACCGTTGAGCGTCTTCGCTTCATGGAGACCCGCCCCGACGCGCAATACAAGGGCGACCTCACGGTCTCGGCGCTGACCGCAACGACGACCACGTCGGCTGAGGCGGGCGAAGACAAGGCCATCCACGACCCGGCACTCCTCACGGTCGGCTCGGTCGACGATCGTGCGCAGCGCATCGCGGTCATGAGCGACTCGCAATTCGTGGCACGCGCCCCCGAGTCGAATGGCGTCAAGGGCGCCCGCCGCACGCTCCGCGAGATCAAGGCGGAAAAGCCCGATCTGCTCATCATCAACGGTGACTTTGTTGATGAGGCAACGCCCGAGGACTATGAGCTTGCGAAGAAGATCCTCGACGAGGAATGGGATCCGTCAATTCCGTACATCTACGTGCCCGGCAACCACGAGATCATGGGCGGAAAAATCGAGAACTTCGAGAATGCCTTCGGCGCTACCCGCCACAACCGCGACCTTGGCCGCACGAAGATCGTCACGCTCAACACCGCGGGAGGCTCGCTCCGCTCGGGTGGCATCGACCAGATTGCGGCGCTCGAGAAGGCTCTCAAGGACGTGGAGCAGTCGGATACCCTCACGGGCATTGTCGTGTTCTTCCACCATCCGCCGAGCGATCCACTTCCCTCGAAGTCGAGCCAGCTCGCCGACCAGCGTGAAGCCCGCGAACTCGAGCGCGTTCTCGGTGAATTCCGTGAGCGCTCCGGGAAGTCCGCCGCGGTTGTGAACGGCCACGTAGGCGTGTTCCACGGCGCGGCTGTCGAGGGCGTCACCTACCTCGTCAATGGCAACTCCGGAAAGAACCCCGCGGGAACGCCTGCGACCGGCGGCTTCACCGGCTGGACCATGCTCGGCATCAACCCCGGCGCCGGCAAGGTCGGTTCGAACCCGACGACCGCGGACCGCGTCAAATGGCTTGCCGCCGAGGTGAAGCCCTGGGTCGACGAGGTCACCCTCACGCTCCCGAAGATCCTTCCGGAGGGAGAGACAGGCGAGTTCTCGGCAGTCATCGAACAGGACGGCCGCAAGGTTCCCGTCGCGTGGCCCGTGACCGCACAGTATTACGGCGAGGGCGTCGTCGTTGATGATGGTTCCGAGGCAGCCGAGGCTGCTGACGAAAGCGCCGTGATCCGCGTGAACCCCCTGACGGGTGAGGTCACCGCAATCCGCCCGGGCACCGCCGAACTTGTCGTTGAGGTCAACGGCCGCACTCACTCGCAGTGCATCACGGTTGAGGGCGCAAGCGCTCCGGCGAAGCCGGATCCGGCCGAGGAGCCGTCGGATACCGGTGTGGCGCCCACCGAGCCTGCTCCCGCCGACGGTGATGAGGTGGCCGACGCTGAAGGGCCCGAGGGTGCACAGCCCACGGACGGAGGCACCACCGCCGAGGGTCCCGCTGATGATGGAAGCGTCGCCGAAAGCCCCGCCGAGCAGGGCACGGGCGCGAATCGTGAAGATGCCCAGTCGGGTGTCGCCGATTCCGGCACGGCATCACGCCCCGCGCGAGTTGTCACTCCAGCGGCGGTCTCCCACGCGTCCCTCCCACGCACGGGCGTCGAGCTTGGAGGAGCACTCGCAAGCCTCATGTTCCTTGGCCTCGGGAGCGTGCTCGTGGCGCGCTCGCGCAAGGAGAGCATGAAGTAACGAGAATGGTCCTCACCTGAGGAAACGAAGGGGCGCCGACGTCGCGATTATCGCGGGGTCGGCGCCCCTGTCGTGATTGTTGAAAGCGGGAGCAGTTCCTCACATTGGAGAAACGGCGTGAGCCTGGCAACCGTCGGATCTCGCCTACCCTGGAGGGGTGAAGGCACTTTCGAGAATTTTCCGGTTTACGAGCGAGCTGTGGCCGCTCTACCTTGCGATCATTGTGTCGGCGCTCCTGACGACCGCGATGACCCTCGTCATTCCGTTCCTCATCGGCTCTGCAACCGATACCGCGACTGCGGCCGTGGCGGGGACGCTCACGCGCGACGAAGCCCTGCACGACATCATCATGACGGCCGTGTGGATCTTCGTCGCGTTCATGGCGAGTGCCCTCATCCAGAACATCGGTGGGTACTTCGGTGACGTCATGGGCAACCGCCTTCGTGCGATGCTCTCCGTCCGCTACTACGACAAGCTGCTCAACCTCCCGCAGCGCTGGTACGACGAAGAACTCACGGGCACGATCGTCTCGCGCCTGAACCGTTCGATTGCCGAAATTGGAACGTTCGCGAAGATCGCCTCAAACGCCTTCATCTCGATGATCATCACCGCGATCGCCGTGCTCGCGATCAGCGCGTGGTACTGGTGGCCGCTCGCCCTCATCCTGTTCATCATGTTCCCGCTGTACCTGTGGCTGACCTCCCTCACGAGCGTCAAGTGGCAGCGACTCGAAGGTGAGAAGAACGAGCAGATCGACATCGCCTCGGGCCGCTTCGCGGAGGTCGTGGGCCAGATCCGCGTGGTCAAGAGCTTCGTGCGAGAAAAGAGCGAACTTGCCTCGTTCACGAAGCGCTTCAACAGCACCGACGCGATCACGAAAGAGCAGTCGGTCCACTGGCACAAGATGGATGTCTACCGCCTCGCGGCACTTAATCTCGCGTTCGCGGTGCTGTACCTCATCATCTTCATCCGCACGGTTCAGGGCGACTTCTCGGTCGGTGACATGGTCATCCTCATCCAGCTCATGAACCTCGTGCGCAACCCGATCGAGAACATGAGTTGGGTCGTGGACACGTCGCAGCGCGCGGTTGCCGGGTCGAAAGACTATTTCGCGGTCATGGACACGAAGGTCGAGGTATGGCCGACGCTTGCCGACGGACGATCGTTCCCGGAGGCGGTGGAGGGTGCCCCGCGCATCGTTTTCGACCACGTGAACTTCGCCTACGAAGAGAACCACGACGTCCTGCACGACATGAGTTTCCACGTGGACTCGGGGGAGAAGGTCGCGCTTGTCGGCGAGTCCGGCGGCGGTAAATCCACGATCGTGAACCTGATCCTCGGCCTGTACCGCACGCGCACCGGAGAGGTGCGTCTTCGCGGCCACAACGTGAACGATCTGCCGATCGACGTGGTGCGCTCTCGCGTGGGCGTCGTGTTCCAGGACGCGGCGCTGTTTAGCGGCACGATCCGCGAAAACATCGCCTACGGCCGCCCCGACGCGACCGACGAAGAGGTACGCGAGGCGGCTCGTCGTGCGAACGCGAGCCAGTTCATCGAGCGGTTCAACGACGGCTACGACACTCTGATTGGCGAGCGCGGCCTCAAACTCTCCGGCGGGCAGCGCCAGCGCATCGCGGTTGCGCGCGCGATGCTCAAGGACGCCCCGATCCTCGTGCTCGACGAGGCGACGTCCGCCCTCGACACGAAAGCCGAGCGGCAGGTCCAGGCGGGCCTCGATGCGCTCATGGAGAACCGCACGTCGATCATCATCGCCCACCGCCTCTCGACGATCGCGGGTGTTGACCGGATCATCACTCTGCGCGATGGTCGCATTGACGAGATCGGTACGCCCGCCGAACTCGCCGCCTCTGGCGGCATCTACGCCGAGCTGCTCGCCCTTCAGAACGCGGGCGGCGCTGAGGCAAAGAAGCTGCTCGAGAGGTTCGGGATCACCGGCTGAGATCCCCAGGCTAGTCTCGAGGACGCCGAAGGGCGTTCGTACGATGGTGTCGTGACTTCCGAGCGTTTTTCACGAGAGCAGAGCATTGTGGTTGACGCGCCGGCCGGGCGCATCACCGGGTGGCGCGATGGCACGGTGATTCGCGCGACGGGCATCCCGTACGCCCGCGCCGAACGTTTCGAAAAGCCGGTTCCCGTCAACGAACTGGGATCGTTCGAAGCGCGAGAGTGGAGCCCGTCGGCGCCGCAAAACGCCATGGAGGAGCCGCCGCTTTTCGGCCCCGAGCTGCGGGACCTTGACGTGAGCGAGGACTGCCAACACCTCTCGATCACCATTCCCGGTGATATCCGCGAGGGTGAGAAGCTTCCCGTGATCGTGTGGGTCCACGGAGGTTCGTACGTCGCCGGGGCTGGCGATTCGTCGTTCAGCGATCCCGCGCGGTGGGTGACTGAGCGCCGAGTCATCGTCGTGACCGTTTCCTATCGCCTCGGGGTGCTCGGTTTCCTCGGCTCCTCGCTCGGCCCCGCGAACCTCGGGCTCTTCGACCAGGCGGAGGCATTTCGGTGGGTTCGGCGCAACATTTCGTCGTTTGGCGGGGACGCTGCGCGAGTGACGGCACTCGGGGAGTCGGCGGGGGCCGACGCCATCCTGCACCACGCCGCCGCCATGGGGCACGCGATCCTCGAAGGCCGCGACGAGGAGCTGCTCTTCGACCGCGCGATCGCGCTCAGCCCGCCGCTCGGGATCCGCGAGGGGCGCAGCCGCATGAACGCGCTCAGCGCGAGGATTCTTGAGAAGCGCGTGAGGCGCGAGTCGTCCCTTGACGATCTGCTCGCGGCGCAAAAGGCGATTGAAACGGCAGCGGCGCCCTTCGGCTACGCGGGGTCGATGCCGTTCGGCGTCCAATACGGCCACGACCCACTTCCGCCGGAGGAAAGCGTGCTCGCGGCGTGGCACGCGATCGCGCCCAAGGTGCCCCTCCTTATCAGTGCGGTGGGAACCGAAAGCAGCTTCTTCGCGCATTCGATGCCTTTCGCCCGTTTTTTGCGGGGGCTTCCGCGCGTGGGGGAGCGGGCGTACTGGACGTTCGTGGATTCGGCGAGCAGGGCTGTGTTTACGAAAGACATCGCTGCACTCGCCCACGAGTGGGGCGCGGCCGGCGGTGTTGCCCACCGCGCCGTGGTTCCGTGGAGCGTGCCCGGCAACCCATTCGGCTCCCCGCACGTCACGGACATCGCGCTGCTGTTTTCTCGCGAGGACTCGTGGCGAAGTGCGCTCCCGTTCGAGGGGGCCACGTGGGAGGAGATTGACCGTGCAGGTACTGACCTGCGCCGCTACTTCACCCAGTTTGCGAGCGGTGCGAGCGACCACCCCCTCACGAAGGAGCCGCGAGTGATTCGCGGCTACGCTGCCTAGGAAGCCGGACCTCCTCGCCGGGGTGATGCCCCGGCGAGCGGGGTCGGCGAACGGTAAACCTTAGACCGCCGCCTCGAGCTCCGTTCCCTCCGCACCGTTATCGAGTTCGCCCCGGCGCTTGTTGCGCAGCACCCCGTGGCGGGGGCTCAGCGCCCACGAGAGCACGAAGATCGCCGTCGCAACGAGCACGATCGTGCCGCCCGTGGGAAGATCGAGCGCCCACGAGAAGTACACGCCGAGCAGGGCGCTGCCCATGCCGATCGCCGCCGCGCACGCCATCATCGGCACGATCCGGTCGGTGAGCATGCGCGCCGAAGCGGCAGGGGTCACGAGAAGGGCGAGGACGAGGATGTTGCCGATCGTGTGGATGCTCATGACAACCGCGAGAGTCACGAGCACCGAGAGGGCGATATCGAGGAGCATCACGGGCAGGCCGAGCGCCGCAGCGTAGCCGCGGTCCATGCCGACGACAACGAGGTCGCGGTGAAGGATGACGAGGAGGGCGAGGACGATCGCCGTGAACACCGCGGAGGTGACGAGCGCCGAATCCTCGATGCCCGTGATCGCCCCGAACAAGAAGCTCGAAAGTGAGCCGCCGTAGCCGGGGGCGCGGCTCATGACCACGATGCCGAGTGCAAACGCCGCGACGAAGAACACGCCGATCACGGCGTCGCTTCGCAACCGGTGATGGTTACCGAAAACGGCAATGAGGATCGCCGTGATGACGCCTGCGACGATTCCGCCTACGAGGAACGAGCCCTGAAGCACGAATGCCACCGCAATCCCGGGGAACACCGCGTGCGCGACAGCGTCGCCAATGAACGTCATGCCTCGCAGCACCACGTGCGTGCCCACGACGGCGCACACGAGCGCCGCGAGCATTGACACGACGAGAGCCTTCGGCAGGAAGGTCAGCTGCGGGTTCGTAAGGTCGGTGAGGAAGTCGAGAGGAGTCAGCATCAGTGGTCTTTCGATTCGGCGTCGACCGCGGAGGCGACGTGCGTAAGAAGCGGTGAGTGCTCGGAAACGCGGAAGGTCTCCCGCCACGGCCCGGGGTCGCGCAGTTCGCTTGGCGGGGCATCGGCGATCACTCGGCGATTGAGCAGCACCACGCGATCGGCGACGTGCAGCGCATGCGTGAGGTCGTGCGTCGACATGACCACGGCGCAGCCCTCGCGAGCGAGCGAGACGAACAGGTCGCTCAGGAGTTCCTGCGAGGGCATATCGAGCCCCGTGAACGGCTCGTCGAGCAAAAGAACGGCAGGCTCGAGCACAAGTGCGCGAGCGATCATGACGCGTTGGCGCTGACCGCCCGACATCTCACCGATCGGGCGATCCTTCATCGCGTCCATGCGGACCTTTGACAGGGCGTGCGCGACGGCCTTGTAGTGCTCCTTGCCGGGGGAGCGCCAGCGGCTGAGCTTGCGAATAAGCCCGAGCATGACCACGTCGTGCGCGGTCGCGGGGAAATCCCATTCCATTTCGCTGCGCTGCGGAACGTACGCACGTTCCCCGCGCGCCTCGACGGTTCCCGAAGCGAGGGGGAGCACCCCGAGAAGGCTCTTCACGAGGGTGGTTTTACCGGCGCCATTCGGCCCGAGCAGCACCGTGACGCTTCCAGCCTCGATATCGAGGCTGATGTCGTCAAGGACCGTGCGCCCACCGAGATTCACACGTAGCTGCGAGCACGAGAGCGGAAGCGCGGCGTCGGTGTGGCCCGCCGCGGTCGCACCAGCCGCCTCACGTGGGTGTGCGCTGAGGGCGGAGGTCACTTCCTGCCACCTTCGCCCGGCTGGTTCGCGGCCGAGGAGCCGGTGCCTGCGGCTTCGCTTTCGGCTTCGGCTCGCGCGCGCTCATTTTTCTTCTTGTTGAGCGCGTAGGCTCCGCCGCCCGCGGCAGCAACCACGGCAGCGCCGCCGCCCACGATCCACGGAAGAGAGTTCGAGCTCGTCTTTTCGCTCGCGCCGTCATCGGCAGCGCCCTTCGAGGGCTTAGCCTTCGCGTCATCCTTCGCAGCACCGGGAGCCGAGGAAACGTCGGACCCGCCATCGCTCGCACTTCCCGCAGCCGGTGCACCGTCGTTGCCCCACGCGGGCGTCGCCTGCATCGCTTCATCCGGCGCGGTCGCATCGCCGACCGCGAAACGCAGGGTGCCGCCAGCGGAGTACTTCGTGCCGTCCTCGCCCTCGGCCACCGCTTCCACGGCGAGGAGATACACGCCGGGCTTCGTGAACACCCAGTTCGCGTGCGTGTGCGTGTTGATGTCCACGAACACGTCGGCGGGGGTCTGCTCGAGCGTGTCGCCATCGGCGAGCTGCTGCGGCGGCGCGAAGTTGCCCGGCTGGAGGAACAGGCTGAAGTGGCCGGGACCGGACACGTGCGTGAAGCGCAGCGTGACGCCGCGCGGGCATGCTTTGACGACTGCGGGATCCTGCGTATTCCACCCGAGCCACACGACGCCCGACACTTCGGTCTGGGGCACGACGTACACCTCAGAGCCAGATTCGGCCTTGATGAACGAGTACGCTTCATCGTCCGGAACGGGAAGAATTCCCTGGTCATGGACCTGGAAAACGATGTCCTCGAGCATGCGCCACGTGGGGGTTTCCCCCGTGTCGTCACGCGCGGCGAAGATCCACTCACCGTCGATGAGGCGCGGGCCGAGATCGACGTGATGCGCATCGATCACGACCTTCTCGCCCTCGACGATCTTCTCGTCATCGCTCACCTTCTGCTTGAGAGCCGGGTCGTCGGCACCGTCGGTCGCGCCATCGGTCGGATCGAGCGGGAGGGGCCGTGCGGGGGCCGCGAGGGCAGCGGGGGCGCAGGCTAGGGCGCCGAGTGCGCCGGCGCCGAGGGCCGCGAAGTGGCGCCGCGTGAGGGCGCGAGAAGAACGGGAAGTCATGAGCTCATCTTTCGTTGGTAGGAGGGTTTTATTCCGACGCTTGTCGGTCGCCATCGCCCAGGGGTTTTCCACCGAGCCCCCTCGCGAGGGAGTCGGCGTTGGCCCTCATCATCGCGGCGTAGGTATTGACCTCGCGCGTGAAGGAGTCGCCCCAAATGGGCTGGACGGGAATCTTTTCCATGCGGGCGGCATCAACGAGGCTCGTCGATACCGGTCCCGCCGTGGCTTCAAGGAAGACCGCTTTCGGGGCGAGGTCGCGCAGAGTCGCGGCGAGGCGGCGGCGATCCGCGATGGAAGGCTCTTGCCCCGGTGAGGGGGAGACGACGGCGGCGATACGAAGCCCGTAGCGGTTCGCGAGGTAGCCGTAGGCGTCGTGGGTCGTCACGAGTTCGCGGCCGGCCTGCGGGATTGAATCGATCGAACGCTGGACGTAGGAGTCGACGTCGTCGAGTTCGCGCAAGTATGTGGCCGCACACGAGCGGTATCCGCCCGCGTGGTCCGGGTCGAGGCCGCACAGGTGGTCGCGGATGACCTCGACGTAGGCCTGGGCGTTCGTGACGTCCTGCCACAGGTGCGGGTCGATCTCGCCGTGCACGTGCTTGCCGAGGACGGCCTGCGGCAGCTGGTAGACGTCTGTTCCGCCGCGGGCGATGAATCGGAAGGCCGGATCGGCGGGGACCGGAAGCAGTGCTTTCGGGGGCACGTGGATCACCATGTCGTCGAGCGCAATGTCGCGCGTGCCGCCGTCGGCTTCGGGGTCGTCGATGCGCATCACGAGCGCGCCAGAGGGAACGTCGACCGTGATGTCGGCGTGGCCCGCGGAAATCACCTGTCGCTTCGCAAGGGAGGCGTGGGCGCCTTTTTTCGCCGCTTCCTCGGGGGAGATGCCGACGCAGATCCAGACGTCGCCCTCGGCGGAGGACTCGGCGCCGAGCGCACCACCGCTCCACGTTCCCCTAAAGCGCGCGCGATAGACGCCTGCCTTAGTAAAGGCCCAGCTCATATGCGTGTGGGCATCCATGGGAAGGTCGATGGCATCGGTGCGGGCTGAGACGCCGTCGGACGAATCAAAGACGCGCTGGGGCTCCCCGAATGTTCCGGTCACGTACCCGTGCAGGGCGCCGGGCCCGTCGCTCTCGGCGAGGGCGAGACGCACCTGCGTGAGGCGCCCGGCGCCACGTTCGCGTCCCGCGACGCGAAGGCCGAGCCACACCGTGTCGAGAGAGCGGTTCTCGACGAGGGGGATGATTGTGGCGCCCCGCGTCGAGGCTTCTTCGGCGAGCGCGAGGTGCGTCGAGCCAGCGGGAAGGTTCGCGTCGATCGTGCGGATCAGCGCCTGTTCCTCGAGCATGAGGTAGTTCGACAGCGCGAGATCGGCGTACGCGATGTCGCGGACGTTGCGGGGGAGAGGCTCGAACGAGTGCGGGTCGCCACCCTCGGGGATGAGGGACGTGACGAGTGCATCGGGACCCGCGACGTTCTTTGCGAGATCGGCGAGAATGCCGGTCGTTGCCACGACGCGCGGGCGAGGATCCTCGCTCGAGCGCGCGGTGCGGCCAGGCAGAATGATCGCGCCGAGAGAGCAGGCGGCGGCGCCCAGGAGCACGGAGCGCCGCCGCAGTTGAGGGGTGGAGGTCACTGGAAGCGGCGCCTCGCCACTGCCGTGCCAGCGCCCACGATGATGAGCGCTGCGGCGGTGCCGGCGAGGCCGGTCACCTCAGCGCCCGTGCGCGGAAGACCCGAAGCGGAACCCGCGGGAGCGTCGCCTGTCACGGACTTGGCGTAGTCGGCGGAGCCGCCCGCCTCCACGATCTGGTCGGCGCTGAGCTCACAGTCGGCGCCGTCCTCGGTCTTGCCCTTGAGGTCGACAATCTTGTAGCCCTTGCCGTCCTTGAAGATCTGGCCGATCTTCGCGCTCTTGCGGTCCCTTGCGGCGCTCACGCTCGAGCCCGATCCGGCGGTCGAGGAGTACCACTTCTGGCCAACGATCTGGCCGAAGTTGCCCGAGGTGAACACGCCCACGTTGCCCGGGCCGCTTGCGGACACAAGGGTCTGCGTGATTTCGCCGGTCGTATTCTGAATGATCGAGGGGTGCATCGAGTTCGCGCCGACCCACGGAACGCTCGGGGCCTGAGTCGAGCCGATCATCCACACGTCCGAGCCTGCGGGGGCGATGAACTCGATGCCCGCGGGGGCCTTTGCCTTTGCGGCGTTGCCGAGGCCGAACGAGATGGAGGAGGGGTCAACCCACTTTGCGGGTGACGTGCGGTCGTCCTTGATCGACGAGATGAGCTTGCCGTTCTCGAAGCGTGAACCGAAGTCGAAGTGGCCGCTCGTGGCGCCCGAGCTGCTACCCACGTTGAACGTGAGCGTAGCGGTGTCGGAATAGGTCTTACCGTCCTTGCCCTTCGCGCTCTGGCGGATCTTCAGCTTGTAGGTGCCGGGCTTGGAGAACACCCAGTTGGGGTGCACGTGCGTGTTCGCGGGAATCGTGTACGAGCCGCCAACCTTGGCCTTCGAGGTGCTCGTCGCGGCCTTGATTTCGTCCTGCGTGGCGTCGCGCACGACTTCGGTCGCGGTGCACACGGGCGCCTTCGGCTCTTCCTTGGCGGGGGCTTCCGGCGCTGCCGGTGTCGCGGGAGCAGCGTGCTTTGCCGGTTTCTTGGCCTCCGGGGCTGGCGCCGCAGCCTTAGCCTTAGGCTTCGCCTTCGGCGCGGGTGCGGCGGGCTTTTCCGGCGCCTTGGCCTTCGGTGCGGAAGTGCGAGGCTTCGACTCATCCGCGGGTGCGGGATTTGCGGGCGCGGCAGGCTCGGTGGAGTCCTTCGGCGCAGGCGCTTCCGCGGTGGGTGCGGTGTCCGACGGCTTCTCGGGTGTCGTCGAGTCCTTCGGTGCCGGTGCCGGTGCAGGAGCCGGTGCGGGGGCGGGAGCCGGTGCCGGCTTTTCAGCCTTGGCGTCGGCCTTGCCCTTGAACTCATCGCCCACGGTGAAGGTGTAGGTCGCCTTGTTCGAGGAGACCTTCTTGCCACCCTTCGTGCCCTCGGCGTGGAGGGTCAGCGTGTACACGCCGGGCTTCGTGAAGACCCAGTTGGCGTGGGTGTGAGCGAACTTGGCCTGGTTGCGCACGGAGCCGGTTTGAAGCTCAGTGCTGTCGTTCTCGAGGACGGAGGCAACGCCACCGAAATTAGCCTGGGAGAAGAGGTGGATCTTGCCGGGACCCTCGACCGCGTCGAACTTGAGCTTGATCGACTCATCGAAGCCCGTGCCTTGTGCCCCCAGTGTGTCCCATCCGGGCCACAGCAGATTCGGGTTTTGCGTTAGCGGAAGAGCATATCCCTTACCTTCTCCGGGCCACCCTTTGGGCACGTCCGTGAGCGCCGCCGACTTCACGTGAAGCTCGACCTCTTCGGGCTTGCGAGTCACGTGCGAATCGGTGACGTCTTCCTTGAGGTCGAGCTTGAGCGCGTCGCCCTCAGCGGTGACGTTGAAGGCATCGACGTGGCCGGATTCGATCACGAGGCGCCCGGCGGCGTGCGCCGAGCCGAGAGGAATGAGGATAACGGCGAGCGAAGCGAACGCCGCGAGGAGCGCGCGCAACGTGGCGCGAGTGCGCGCCGGCGCCGTGGCTGTCTGGACCAAGGGAGCACCTTTCTATGTCGCCCGGCGAAAACCGCGAGCAACGGTTGTTAATGAGAGTCGCTATCATTAACAACATAGGGAGCCTCCTCCCGTCAACCCAGGGACAGCACCTCGTTCGTTGTGGCGATACGCACCTGCGGCGCAAAAAGCCCCATGATTGAGAGCGCCCGCTCGTGATTTCCCTGGTCAGAGCCCGCGCACGCATCGCCGACGAGGGTGATCCACGCACCCGAATCGGCCGCGGGCAAAACGGTTGAGATCACGCAGCAATCGGTCGACACTCCCGCCACGACGAGACGCGGACTCCCGCCCGTAATCGCCGTGAGTTGGGTGCCCCACTTGCCGAACGTCGGCTCATCAATCACGTGCGAGGCGCCGAGCGCGGCAGCCTCGGGAGTGAGGTCGTACAGCGGATCGCTCGCGGGCACATCCGCAAACGGCCACGCCTCGAAATACTCGCCCCACGAGGTCGAGCGGTCAGCCGTCGGAATCCAGCGCGTGAGGATCACGCGCCCCTCGAACGCCTCCGCAAGGCGCTCGATATTCGCCCAGGCCGCCTCCCACATGGGGGAGGCCCAGTCCGACGACTGCTCAGCAAAAATCACCTGCGGATCAATGACGAGAAGCCACGCCTTCGAGGAGTCGTGAGCGGGATCTACGTGAGTGTGAGGAGTCAGCTCGGCGCCTACAGGCGTCGGCGCCGTACTCATGCCCACTCCTGGCGGCGGATCGTGCCACGGCGCAGCACGAACGTGAGAACGAAGCCGAGGACGAGTGCGAGAAGAACGCCGAGGTTCGCGTCCGCCCACTTGCCTTCGCGCCCGCCGAGCGGGCCAAGGAGGTAGCCCTGCCAGTTGTTCCATGCCGCAGCTTCCGCGAAGCCGTTGACCACGAGCCCCCAGCCGAGCACGGAGCACACGATGAGCGTCGCGATCGAGATCCAATCGACCGAGCCGTAGCGGCCTTGTGCATCGAACAATGCCTGTTCGTCGTAGTCCACGCGGCGCGTGAGGATATCGGCGATAAGAATGCCCGCCCATGCCGCGAGCGGAACACCGAGCGTGATGAGGAAGCTTTGGAACGGGCCGAGGAAGTCGTGCGCGAAGAACACCACGTAAATCGTGCCCGCCGTGAGGATCACGCCGTCGATCGCGGCCGCGGCGGGGCGCGGGATATCAATGCCCAGGCTGAGCAGCGTGAGGCCCGAGGAGTAGATGCCGAGCACGGCCCCCGACACGAGCGCGAGGACAGCGGTGAGCCAGAACGGGATGAGCACCCAGATCGGGAGGATCGAGGCGAGCGTGCCGATCGGATCATTCACGATGCCATCGCTCAGTGAGGGATCCGAGGCCACGAGGAGCACGCCAAAGAACACGAGGAGCACCGGGGCGATCGCACCGCCGAACGTGTTCCACCAGATAATCGCGCCGTCGGAGGTTTCGCGCTTTTGGTATCGCGACCAGTCGGCGGCGATATTGATCCAGCCGAGGCCAAAGCCGGTCATGACCATCACGAGCGCGCCAATGACCTGTTGCGGCGTGCCGTTCGGGACCGCGAGAATCGCGTCGAAATCGATATGAGAGAACGTGAGGAGCACGTACAGGATCGTGATGGCGCCCGTGATCCACGTGAGAACCGACTGCAGCTTCATGATCGTGTGATAGCCGAGCACGCTCGCGACGACGATGAGCGCAGCAACCGCAACCGTCGCGGCAACGAGCACGGGCGTGCCACTGGGAAGGCCAAGGCGTGAGAACACGGTTGCCGTCGCAAGAACCGCCATGATCGACAGGAACGTCTCCCACCCGATCGAGGTGAGCCACGAGACGATTCCGGGAACCTTCTGGCCATGCACGCCAAACGCCGCACGAGAGAGCACCATCGTTGGGGCGCTCCCGCGCTTGCCCGCAATCGCGATCAGGCCACACAGGAAGAACGAGATCGGGATGCCAATGAGGGTCACGAGCGTGGCCTGCCAGAAGCTCACGCCGAAACCGAGGATGTAGCTGCCGTAGCCCATGCCGAACACCGAGATGTTTGCGGCGAACCACGGCCAGAAAAGGTCGCTCGGCTTCGCCGTGCGTTCGGATTCCGCGACGATCTCGATGCCCTGGTGCTCGATGAAACCGGGGCTCGAGGAAAGGTTTTCGGGGGTTGCCTGAGTGCTCATGGCATCTCCTCGGGTGCAGGGACAGGGGTGACCCTTATCCTAGTCAGCTAGCCACGAGATGCGTGGCCTCGCTCACGAGACGGGACGCCGATTTTGCCGTGCGTCCATCAACGTCGAAGCGCGGGTTCAACTCGACAACGTCCATGAGTGCGAGTTTTTCCGACGCCGCCGCTGCCCGCACCGCCGCCACGATGATGGGAAGATCCACGCCGAGAGCTGCTGGTGCCGAGACCCCCGGGGCCGTGTGGGCGGGAAGAACATCAAGGTCGATCGTCAGGTAGAGAACATCCACGCTCGCCGCGAATTCCTCCACGAAACGCGTGACACCCGCGGCGCCCATCTCAAGGCACTCGAGATCCGTGCGGTACTGAACGCCGAGCTCATCTGCGGTCTCAAACAGTGTGCGCGTATTGCCCGGCTCCGCGATACCCAAAACGGCATAGTTGAGGGCGCGCCCCTCGGCCGCCTCCGCCTCCGCCATCTGCAAGAACGGAGTCCCGCTCGTGGGCGTGGGAGCGCTGCGAAGATCAAAGTGGGCATCGAGGTTGAGAACACCCCACGACGGGAGCTGGCATGCGTCGGACCCCGGGCCCCCAGGGCGAGGCGTGCTTTCTTTCGCTGACCCGCACGCACCCAAGTGCTCGCGCAGCCCCAGGTAACTCGCCCATGCGGTCTCATGACCACCACCGAGCACGAGCGTGAGGCGATTCCCCTCCGCGCCGAGCGCACGGGCCGTGAGATGCCCCATCTCCGCTTGTGCCTCCTCGAGCGCTTCGCCGACCGTCGCCACGTCACCCCAGTCCACGAGAGCCGCCTCGCCCGTGCCGAGCGGGCCGTGAAGCGCCATGCCCGCAAGAGCCGAACGCAAAGCCCGCGGCGCCTCCGCAGCGCCTACGCGACCATGGTTTCGGCGCACCCCCTCGTGCGAGGCGAAGCCTGCGAGAGCGACGTGCGGGCCTACGGGCGGGCGATCCTCGCTCACGAGCGACACGCGCTGATGCCAGCGCGCATGCGCCGTCCCCTCACCGTCGACTCGACCCTGCCACGGACTGCTTTCGATGCTGCTCAACGTGTTCACGCCCTCCATTATGGGTGGGCGGACTGTATCCAAATAGATTCGCTCCAGGCGCGCCCGATAGTGTGTCCCCCATGCCGTCGAAAGTACCCGCAGCCGCCTCAACGCTGAGGATCCTCACCTACCTCGCACAGCGCTCGAGGCCCATCGCCGCCTCACGCATCGCGAGCGAACTCGATATTCCCCGTTCGAGCACCTACGACATCCTCGCCGAACTCCTCGACCAGGGCTTCGTTCTGCACTACCCGGACCTTCACGCCTACGGTCTTGGCCCTTCCGCCTACGAACTGAGCTTCGGCTACACCCGCCAGGCCCCGCTCGCCCGCCTCGGCAAACGCGTGACCGAACGCCTCACGGATCGGGTCGGCGAAATTTCCCACGTCGCGGTGTTGCAGGGGCGCCACGTTCTCTACGTGGTTGAAGCACGACTCAACAAGCCCGCGTCATACCCCACCGACGTGGGCGTGCGCGTGCCCGCACACCTCACCGCAAGCGGACGCGCGATCCTCAGTGCCCTGCCCGCCAATCAGCTCGCCGCGGTGTTCACGGGGGAAACCGTGCTCGAGCCTCATCTCGGTGCCGACGTTGGCCCAGCCTTCCCCGTTGCCCGGGCGCTCGCCGATGCTCGCGACACGCGCACTCGCGGCTATGCCGTGGAAAACGGCGAGGTTCTCGACGGGCACCGCTCCGTTGCCCTCCCCGTGTTCGATGGCGCTAAGTGGCCCGTGGCCGCCGTGGCTGTCACGTGGCAGGGAAGCGACTCCTCACGCGACCTCGACATGCTCGAATCCGTGCGCATCGCCGCCGACCAACTGCAAAAGGCGATCTCCTAAAGGAGACCGCCTTTCGCCTTACGCGCTCGCGAGTGTTCTTAGAAGAACGCTCCGGGTCGCGGAATGTTGCGCACATTCGACTTCGCAAGATTGACCATCTTGCCCACGCCGCCTTCGAGCACAATCTTGCCGCCCGCGGTCGCGAAGCCGCTCATCTGTTCGAGCGTGATCTTCGGGGGCATCGCGAGCGCATCCGGATCGGTCACGATGTCGATGAGCATCGGGCCGGGTACCGCGAGGGCCTTCTTGAGGTCCTTGCGCAGAGTCTTGGGGTTCTCAATACGGATCGAGGGGATACCCGCGCCCTCGGCGATCTTCGAGAAGTTCACCGAATCGTGGTCGGTCTCGAAGTCGGGAAGGCCCGCCACGAGCATCTCGAGCTTCACCATGCCGAGACTCGAGTTGTTGAACACGACGATCTTCGTGTTCAACTGGTGCAGGCGCACCGTGAGAAGTTCGCCCATGAGCATTCCGAGGCCGCCATCGCCACTCATCGAAATCACCTGGCGGTTCGGCTGCGCAGCGGACGCGCCGATCGCCTGAGGGAGGGCATTCGCCATCGTGCCGTGGCGGAAGGAACCGAAGATGCGACGCTTGCCGTTCGGCTCGATGTAGCGTGCGGCCCACACGTTGCACATGCCCGTATCGACCGTGAACACGGCATCGTCGTCGGCGAACTCGTCGAGGAGGCTCGCGACATACTCCGGGTGAATCGGCTTGAGGCGCGACGCCCGCTTCGTGTACGAGTTCACGACGTGCGTGAGTTCCTTCTCCTGCTTGCGCAGCATCGAGTTGAGGAACGAACGGTTCTTCTTTTGCTTGAGCTGCGGAAGGAGCGCGCGAATCGTGAGAGCCACATCGCCGTGGATGCCCAGATCGAGCGGCACGCGGCGGCCAAGGCGCGAGCCGTCCGCATCGATCTGCACGACCTTCGGCTTCCCCTCGTGCGGGAGGAACTCCGAGTACGGGAAGTCCGTTCCGAGAAGAATCAGCAGGTCGCACTCGTGGGTTGCTTCGTAGGCGGCGCCGTAACCGAGCAGACCGCTCATGCCCACGTCGAAGGGGTTGTTGTACTGGATGAACTCCTTGCCACCGAACGCATGGCCGATCGGGGCCTTGAGGGTGTCGGCGAGCTCGAGGACTTCCGCGCGTGCGCCCTCGATGCCCGCGCCCGCGAAGAGCGTGATCTTCTTGGCGGAGTTTGCGAGGTGTGCGAGCTCCTCAACGACCGAAGCCTGCGGCTGAACCGCACCGAAAGTCGTGGTGAGGGTGCGGGTGGCCTCGATCGTGACGTCCTGGCTTGCGATATCGCCAGGGATCACGAGAACCGACACGTCTTTCTTCGCGAGTGCGGTTTGTGCCGCGTTATGCAGCATCTGCGCACCGTGATTGCCGGAATTGACCATTTCGCAGAAGGCCGAGCACTCATTGAAAAGGAGTTCGGGGTGGGTCTCCTGGAAAAAGCCCGTGCCGATCTTGGGGCTCGGAATGTGCGAGGCGATCGCGAGAACCGGGACCGAGTCGCGGTGGGCATCGTAGAGTCCCTGCACGAGGTGGGTGTTGCCCGGGCCGCATGAACCGGCACACACGCCGAGTTTGCCCGTCACGCGAGCCTCGGCGCCAGCAGCGAACGCGGCGGCCTCTTCGTTGCGCACATGGATCCACTCGATGCCCTTGGTCGTGCGCACGGCGTCCACGATCGGGTTGAGGGAGTCGCCAACAACGCCGTAGATGCGCTCGACGCCCATCGAGACGAGTTGATCAACGGTGTGCTGGGCGAGTGTCTTTTTCGCCATGGAGTTTCATCCCTTTCGCGGATGTTCGTCTGGCCCGCGGCGAAAACGCCGAAAAGACCAGCGTTGAGTCTGTGACGCTTTAAGCGTAGGCGGGACTTTGGTCCATTGCAGCTTGTGGTTTCAAAGGTCACGTTATTGGCGTGAGCCGGCGCACACATTGATGAAATTAGCAATGTTTGGGGCGGGGTGGCGTCGGACTGGGGCCTTCGCTCCCGCCTGCACCGCGATGTGCTTACGCCTGCGGCGTGCCGCCGGAACCGCTCGAACTTTTTCATGTGAACTGGAGTGCTTGGCGGCTGAAACGCAACGCTCTGGCCTGGTGTTTTGTGCGGGTTTTGAGCAAGATTGCAGGAATTGCAGCCAATCGTGAGCGCGCATTCCGGATTTTCCAAGGAAGACGTAGTTGCCTTAACTCATCGCGCACGGATCACGGTGAAACGTGACTCCTTCGCGCGGGGATAAGGGTAAAGGGATTGACCTCCGGTTCCGCCATTTGTGGCGGGCCGGGGGTTTCCTTTTTGTGCTCGCCTTCAATAGAGGAGTCGATAACCGGGTTTTGAGAGCGGTTGTGGGCGCGCACCTGCAGTTTTCTCCACCTCGGTTGGGGAGGGATCCGACGGTTACCTGCGCTCCACCGCCGCCTCCACGAGCCGCGCATGCCACGCCTCCATGCCCCGTGTTGCTCGACGCTCATCGCGAGGGTCATCGCCGTTGAGAATCGCTGTGAGGTAGGCCCGATCCCGCTCGAGTCTTTCGAGGGCATCGGTGCCGAGGGGGCCGTGGC
The DNA here is from genome assembly GCF_001678905.1 of Dermabacter vaginalis. Taxonomy (NCBI): domain Bacteria; kingdom Bacillati; phylum Actinomycetota; class Actinomycetes; order Micrococcales; family Dermabacteraceae; genus Dermabacter; species Dermabacter vaginalis. The sequence goes on along the minus strand of NZ_CP012117.1, from coordinate 2,309,112 downwards.
CAGGGATAACGAGGCGTGCCTTTCGCGCATAGGGCTCGAGGAGGTCCAGGGCCTCGAGATAGGCGGTGAAGGGGTCGATGCTTCGCTTTTGGAGTAGGCGTGCGCGAGATTCGTGCTGCTCAAGATCGGGCAGGGGAAGTTCCGTGCTCGAAAGCATGTCTCCCGCGATGAGGATCCTTTGCTCTGGAAGCCACAGCGCGGTGTGACCCGGCACGTGAGCATCGTGGGTGAGTAGCTGGGGTTCGAAGCCGCACGGGGCGGCGCCGCGAGGGAGCCACGTGTGATGAGAGTTCGCTGGAGCTTGGGGCGTGGGAGAGAGGCGCCCGATGAGCGCGAGAAGCTCGGGTCGCGCCTCGAGTGCGGGATCATCGGCGGTGGCATGCGCGAGGAGATCCTCGCGTTCGGCGCCGGCGAGGCGCACCGTTGCCGCGGAGGCCAAACGCGGGGCGTTCCCGAAGGCAGGGTGCCACAGCACGTGATCGTGGTGAGCATGAGTGGCAAAGCCTGAGAGGACGGTGAGGCCCCGCTCGGCGAGCTGCACCGCGAGGTCGTCGAGCTCCGCTGCCTCCCAGCCCGGATCTACGAGCATCGCCTCGCTAATCGACGCGAGAACGATGCTGTTGAGTGCGTCCTTGCGCGAAGTGTGCACGAGAATCCCGGGTGCGATGTCCACCAACTCAGCCATGTCCCCATTGTTCCAGTCGCATCGCCCTCCCGGAGAAAGTAACCGTGTCAGGGGTTCCGAAAATTGCGATACCTAGGGTGTTTTTCTCCTTTTGGGCGGTCGCATAGTGAGCTAGTTACCGCAGTCCCGTCGAGGTAGACGTATGATGACACCACTGTGATGCAGGCCGCATGGGTGCGGGTCGACCCGAAGTCGAGGGCCCCCACCGTGGCGGATCGACAAGGAGGTCACATGCAACCCTTCACCCGGCGTACCGCGCTCGCCGGAACAGGCGCCGCACTCGCGGGTGCCCTCGCGAGCTGCGCCCCACCCAACCCCGGCTCGGTGAACGCCGAAGCCACAATCCCACCCTCAAAAGAGCGCGTGAAGCTCACGTACTGGGCGTGGGTGAAAGACCTCCAGAAGGTCGCCGACGTGTTCAACAAGAGCCAAGACCGCATCCACGTGGAAGCGTCGTGGATCCCCGGCGGCGGGAGCGGAGGTTACGCGAAGATCCTCTCCGCTGTAGCCGCAGGCGGCGGTCCCGACATCGCGCAGGTGGAACTTCGCTCCGTCCCCGAGTTCGCCCTCGCGGGCGCACTCGTGGACCTCTCGCGCTACGGCATTGCCAAGGACAAATTCGACGCGGGTGCCTTCGCGCAGGCCCAAGTGGGCGAGTCGGTCTGGGGTGTTCCGCAAGACACGGGCCCCGTCGCAAACTTCTATAACCGCGAGGTGCTCGAAGGGGAGCTTGGCCTGACGCCACCGTCCACATGGGAGGATTTCCGCGAGGTTGCGGGGGCGGTCAAGGATGCGGGAAAGACGATCTTCACCCTCGATCCGAGCGACGGCTCCTACTTCGTGATGTGGGCGATGCAGGCCGGCGCCACGTGGTTCAAGCCCGAGGGCGATGGATGGATCATCAACATGACCGACGAGAAGTCGCTCAAGGTTGCCGAGTTCTGGGACGGCATTCTCGCCGACAAACTCGTGGGCACCGGTTACGGCGCCTTTTCGACGCCATGGATGGCGGCCACGGGTGACGGCAAGGTGCTCAGCACGATCTCCGGATCGTGGAGCGACGCCCTTATCGAAGCGGTGCCGGGCGCCAAGGGAAAGTGGGCGGTCGCGCCCATGCCCACGTGGGACGACGGTTACGCCTCGGGAGCCCACGGCGGCTCATCAGCGGCGATCCTCTCCACAAGTAAGCACCCGGCCGAGGCCCTCGAATTCTGCACGTGGATGTGCACGAGCCCCGAGGGAATCGACGCGATGATCGAGAACTGCGGTATCGGCTGGTCGCCGTCGGCGGACTACATCGGTCAGTCCCGCACGCAACCGTCAGAGTTTTTCTCGGGCCAAAACTACAACGAGGAGGTCATGGTGCCCATGGCGGAGGGGCAGAACCTCGAATGGACATGGGCGCCACTTATGCAGCGCTTCATGGATGTCGTGGGCACCGGAATGACGAAAGCGATCAATGGCGAGCAGCCCCTCGTGGACCTCCTTGCGGTCACGCAGAAGGACATCACCGAGATTATGCAAGGCATGGGCCTCAACGCGGAGGAGGCGCGATGAAAGCGAAGTGGGCACCCTGGGTCCTTATGGCACCGTTTTTGGTGCTGTTCATCGGCACGATGGTGGTGCCGATCATCATGGCGGTGGGCTACAGCTTCACGACCGTGGAGCGCCACGGCCTCCTCGGCGAGGGTGGGATCGAGAGCTCGTTCGCGGGCCTCGATAACTACATCGCCGCGCTCGCGAACCAGAACTTTGTGGCCTCGATCGGCCGCATGATCCTCTTTGGCGTCGTGCAGGTGAGCGTCATGATTGTCGCCGCGACAGTGCTCGCGCTCCTCCTCGAAAGCGCCGCCGCGAAATGGCCTGGATTCTTTCGAAGCGCCTACTTTTTGCCCTACGGCATTCCGGGCGTGATCGCCACGATTCTCTGGTCGTTCTTGTACATCCCCGGGCTGAGCCCCATTGTTGATGCGCTTCAGCTTGTGGGAATTGAGGCCGATTTCCTGAGCCCGGACATGGTGCTGTGGTCGATCGCGAACATCGTGACCTGGACGTATACGGGCTACAACATGCTCATCATCATCGCCCAGCTCAAGGCCATTCCCGGTGAGTTGTACGAAGCCGCCCGCATTGATGGGGCCGGCCCGCTGAAGATCGTGACTTCAATTCAGTTGCCACTCATTCGGCCGGCGCTTTTGCTGACGATCATCTTCTCGATCATCGGCACGCTCCAACTGTTCGCGGAGCCTCGCCTGCTGATGACGATGAGCTCGGGCATCACGAACGAATACACGCCGAACATGAGCGCCTACGCGTACGCGTTCCAATACAACGAGGTGGGGATGGCGGCGGCGCAGGCCGTGATCATCGCGGTCTCGGCCTTTGTTCTTTCGGCCATTGCTCTCGGGATCTCCTCGTGGGCGGAGAGGAAGCGATGAGCGCCACGCACACGACGCACGTCAGCGAACGTTCGAGGAAGAAGCAGGCTATGCGCCTTGAGCGGGATCAGCGTTCGGGTGCCCGCTCGGCTGGTCGCAAGCCGGCGACGACGATCATTGTGACGGCGCTTTTGGCGATCGTCGCGATGTACTTCCTTGTGCCGGTGTATTGGGTGATCGTGAACGCGACGAAATCGACCGAGGACCTGTTTGGTACGAGCGGCTTCTGGTTTGGCAAAGAATTCCTTCTTTTCGACAACCTCAAGGCCGTGTTCACCGCCAATGGTGGGATCTTTTCGCGCTGGGCGCTGAACTCACTGCTCTATTCGGGCATTGGCTCGGTGCTTGCCACATACTTCGCGGTTGCCGCGGGGTATGCACTCGCGAAATACCGCTTCCCCGGCCGCAGGGCCGTGTACGCGTTCGTGCTCGGTGGCGTGCTCGTTCCGGGCACCGCAACCGCGCTCCCGCTGTTCTTCCTGTTCTCGAGCGTGGGTCTCACGAACACGTACTGGTCGGTGCTCATTCCTTCGCTCGTGAGCCCGTTCGGCCTGTTTCTCGCGTCAATCTACGCGAGTGCAGCTGTACCGGATTCGATGCTCGAAGCGGGGCGAATCGATGGCGTCAGCGAGATTGGGCTGTTTCACAGGCTTGCCCTTCCCCAGCTCACGCCGGCGGTGGTCACGATTCTGTTGTTCCAGTTCGTGGCGATCTGGAATAACTACTTCCTTCCGCTCGTGATGCTTGCGGATGAGAAGCTCTACCCGATCACTTTGGGCCTCGATAACTGGCGCGCGCAAACGGACCGTTTGCCGGAGTTTTTCCAGCTTACGACCGGCGGCGCGCTGCTGTCAGTGATCCCGCTCGCGATCCTCATCCTCGTGTTGCAGCGCTTCTGGCGCGGTGGCCTCACGGAGGGTTCAGTTAAGGGGTAGGTGCGCGCCTGAGCCCGGTTAGGGTTTGGGTTCCGACGGTTGCATGCCGTATGCGGTACCTCCTTTTACGCTACTGGCCCGCCTCCCCGGTTGGGGAAGCGGGCCAGTGCGCGTGCGCGCGCTCGAAGGCTTAGCTATTTTCCTTCTTGAGCACCTCGTTCATGGCTTTCGCGAGTGCCTTGCAGCCTTCTTCCGCGGAGATCTCCCCGTCGAAGACCTTCGAGAGGTGTTCACCCTCGAGCTCTTCCCATTCGGGGCACGTCTTCGAGACGGGGAAGGGTGCGGCGTAGTTGTGTGCCTGGTCGACGAAGACCTCGAGGTTATAGCCGGGCTGGGCGTCGACGTACGGATCCTGGGTGCCTTCGAGGGCGGGGAGCGCGATGCCAGATTCAGCGCTGATCTTTGCGGCTTCTTCGCCCGCGAGGAAGGTCACGAGGGCCTGGGAGGCCGCGAGATCCTCGGTGTGTGCAGAGATCACGTGGCCGAGGCCGTGCACGGCTGTCTTGCGGTCGTCGCCGCCGGGCAGGTACGCGACGGCGCAATCGTCCTTCACGGAGGAGTCGATGAGCGCACCGACTCGCCAGTTGCCCGACCACTGCATGGCCACCTGCCCGCCTTCGAACATGCCGTAGCACGAGTTTTCGGCGAGGAACTCTCGGCTGGGGCATGCGCCGATCTCAATGAGGTCGCGCCAGAACTTCACGCCTTCGATGGTCTTCGGATCGTCGTATCCGGACTTCGTTTTGTCGTCAGAGATGACCCAGCCGCCGTTGATGGCGATCGAGTGGTAGTAGGACGCGGTGCGCGAGAACACCTCGGCGCAGCCCCACACGCCGTCGGGAAGCTTGTCGGTGAGCTCGAGTGCCTTTTCCTTGTAGGTCTCGAGAGTCCACGTCTCGTCGGGGTACGCAACGCCGGCCTGGTCGAAGAGCTTCTTGTTGTACCAGATGCCCACGCAGTCGACGTCCTTGCACGTCGCGAAGAGTTCGCCGTCGACCGTGTACATGTCGACGAGTGCGCTCGGGTATTTGTTCGGGTCGATGAGCCCGTCGTCGACGAGGGCTTTGAGGGAGGCGAGCTGGCCGTTTTCAGCGTAGGAGCGGAAGTTCGGGCCGTTCATCCAGAACACGTCGGGCAGAGCTTTGGAGGACGCTTGGGCGCGGAGCTTTGTGAAGTAGTCCTTGAACGGCACCATGTTCAGCTGAACCTTGACGTTCGGGTACTTCTCATTGAAGGCCTTCATTACGTCTTTGAGCATCGCCTCTTGGTTGATGTCCCAGTAGGCGTAGGTGATCGTGCCTTTGATCTTTTTCGGGTCGTCGCCAATTTCGTTCGTGGCGTCCTTGATGGCGGCCTTGTTTCCGCCGCCACATCCTGCGGCGGCGGCGGCGAAGGCGGCCCCGCCAGCGGCGAGGAGGGATCGGCGGGCGATCGGGGACGTGGCCATGATGGTCTCCTTTGGGGTGTAGGGATTGCGGAGAGTGGCGGAAGTGAGCGGTTTTCTAAAACCACTTTAAGAAGACCAATCGTGGGGATTTTTCGGCAAGACAGAGAGGCAAATTTTGCAGCTCGTTCACTGAGTATTCAGATCGGTGAACGCGACAGGTGTGTGGGCAGAGGGGGCGGTGGCGTGCCGCACATCCCTTCCTAGTTAGATTAGGCAATGCTAACCTTGCAAATATGTCAGTTGCCTACACCGAGATGGACGCGCTCGCCGAGGAGCTCACCTCCCGCGCGCTCGTGTGCACTCTCGATTGCCCGTTCGCTTCGACCATTGCACTCAATGAGCTGCCGAAGGGGGTCACCGCGGTGATCGCCGCCTATCGCGAGGCGAACTCGGTGCTATGTCGGCGTCTCTTTGACCTGGGCTTCCACCCCGGCCTTGAGGTGGAACTCGTGCGCAAGGCACCCATGCGTGACCCCCTCGTGTTCCGCGTTGCCGACTGTGAAATCGTGCTGCGCAAGCGTGACGCGGCACGCATCCTCGTGCACGTTGGGGATGAGCACCCCAACAACTCGGTCGAGAAGAAGGCAGCATGACCTGCCACGATGCGGCGCCGGAAGCGCCGCGCGATACCGGTGCGCGCCGTTTTGCGCTCGTGGGCAACCCGAACGCCGGTAAATCCACGGTGTTCAACGCCCTCACGGGCATGCGGGCGAAGGTCGCGAACTACCCGGGCGTCACGGTCAGCAGGTTCGTGGGTAGCGTTGAAGTGCGGGACGTCTCCGGCGCGAGAATCGATGCCCAGGTGGAGGATCTCCCGGGCACCTACTCTCTTGACCCCATTAGCCCCGATGAGCAGGTTGTTCTCGAATCTCTCAGCGATGAAAGCCGCGCGGATGCGCTCATCGCCGTGCTCGATGCCACGAGTATGCGTCGTTCGCTCGGGCTCATCGCGCAGCTTCAGCGCACGGGTCTGCCGATCCTCGTGACGCTCACCCACGCCGATGAATTCCTTGAGCGCGGCGGCAGCGTGGACGTCGCGGCACTGTCGAAGGCGCTTGGCCACCGCGTTCTCGTCGTGACGGCCGGAAACCACCGAGAGCTTGACGCGCTGAAAGCCCAGCTGGCGTCGGAAGAGGACTGGCCGAGCCCCGCCGTACCCGCGCCCACCAACCCGAAGGGCTCCGCCGCGTGGATCGAGTCGGTGCTCGAGGCCGCCCACTATCGCGCGCCCGGCACCCACGCCCGCACCCGCAAGCTCGATGCGGTGCTGCTGCATCCCGTGTGGGGCAGCCTCGTGTTCTTTGCAGCGATGTTTGCGCTGTTCCAACTTATTTTTACGGTCGCTGCGCCCATTCAGGGCTGGATCGAAGAGGGCTTTGCGCTCCTCGGAGATGTCGCGCGCGAAAATATCGCTCTTGACTGGCTCGCCGGTCTCGTGGCCGATGGCTTGATCGGTGGCGTGGGCGGCGTTCTCACGTTCGTTCCCCAGATTTTCCTGCTGTTCTTCGCGCTTGCCATCCTCGAGGCGTCCGGCTACATGTCGCGGGCGGCGTTCCTCATGGATCGGGTCATGGCGGGCGCGGGCCTCGAGGGCCGGGCGTTCGTCGCGATGCTCTCGAGCCTCGCGTGTGCGATTCCTGGCATCATGGCCACGCGTTCGCTTCCCTCGGCGAAGGATCGGCTCGCGACGATGCTTACGATCCCGCTCATGACGTGCTCGGCACGCCTTCCCGTGTACACGATGTTGATTGCGATGCTGATCCCGGCCGATGCCCGCCTCGGCGGAGTGATCGGTGCGCAGGGCGCGGCGCTCTTTGGGTTGTACGTGCTTGGGGCATGCTCCGCGATGGGCTCGGCGTGGGTGTTCTCGAAGATTTTCGGGCGCGGTCGGGCAAACCTCCCCTTCTACATGGAGATGCCCACCTACCGCATCCCAACGGTGCGCGAGCTCGTGACGAACACGTGGATTCCCGTGAAGGGCTTTCTCACGAAGGTGGGACGCATCATCCTCCTGCTCACACTCGTGCTGTGGGCGCTGCTCAACCTCCCTGCCGTGGGCGATGCGGAGCTCGCGGCCGCGGGCATCGACCAGTCCGATTCGGCGGCCGTCGCGACCTACCAGCTTGAGCATTCCTACGGCGCGGGCCTCGGCAAGGCCGTCCAGCCCGTGTTCGAGCCCCTCGGTTTCGATTGGCGCGTGAGCGTCGGTGTCGTTGCCTCGCTCGGCGCGCGCGAAGTGTTCGTCTCGACGCTCGGGCAGATCGCGAGTGCGTCCGATCCAGAAAACCCCGGCGATACTCTCTCCTCTCTCACGTGGGGCCCCGGACCGCACGAAGGCCAGCTCCTCTTCACGCCAGGCACGATAGCCGCGCTCCTCGTGTTCTTCGTGTTCGCGCTGCAGTGCACTAGTACCATCGCGGCGCTGCGTCGCGAATCCGGTTCGTGGACATGGCCTGCCCTCGCCTTCTTCTACATGTTTGCGCTCGCGTGGGTGGGAGCGTTTATCGCGAAGCTCGCGGTGGGGGCGCTCGCGTGAGCCACGGGTCCGACGGTTCCCCGGCAAGCGTCGGACCCGACGCCTTGCCCACCGAACTCGAGCGATCCGTGCCAGGTCTTGGCCATGCCGCCCCTGTTCCGGCGAGCGTGACCGGGGCGGAGCGAGCGCTTAGGTGGAGCGTGCAGGGGGCGTCGTTGCCGCTTGGCTGGGAGCCGATTGCCGAGGCGCTGCCGCAGCTCGAGCGAATCGTGGCGGAGCCTCACGGGCTCTGGGTGTGGCTGCGCGCGGGATATTCCTGGCACAACGAGGCCGAGGCTGTTCGCGAGGGACTTGCGCTCATGCTTGACGAGGCGGCGCCCCACCTCGCGGAGTTCGAGGCGCAAATCGGGGTGGACAGGCGCGTCGAGGCCGTGCGCCTTGCCGCGACAGATGTGATTGACGGTGACCTCGCGCCCTACATCGCCTCGCACGGCGGAAACGTGCACATCGTTGACGTCGAGTGGGGCGAAGCCGGGCCGGTGGTGAGCGTCGAGTTCGCAGGGGCGTGCAAGGGCTGCGAACTGTCCGAAGTGACGCTCCACCTGCGCATTGAGAAGGCGCTCGCGAAGCGCATCCCCGCGCTTGCTGAGGTGCGTGATGCGACCCCGCGCACGGCGCCGCGGCTCTTCCAGGGGCTTTTTCGCCGCCCGCCTGTGTTTTCTTCGTGAGGGTGTAGGCAGGCGCCTCATCCGCCCTCGTTGCGGGCGGCACGCGCACGTCTTGACTGTTCTTTGAAAAAAAATTCACGTGGGCGTCACTTTTACTGCGGATGTTGGTCCCTCGCGTAGAGCACTGTAACTGCGTCAGATCACCAACCACATTGAAGGGATGCCTCCAATGGTGCTCCACCTCCCGCTCCTCATGAAGGATCACGTTCGCGGCAAGCGTTCCGCAGTGACCTGTGCACTCAAGTGCGACAACCAGTGCGCGAAGCCCGCATGCAATACGAGCAACAACTCCTACATCGGTGACATCGTCTCCGCTGCGATCAGCCGCCGCTCGCTCCTCGGCGGTGCTGCCGCAAGCGCCCTCGTGATCGCCGCCGGCGGTACGCAGGGCATGGGTCAGGCCGCCTTCGCTGCCGACCCGAGCGCCCCGAACCCCACGATCGGCTCGGCGCCCGAAGCGCCGAACGGCTCGAAGCTCCGCTTCACCCCGATCGCCCCCGTCAACAAGGATGTCGACGAGTTCAACGTGCCCGAGGGCTACCGCTGGGCACCCGTCATCAAGTGGGGCGACCCCCTCTTTGACGACTCGCCCGAGTTTGACTGGAACAATCAGTCGGTTGAGGCGCAGATAAAGCAGTTCGGGTACAACAACGACTACACGGAGATCCAGGAGATCCCCGGCTCGGATGGCCTGCGCGCCGTCATGTTCGTGAACCACGAGTACACGAACGCGAACATCATGTTCCCGGAGGACATGCCGAAACACGACCAGGTCGCCATTACCATGGCGGCTCAGGGCCTCACCGTCGTGGAGCTCGAGCGCAAGGACCGCAAGTCGCCCTACACCTACGTCAAGGGTGGAAAACTCAACCGCCGCTTCCTCCCCGACACGGAGTATGAACTCACCGGCCCCGCCGCGGGCTCCGAATTCGTGATAACGAAGGAGGACCCCGAGGGCCGCACGATCCTCGGCACCTTCGCGAACTGCTCGGGTGGCCTTACCCCGTGGGGCACGCTCCTTTCGGGCGAAGAAAACTTCCACGGCTACTTCCGTGCCAATGAGAACATTCAGTCGAACGCCCGCCTCGGCATCGACTCGAAAGAGTCGGTGTATGGCTTCGAAGGGAATGACCCTCGCTTCAACGCGACTGAAGACGGCTACGAGAACGAGGTCAACCGCTTCGGTTACGTCATCGAGATCGACCCGTGGGACCCCACCTCGACCCCGAAGAAGCACTCGGCACTCGGCCGCTTCAAGCACGAGGGTGCGAACGTCATCATCGCCGAGAACGGTCACGCGGTCGTGTACTCCGGTGACGACGAGCGCTTCGAATACATGTACAAGTTCGTGTCGAAGAAGAAGTACGTCGAGGGCGATCGTGCCCACAACATGAAACTCCTCACCGAGGGTGACCTTTACGTCGCGCGCTTCACGGGGAACTCGCCAGCTGCAGAAATTGACGGCAGCGGCAAGACTCCTGCCGACGGACAGTTCGATGGCACCGGCGAGTGGCTCCCGCTGATCCTCGACGGCAAGTCGCAGGTTGAGGGCATGACTGTCGAAGAGATCGCGGTCAACACCCGCACCGCTGCCGACAAGGTGGGGCCCACCAAGATGGACCGCCCCGAGGACGTCGAGCCCTCGCACCACTCGCGCAAGGTGTACGCGGCCCTCACGAACAACTCGAAGCGCGAGAGCAACCAGGTTGATGAAGCGAACCCGCGCGCGAAGAACCGCGACGGTCAGGTGCTCGAGCTCGACGAGCTCGGCGACCAGACGAGCACCGAGTTCGCGTGGAACCTTCTCCTCGTGGCGGGCGACCCCAACGGTGGCGACCAGACCTTCTACGGCAATGTTGACCCGAAGTCGGTCTCGCCGATCTCTTGCCCGGACAACCTCGCGTTCGACTCGGTGGGCAACCTCTGGATTTCGACCGACGGCGCCCCGAGTGGGATCGGCTACAACGACGGTCTGTTCCGTGTGACCCTCGAGGGAGACATGCGCGGCAACGTCGAGCAGTTCCTCTCTGTGCCTCGCGAGGCAGAGACGTGTGGCCCGATCGTTCGCGACGAGGACTACTCGGCATTCGTGTCGGTTCAGCACCCGGGTGAAGACGGCAAGTTCAGCGAGCAGCACTCCTTCTTCCCGGAGTACAACAAGACCGGCCCGCGCCCGACGGTCGTGCAGGTTCTGCCGATTTGGGATGAGGCTGAGAAGCCGAAGCCGAAGCCGGAGCCGAAGCCGGAGCCGAAGCCGGAGCCGAAGCCTGAGGAGCCCAAGCCCAAGCCCGAGCCGAAGCCGGAAGAACCGAAGCCTGAGGAGCCGTCGGCACAGCCTGCGCCCGGCAAGGATCCGAGCGACGCGGCCGTTCCGGTGGCGCCCGCTCCCAAGAAGCCGGAGAAGAAGAAGCCGGTCAAGAAGGTTAAGAAGGATGCAGAAAACAACCGTGGCCCGCTTCCGCGCACCGGTTTCGAGGCCGCTCCGGTTGCCGCAGGCGCCGCAGCTTTGCTCGCAGCCGGCGGCATGATGGCGGCGAAGTCCGCCAAGGACGCGGGGCCTGCAACCGAGGCTGAAGGTGACGGCCAGGCCGACGCCTGAGCATGAACCGCTGAGCCCTAGGGCTTGAACGGGAGGGGTCTCGCGCTGCGGCGCGGGGCCCCTCTTGCTATGCCGATCCGCTCGTAGGACCCCGCGGTGCTGCAGTGTTTGGCAGGGCAGTATTTCAACCCTTCCCGAGAGTGCGGGACGATACCGCATGGATCTGAAACGCGATCCCAGTGGTGAGCATGTGACAGGAAGCAAGACGCTGCAATGCTCTATCGTGAGTGTGCACCGGGGATCTGATGCTGCACGATGTTTGGACCGCCGAAGGGTGTACCTTGCGTAGTCTTACGTGCGGGACACGCATGATATCGGGGCGTTGGAAAAGCCTCGACAACGAGAACTGGAGCTGCGCCCCTTTTGATTGAAATGCTGTTGCTTATTGTCGTCATCGCCTTCACCCTGGTGCTCGCGTACCTGCCCGGCTACATCTGCATGAGGATCCTGTGTGGCTCCTCCCTCCTCGCCACGGCGTTCGCCCCCGCCATCAGTATGGCGATTGCGGGCCTTGCAGCGATCGGCGCGAGCTTCGTGGGGCTGCGATGGAGCCTCGTGCCGTATGGTTTGGCCTGCGCGGCCCTGATCGCGGCGTGCGGTGCGGCGCGCGCCCTTGGGATCACGCTACCGCCCACGCGACTGCGCGCCTCCCTTCTCGCGCTCCCGTCGAAACGGCAGGCTGTGGCGTGGGCTGCCGCGCTGCTTGCTGCGCTCGCGGTCTGCCTTGTGCCACTTTTTGTCGTCGCGCGCACCCCAGGGGCGATTCTTGAACGTTACGACGCGCTCTATCACCTCAATGCCCTCGCGTTCATTCGCGATCGTGGCGACGGCTCGAGCCTCAGCATGAATGCGCTTACGCGCACCGACCTTTCGGCGGCCTCGTATCCGGCTGGCTTCCACGATCTTGCCTCGCTCGTCCCGATCGCCAATATCCCTATCGTTCTGAACGGCTCGGTGCTCGCGCTCGCGGTTGTGCCGTGGGTCGTTGGCAATGCCCTCCTTGCGGCGGTGGTTTTTCCGCGCGTGCGGTGGGCGGGTCCGACGGCAGCCATCGGCGCAGCGCTCGTTCCAGCGAGCCCCGTGGACCTGTGGATCCACCTTTCGCCGATCCCCAACCTCATTGGTTTCGCGATCCTCCCGGGGCTGCTCGCTGCTGCCTACGCCCTGTGGCTCACCCTCGAAGATGCTGTCCAGCCACAAGCCCCACGTGGAATTCTGAGTGCGCGAGCCTCGAGCTCTTCGCACGCTCCTTCCGGTTGGCGTAAAGCTGCGGCGTGGGTGAAGCCGCTCGTGTGCATGGGTGGCGTCGCCTTCCTCGCACTCGTGGGCCTCGCACTTTTGCACCCGAACACCGCGGTCACACTGCTTCTGCTTCTCGGTGTGCTGAGCGCCGTACGGATTCTGCGCGCGCCAAAGCAACGGAGGGTGCTGTGGGCGATTCCGGTGCTTGCGCTTGCCCCCGTCTTCGCGGTGGCCTTCACGCCGATCGGCGCGCGTGCGACTGGCTTTTCCGGTGGTTTGCAGGTGCCGATGAGCACGGCATTCGGCGAGGTGTTCCTCGGTCTCCTTACGGTGTGGCCCATGCCGCTCGGGGTCGTCATGGCGCTCCTGTGGCTGCCGGGGCTTGTTGTGAGCCTTGTACGCGGCGAACGTTGGCTCGCCGCCTGCTGGGTCGCCGTGGCGGTCCTGTACTTCGATGCTGCCGTTGATTCGCCGCTGAATCTTTCGGCCCTCTACTTCCGCGGCCAAGATCGAATTTCAATCGCACTCGCGATGCTCTCGATCGCCCTCATGATTCCTGGAATCGAGGTGATTGCTGCGTGGCTGCGCAAGGCACTGGGCGCGCGACCCCGCGGGCGTTTCACGCTCGTGCAAGGGACGGCGCTCGTGCTTGCCGTCGTGGCAGCGCTCAGTTCGATTCCCTTCCGCCATGCCGACGCGGCAAAGAACCTCCAACCCGACTACCCGGGCCGCGGGAGGTTCTTGCAGGTGGGGGAGCGCGAAGACTTTGCCGCGGCCTTGCCCGGGATGAACGCCGACCGTTCTATTCTCGCGAGTCCCTACTCGGGTGCCGCCCACATGTATGCGTTAGAGGGCGCCAAGGTGTATTTCCCTGTGGCAGGGATGGCGCTTTCGAAAAAGGACCGCGCCGTGATCGATGCGGTGCCGCGCGCGTACGCCGACCCCGACGCATGTGCCCTCCTCGAGGAAGCGGGCATCGGGTACGTCTACCAGGAACGGGATCTCTACCAGTACGACCCGTCGTTCAATCCTCTCGGCACCGTCGTACTTCCCGCTCCGGGTCCAACGGTCTTCGAAACCGAGCATTCCCGGCTCGTGGAGATCGATTGCGGTTGATCTGAAGAACCGGGGTAGGTGCCGCTGCTCGCGTGGAGCAGCGGCGGCCTGGCGTTAGGCGGTCGCGACGGCCTTTCGCACAGCCTCGATCACACGCTCCACATCAGCGTCGGTGAGGCCGGGGAACATCGGCAGGGAAATCTCCCTGCGGTAGAAGTCTTCGGCAACCGGGCACATGCCACGCTTGTAGCCGAGATCCTCGAACACGGGATGCCAGTAGGCCGGAATGTAGTTCACCTGCACGCCGATGCCCTGTTCGCGCAGCGACTCGAAGATCGCCCTGCGTTGTTCGGCGGGAACGCGAAGCGGATACAGGTGCCAGGCGGGCTCGGCTCCCTCGGGTGCGAACGGGATGTCAACACCGTCGAGGTCTGAGAGCGCCTCGTCGTAGGTCCGCTTGATTTCGGCTCGACGAGCCACGAAATCATCCAGACGCTGAAGCTGCGAATTGCCCAGCGCACAGAGCACATCCGGAAGGCGGTAGTTGATGCCGAAGGAATGAACTTCCTGATGCCACGGCCCCTCATCGGGGTAGCGCTGAAGCTCCTTGTCGCGCACAAGACCGTGGTTCTTGAAGCGTCGAGCGCGGGTGGCGAGTTCTTCGTTGTCGGTCACCAGGGCGCCACCTTCTGCGGTGGTGAGGTTCTTGGTGGGGAAGAACGAGAAACTGGTCATGTGTGCGAGCGAGCCCACGGGCTTGCCGTTGCGGCGGGAGCCGATCGAGTGGGCGGCGTCTTCCAAGAAGAGCGCATCGTTCTTTTCGGCAAGGGCCCGGAGGGCATCGGCCTCAACGGGAACGCCGGCGTAATCGACGCCGGCGATCACCTTGGTGTTCGGCGTGACGGCAGCTTCCGCGGCGGCCGGATCGAGGTTGCCCGTTTTCGGGTCGACATCAGCGAAAACGATCTTTGCGCCAAAAACTGCGGCAGTGGCGGCGGTGGCCACGAAGGTCAGCGGGGTCGTGACCACTTCGTCTCCGGCGCCAACGCCAGCAGCAGCGTAGGCAAGGTGCAGCGCGGCGGTTCCGGACGTCACGCTAATGGCGTGTGCGGCGTGGGTGCGCTCCGCGATCGATTCTTCGAAGCGGTCGACCTCGGGGCCTGTCGTGAGCCAATCGCTTCCGAGGGCGCGGGTGACCGCTGCGACATCGTCATCGTTGATTGATTGGCGACCGTAGGGAAGCATCTCAGAGCCCTTCCGCAATGATGTCAGCGATCTCCTCGCGGGTGTACCACTCATCGTTGGAGTCGGAACGGAACGCGAAGCCGGCTTCCACCGGTTCGGCATCGGCCGGGGTCTCGTAACCCCAGGTCGCGAGATCTGGCTGGATGATGTAGTACTTACCGCCGGCAATCTTCACGGCGCGGCGGCCCTCCTCGGGGCTGATCATTTCCTCGTGGAGCTTTTCGCCTGGCCGCAGGCCAACGTCCACGAGTTCCGCGCCCGGAACAACGGCATGGGCGAGATCGACGACCTTCATCGACGGGATGCGGGGAACGAGGAGTTCGCCGCCCTGCATGAACTCGAAGGACTCGGTCACCATCTTCACGGCCTGGGGCAGGGTGATGAAGAAGCGCGTGCAGCGCAGATCCGTGATCGGAAGGGGCTTGCCCTCTTCGCCGAGCTTGCGGAAGAACGGAATCACCGAGCCTCGCGATCCCATGACGTTGCCGTAGCGAACAACGGAGAAGCGGGTGGGGTAGGCGGCTGCGTAGTGGTTGCCGCAAATGAAGAGCTTGTCGGCCGTGAGCTTGGTGGCGCCGTAGAGGTTGATGGGGCTCGAGGCCTTGTCCGTGGAGAGCGCCACGACCTTCTTCACGCCCGCGTCGATCGACGCTTCGATCACGTTCTGGCTTCCCAGAATGTTGGTCTTCACGAACTCGAAGGGGTTGTATTCGGCCGTATCGACCTGCTTGAGCGCGGCGGCGTGCACCACATAGTCCACGCCGTGCAGAGCGCGGCGAAGGCGCTTTTCGTCGCGAATGTCGCCGATGAACCAGCGCAGGCGCGGGTCGTTGTTGAACTGGTTACGAACCTCGTACTGCTTGAGTTCATCGCGGGAGAAAATCACCACGCGTCGAGGGTCGTGATTCTCGAGCACCTCTTTGAGGAATGCTTTACCGAAGGAGCCGGTTCCACCGGTGATGAGGATGGATGAACCGCTGAGGATCGACATTGAGGTTCTCTTTCGTTGATCGATGTCCATGCGCGAGTTCGCCGTGCACGGCTGAGGTTTCCGCGACTCTCCTTGTCGCGCGTGCCATTATGGCACGCCGGTATTTGAGCGTGCCATGATTACACGGTGAGTACCAAGCGAATCGTAGCCGTCATTCAAGCCCGCACGGGGTCGTCACGTTTGCCGCGAAAGGTGCTGCGCCCCCTCGCCGGCCGACCAGTATTGGAGTGGATGGTCCGGGCTGCTCGCGCGGCACAGGGGATCGACGATGTGGTGATCGCCACCTCGACTTCTGACAAGGATGATGAGGTCGAGACTCTCGGGAAGCGGCTCGGCGCGAAGGTCGTGCGTGGCAGTGAAGACGACGTGCTGTCGCGTTTCATGCTTGCACTTGAGGCTACCGACGCCGATGCCGTGGTGCGCTTGACCGCGGATTGCCCACTGTGCGATCCCGCGCTGATTTCCGCGATCGTCAGCATGTGGAAAGTCGATCCCACGCTGGATTACGTGGCCACGACGTTGATCCGCACGTTGCCGCGCGGGCTCGATGTCGAGCTTGCCTCGCGCAATGCGCTGCACATCGCCGATGAGGAAGCCGAGAGCTTCCATCGGATCCACGTGACCTCGTACCTGTATGACAGCAAGAGTGCGTTCCGCACGATGGGGCTCGTGGTCCAACCAGCGGCGAACGATTTGCGGGTCACTTTGGACACTGCCGAGGACGGCCAGCTACTCGATGCGGTTGTCGCGGAGTTGGGGGATCAGCCTCCGGCCTGGCAAGACGTGGTCAGCCTCTTGCGTTCGCGCCCGGATATCGTCCAGATCAACGCCAAGATTCGACAGAAGAAACTGGCGGATGGCTGATGCACGTCCTTTTGCGTTGTGACGCTACCGATGAGGGTGGCAGCGGGCATTTAGTGAGAGCCCTTTCGGTCGCCGACGCCGCTGTTCGCGCGGGCTATTCGGTGTGCTTGGCAGGTTCGATTCAGTCGCCGCTCGCGCGTCAATTGGTAGCGCAGGCGCAGATCCCGGTTGTGCCGGTCACGAGTGATCTTGGCGAATTGGCGGCAGAGCAGGGAGCTTCCATTGTTCACGTGGACGACTATGCGGTGGGCAACGATGCCCGCGGGCAGGTGCACGCGTGTGGCGCGTTGTTGTCGTCAATGGAGGATGGCAGTTACGGCCAGCGCGACGCCGATGTGATGATCGATTCGACGATCGGCGCCGAGCTTACCGATCGGGAACGGGTGGTGGGCGGCCGCCAGCTGCGAGGGATTACTTATGCGCCGATGCGCAGGCAGGTGTTAGCGGCCAGGGAAAGCCGCCAGAAGCACTTCACTGCGTCAGACGTTCCGCGAGTCTTGATCGTCATGGGTGGAACCGACGCAACGGCTGCCGCCGCCACGATGGCGGGCCTGTGTGCTTCCCTCCCACAGCAGCTCGAACTTACGGTGATCGCTCCCAAACGCCATTGGCGGGCCGTCACTGAAATAGCAGGTTCGAGCCTTGAGCTCTTGGAGCCGACTCCCGCATTCTTGGACATCGCCGCCACGATGGATGTGGTGATCAGCGCCGCCGGCACGAGCGCGTGGGAGCTCGCGTGCATCGGTGTGCCAACCTTGCTCGTTGCGGTCGTCGATAACCAAAAAGCGGGTTATGCCGCTGCGATCGAGGCGGAAATCGCGAGTGGTTTGGGCACTCTTGAAGAGATTCGCACCAACCTCGATCAGGCCGCCGCGCGTTTGGCGGAATTCATTGCCGCGCTCGATGCGGGAGAGGTGAGCACTCGCCAAGCCACGGCGAAGGTGGATGGTCGGGGAGCTGACCGCATTGTGCAGGCTTGGAGCGACGCCTTCGACGAGCGGTACGCAGCAGCTCGAGGTTCTGACGTTGCTCACGGGGCAGGTGCGGCGGTCACCGTGCGCGATGCCACGAAGGATGACTGCCTACATCTGCTTCGCTGGCGCAATGACCCAGCGACCAGGGCGGTTTCACGCTCAACTGAGGCCATCGGCCTCGACTCTCACGCCCCCTGGCTTGAACGCACGCTTCAGCGAGATGATCGTGAACTGCTGATCGTTGAATTCGAGGGGCGCCCTGTGGGAATGGTGCGGTTCGATGCGGAAGATGCCGCGTGGGAAATCTCCATCAACATGGCGCCGGAGTCTCGGGGGCGCGGGTTCGCCCGAAAGGCTCTTTCGGAAGCGGAGCAACTTTTCTTCCGACGCCACCCGGATACGTCGATAGTGGCGTTTATCCGCGCTGATAACGCAGCTTCCGCAGGCCTGTTCGATCGGGCCGGCTATGTGCCGTGGCCCGATCGAAACGAGCCTGAGTTCGGAGCTTTCCTTAAATCAGATCCCAGCTGAGGGCGGTCCCTTTTGCGGCGTCTGCCCTGAAGGTACGACCCATCACCGTGTCGTAGTAGCGAGGCTCGAGGCCGCCTGCGGGGCGAATGGAACGCACGTTCTTTTCGGTGACGACATCGCCGGCACGGACGTCCTCAACCACGTACAGGGAGCGGCGAAGGCGCTGGCTCTCCGCCTCGCTCGCCACGGGGCCAATGTGCACGTCACCGATCGCGAGCCACGCTGCGTAGGACTCGTCGACAAGCGCCTTGAGCTCCTCGGGTTCGAGGGAGAAGTCGGAGTCGACGCCGCCGTCGGCGCGACGCAGGGTGACGTGCTTTTCCAAGATTGAGGCACCGAAGGCGACGGCAGCGACGCTCACGCCGATGCCCTTGGTGTGGTCGGAAAGACCGCACACGACGTTCCAGGTGTCGCGCAGAACTTCGATGGTGCGCAGGTTCGAGGCGTCCGCGGTTGCCGGGTAGGAGGACGTGCAGCCAAGAACGGCGATGTTGTCGTTGCCCTCGGCGCGAATCGTCTCGACAGCAAGATCGATGTCGGCGGCGTTCGCGGCACCCGAGGAAAGAATGATCGGCTTACCCGTGCGCGCCACGGTGCGCAGGAGCGGAATATCACCAATTTCAAGGGAGGCGATCTTGTAGAGCTCAACGTCGAGGTCTTCGAGAAGATCCACGGCGGTGGCATCGAACGGACTCGAGAACGGCACTAGGCCGTGCTCGCGGGCGCGCTCGAAGATCGGCTCGTGCCATTCCCAGGGGGTGTGCGCTTCTTGGTACAGGCTGTAGAGATTGCGCCCGCCCCACAGGTCGTGGTCGGCGCTGATTTGGAAGGCGGGGCCATCGGCGTCGATCGTGATCGTGTCCGCCGTGTAGGTCTGAAGTTTGACCGCGGGGGCGCCGCTTTCGGCAATCGCATCCACGATCGCGAGGGCTCGGCCGAGATCGCCGTTGTGGTTCCCGGACATTTCCGCAGCCACGAAGGGGCGGTGTCCGTGACCAATCGTGTGGTTGTTGAGTGTGAGTGTTTTGGGTGCGGTCTGCTGTCGCGACATAGCCCCGATCATACAGTTGCAGATCGAGGAGTTCTAAGACTCGTGATCCGGCACGATGGGGTTGGCGGTGACCGGCGCGGGTAAGCGATCGGTCTCCGGTAGCTTTGGCAGGGGGCTGGGCAAATGACTGAGGGGGTGCCTGAGGAACGCCAAGGGAGAGTTGTGGGACCCCGCGTCTTGGGCGCCGTCGGGCCGCTTGACGATCCCGAGTACCGCACCCGCCTTTCGAAGTGGCGCTCCGCCCCAATAGTCGAACCAGGGCCTTACCCGCCGTTTTTCCCACCCGAGCAATTCGCGAAGCTCGGCGGCCTCACGCATGTTGTCGATGCCCAATTCTGCGAGCGCGATGCTTTCGCGCTGCCTGGCCGCAGAGGCATCGAAGAACTCGGGCCACACCTCTTGCGTGCGGGTGGAAACGCTCGTGCCGAGTGAGCCAACAGCCACGGGAGGGCCGTATATCTCGGTTGGAGTACCCTCGGCCGCGGCGTAGACCACGGCCGTGGAAAGCTGGTTCGACACCACGCGGTTCGCCGCGCGAGCGAGGTAGAGAATGCGGCCGAGAAAGTTCGGGTCGCGCCTATCGCCAGCGCTTACCACGTCATGGCCGTGCTCACGCCACAAGCCCACGGTTGCGGGATCGGCCAAGTCTTCAGGGTGCACGCACACCACGGCGGGGCCTTCTCGGCGGGCTAGCTCCTCCGCAAAACCGGCGTTTGCGTCTTCGATTTTCACGAGGTGCGTGGAGTGCACGGGGAACGCGACCGATTTTCCGAGCGGCTTGACCGGAACGCCCTGCGTGAGGGCGCTCAGGTACAGCCACGGCGAGCCGATCGCTGTGGTGGGGAACTCGTCGCTTCCCGGATCCCACGCGCGGGAATGATGGCTCCACACGAGGCGGCGGGCCGTGCGGGGGAGTGTCGCGAAGTCGGAAAAATGTACGAGCGTGGGCGAGGCCACGGTCCAACCGTGCTGCACCAAACCGTTGATGTGCCTCACCGTTGGCTCGCCGACATAGCGCGCGAGAGCGGCGCTGTGCCCGTAGTAGTGATTTTGGATGTCCATGGACGTTACGCGAAGATCTGGTGGCGCGATTCGGGAACCGTGAAGGGCACCAGATCGGCGGGGGACTGGGCGAGGCGGAACAGGCCCGATTCCACGTCCTGGAGCGTCTCTTCGTAACCGGGAACTTCGATCACGAAGGTGGGTTTGCCGAGCGCCGCCGATTCCCACAGCGAGGTGGAGAACGTTCCCACGCTCATCTGGGACTTACTCACGGTGATCAGGGTGTTTTCTGAGGCGATGTCGACGCGGCCTTCGAGTCCTGCGGCGGCGATCTCCTTGCCGATGATGGCGCGCTGTGCCGGGTGGGGGGCAACGACGATCGAAAGCTCGGGGCGTTCGTCGGCGATTTGTTTTACAAAGGAGAGGAGCCGTCGGAGCACACGCGGTTGGGAGATCACGCACACGTCCCAGCGTGGTTCGGCGCTGCCGACGGCTTCCTTGGCGGCCTCAAAGTCGCTTTGTTCGCGCGGGACGATCACGCATTCGTCGTAGACGTTGGTCCGCTCGGCCCACATCTTCGACCAGGCGTGGAATCGGCTTGCGCCGTAATGCGGGGTGCCGCCGAACCAGAAGCTTGGCGCGTAACGGCTCGTGAGCGCGTATTGAATATCGCCCACGAGTGCGCCAGAGCGCTGCGCCGCGTTCACGATGCCCGCGCGCCAGTGGCTGGAGGCGATCATGACCTCGTCGGGCTTCACGAGCTCGAATACCGGCGTGAAGAAATCGCGTTCGAGTTGGAACTTCGCGAGGCGATTGCGCAAGTGATCGCCGAGGTCGACGTTCATGCCGAGCGCTGAGCTAAGGGCCTCCTCGAAGGGACGCGCGTCAACCTCCGGCACACGCAAGTGTGACCAGCGCTGGCGCCAGTGGCGGCGCCATTGGTCGAACTCAGCGAAGGGGTAGATGAGAGGGGAGTCTTCGACGCCGGGGTACCCGTTGGCATCGGCCTGCACGACGAACAGGGTGTCGTCGTTGATGAACGGAGCGGTGCGGTATCCGCTCTGCCCGCGGCGCACATAGTCGAATACCACGGTTTTCGCATGCGGCGCTGTGGTGAGGCGCTTGGGACCGTCGTACGCGGATTTCACCGGGGTGCCGATCGCATCTGCGGCACCCCACAGGCCGAGAGCTTCCGCGAGCTGGATCACGAGGGCCGAGCGTCCCAGTTCCCACACGTAGTCGCCGTCGCGTGTCGTGATGTCGAAAAGACCGTATTCGCGCTCGGCCTCGCACAGGCGGTCGAAGAACTCTCCGTAGGTGAATGGAGACGAGAAGGTGCGGGTGGAGAGTCCATCGCGCAGCCGCACCGAGTCGTATTCGCCGCGGATGAGCACCGAAGGTGCGTGGGTGAGCGTACCGGCCTTGACTTCAACGGCGCCGGCTGTGTTGACCGGGGTGCCGAAGTTATCGGTGCCGCCCGTGACCGGGAACCACGGGTGGGTGCCAATTTCGCGATGCGGCGCGACGGGTTCTTTGACAGCGACAGCGTTGCGAAGCAGCGCGATGCCCGATCCCGCATAGGACTTGGCGACGCTGGACACGCTCGTCACGAGCTTGTTGGAAAGCCCAAGCGCCTTCCCGAACTCGCGAAGGCCCTGGCCGAGACCGCCGTCGGATTGCGTAGTGTGTGCCTGCGCTTCGGGCTCAGGGCTCTGTGCAGGAACACTCGATTTCGGTGCATTGGGCGTCGCGGTGGTGCGAACCGCCGGGGTAGCGAAGCTTGTGGCCTGTGCCGGCTGCTCTTTGGTGCGCGAGGCTTGCAGGTGCTTGTGGAGTTCCGTGCCGACCTGACGAACTTTCCATGAGACTGCTTCGGCAACCTTATCGAGGAAGGACAAGAAGGCTTTCGGCGTCGTGGACCATGACACGTGCTGGGCACCGCCCTGGGCGGCGTGAAGAGTGTCCACAGGGGTGTAGTCGGCATCGCGACGTAGGTGACCGAAGACCTTGAGCTCATGGCGGGTGGTCGTGTGGCCGAGGTAGTGGCGCTCTTGGGAACCCGGCGCCGCGGCGTAGGAAATCACGTCCTTACCGAAGGCAGGGAATTGAATCAGGGTTTCGCGGGCTGCTTGCGCGCCCCTGCCACGCTTGCTGGCGCGGTGCTTCACCGTGGGGGTGCTCGTGCGTTCGGAGTTATCGATCTGCACGTCGTGCAAAGGGGCATCGCCCGAGACCCTGATCTGGTGGTAACGCGAGAGCCCGCGCCACTTCACTCTGTGGCTAATCTGCTCAGTGGAGATAGGCTCCTCGCCATTCGTGGCGAAGGCGGCGGTGAGGTCGATCGACCTGCCGTGCGGTCCAAGGAATTCCTGGTAGCGCTTGCCCACTGCCTCTTGTGAGAAGTGCTGATCGTAGCGCTCACGACCCGCGGCGCCGAAACGCTCGCGCATGGATGCATCTGCGCTCAATTCGCCGAGTCGCTGAGCGAGGAGGTCGACGTCGAGCATGGGAATCAGGAAGCCACTGCGGCCATCTTCGATGGCCTCACGGGCGCCGAAGTCAAAGTCGTAAGCGACCACGGGTAGTGAATGACTCATCGATTCCAACAAGGGGTAGGGGAATCCCTCGGACAGCGAGGTCATGAGCACGATGTCCGCTTCGGAGTAGACGTCCTGTTCGGAACCGTATCCGCAAATATTCACGCGATCGTTCAGGCCGAGCCGCGCGATTTCGTCGCGCACCGCACTCACGTAGGGGTTGAGCGGGTGCGCCGAGCCCCACAGGTTGAGCCGCACCGAGTCGTCGTCGATTTTCGCGAGCGCGCGCACCGCGTCCAATTGGTTTTTGCGGTGCTGAAGGGATGCCGGGAGAACGATGTTCACGCCCTCGTGTGAGACGCGCGGGACGGTCGTTTTTCCCTCGCCCGGGAAGTTCGGGATGAACACCACGTTAGATTCGCCAAAAAGATCGATAAATTGCGCGCGCAAGCCGTCAGCCACGGTCTGCAGGCGATCAATGCTGCCGCGTACCGACTTCAGGGGTTCCCACAGCTCCCTGTGGTGAGCGTAGTCGCCGTGAATCTGGAGAATCGTGTGTGGGCGACGCTTCGCATCCCCAATCGCGTATTGGAAGGCGAGAACCTGGGCGGGGTTCGTGAACACGATTGTGTCGTCTTCATCAAGCACGTCGTTGAGCTGGCGCAGAACCGCCACCTGGTTCGCGGTGAAGGAGAATCGAAGCGCGCCGAGGTTGCCCGAATACTCCGGGTAGACACCGCGATGCAGTAGCGCGCCTCCCTCGGCGGGTAGGGAGCGCACCGTGTAGGCAGGAATTGCCTCATCGAGCGGCCAGGACGGCAACATGCGCTCCCACACATTGCCGCCGCCGAGGAAGGCCATCACTGCTACGGGGTAGCCCGACTCATGCAGGCCATTCGCCAGTTGCACCACCGACTTGTGGTACCCGGTTGGACCAGCCAACTCGTTCGTGCAAATCAGAATCATGTCTCGCTACCTACCCTGCGGTCTTCTAAATCGTGGACTTCTTCAGTGCAGCCACGGAACTTCTCCCCAGGTACCACGCGGCCTTCAATCGTGGCACACCCTCTTGCTCGCGAAGAACGCGCCATACCGCTCGGATGGCCCGGAGGCGATCAGCGGAGTGTGAACCATCTTGCTCAGCACGGTAGAGCGCGAGAGGTTCCTGCACGCCGTGCGCTGCCCCGTGTTCGCGCGTGATCGCGAGCCATAGAGCCCAATCTTCGGCGCCCTGGTAGTTGGGCATTGTGACGTGACCAGTGGCCTTGAGATCGACCATGGCCGTCAAGTTGCCGATGCGGTTGCCGGCGAGAAGGCCGTTGTGTGTGAGTTTCGCCGGTACGCTGACCACGCGGCCTTCCGGCTCGAAGTCCGCAGCGCTTGCGTGGTAATCCGGTGCGATGCGGTGGTAGGAGCTGTAGATCAGCGGGGCTCCGGTGCGTTCCGCGCACGCAATCTGGCACTCAAGTTTGTGCGGCAGCCACATGTCGTCCGCATCGCAAAACGCCAGGTAGCGCCCCTTTGCAGTCGCGATCCCGGAGTTGCGAGCTGCCGCCGGGCCACCACTTTCCGCTCGACGTACGAGGCGTACTCGACCGTCCTCTTGTGCAAGGCGCTCGGCGATCGCTGCGGAGTCGTCGCTCGAGCCATCGTCAACGACCACGAGCTCAAGATCCCGGATTGACTGTCTTAGGATGCTTGTCATCGACTGGTGTAAAGTCGCAGTGCCGTTAAAAACCGGCATGATGACACTCACGAGCGGCGACGATGGATCACGGTGGTTCACACCGACCGATCATAGCGAACACAGCCTTGCAACTGTGAGCCGCAACGTCAGGCCCATAGGAGCATAATTTTGGCTGAGACCAAGCCCCAAGTGGAGTTATCTCCGCGATTGAGTTCTGCGGAAGCAGCGGAACTCGCGAGTAAATCGGGCCTGAGGGAGATGGGCGTGCGGCCGCCACTTGGGCGCTACATCGCCCAGGTGTGGCAGCGTCGCTCCTTCATTTGGCATCTTTCCGCTTCACGCGCCTACTCCCGTAACCAGGGTTCCTATCTGGGGCAGGCGTGGGCAATTTTGCGTCCGATCTTGGACGCCTCAATCTACGTCGTGATCTTCGGCTTCCTGTTTCATGGCAGCGCTCCCGGAATCGATAACCGCGCGGCTTTCATCACCATCGGCACCTTTAGCTATACCCTTTTTCAAACGTCGGTGATGTCCGGAATCAACTCGATTCCCACGAATATGCAGTTGATTCGGTCCCACCGTTTCCCGCGGGCGATCGTCCCCTTGGCGAGCGTCATGACCGAATTGGTGCTGTTCGTGCCGATCCTCGTGGCGATGATGATCATGACCATGGTCACCGGGCTTTTGCCTGGCATGGGTGCGGTGTGGCCCACGTGGTCGTGGCTGCTGCTGCCCTTTGCTGCGGTGCTGTTGGCGACGTTCTCAGCTGGCGTGACCATGGTTTTCGCCCGGCTCGGTGCGAGGGCCCCCGATATCGCGAATGCGCTGCCGTTCTTCCTGACGCTGGGGCGCTACGCTTCAGGCGGCATGTTCCTCCTGAGCGCTATGGTGCCCGATGGCATGTGGATCAAGCCGATTCTCCTTCATCAGCCGCTCACGGTGTACCTGGACTTGTTCCGCGCTGTTTTCGGCAACGAGGCCCTCATCCCCATGACGCCGATGTTGTGGCTCGAAGCCATTGTGTGGGCGGTGGGCACTTTCGCGATCGGCTTTGTGTTCTTCTGGCGAGTCGAGGAGACCTACGGACGTGACTGAAGATATTGACTTCGAAATTGACCCGAGCGTTCTTCCGAAAAAGGTCAAGCGTAAGCCTCTCGGGCCGCCGTCGGTGATCGCTGATGACCTCTACATCACCTATCGCGTGTTCGGTGGGCGCCGGGGCGGTACGGCAAAGCAGCGCAAGAGCCTGTGGGATAAGGCGATTAGCCTGGGGCGCCCCAGCACTGGCCCCATCACCCATGTGCCCGCGGTGAAAGGCGTATCGTTCGTGGCTCATCACGGTGAATCCGTGGCGATTCTCGGCACGAATGGTTCGGGTAAATCGACTCTCCTGCGGGCGATCGCTGGGCTGCTGCCGCCTACTGAGGGGCGTGTCTACACCTCGGCTGAGCCGGAACTACTTGGCGTCAATGCAGCGATGCTGCCGCGCCTCACCGGCGAGCGCAACATCATGATTGGCGGCCTCGCCCTGGGCCTCTCCTCCAAAGAGGTGCGTGAGAGCGTGGAGCACGTGGCTGATTTTGCCGAGCTTGGTGACTTCCTCTACTTGCCGATGACCTCGTACTCCTCGGGCATGGCCTCGCGCCTACGGTTCGCGATCTCCACGATCCGCAGTCCCGAGATTCTCATGATTGACGAAGCTCTCGCGACGGGCGACGCCTCCTTCCGCAAGAAGAGCATGGCGCGTATCGAGGAGATCCGCGAGTCGGCCGGCACGGTCTTCTTCGTGTCCCATTCGCTCGCCTCCGTGCGCGCCATGTGCACGCGCGCGCTCTGGATCGAGAAAGGCGTGCTCGTAGCCGACGGCGACGTGGATGAAGTTGCCGACGCCTACCAGGAATTCGTGGATCGCCGCACGAATGCGTCGTCAGGGGCGAACCTCAAGTAGTCGCCTTTTCGTGTCTTCAGCTTGAACCGTGGAGGTCCAGGGGCCTGCCGGCCTCGTGACCGTGCCGTTCTCGATCTGCACGCTCCGTGCGGTCATGACGAGAGCCAGCCCCTTTCGCGCGCCACGGTGAAGGCTTCGAAGCGGTTGGCCGCACCAACTTTTGCCATCGCGTTCGAGAGGTAGTTTCGGCAGGTTCCGGCCGCGAGGTGCGCTTCGGAGGCGATGTCGTCGATGGAGAGGCCCCGCCCCGCTAGTTCCAGTAGTTCCCGCTCGCGGACCGTGAGGGGGCTGTCTCCCTGGTTGATCGCGAGGGCCGCTGTTTCGGGGTCGAGGTAGCGCCGCCCGGCGTGGACGGTGCGGATGGCCGCGGCGAACTCTTTAGCGTCCGACGTTTTCGGGAGGAATCCCGCGATACCGCGTTCGAGCGCTCGCTTGAGGGCTGCGGGCCGTGCGTGGCTCGTCACGATGAGCACCTGCACACCGGGGTGTTTCTCGCGCACGCGATGCGCAGTTTCGATGCCGTCGATCCCGCCAAGCTGCAGGTCGCACACGAGAACGTCGGCCCCGCCGGAGTCTCGCGCCCACCACTCGAGTATCTCCTCGCCCGAGCCGCACACGGTGGCGATCTCGAAATCCTCTTCGAGCCCGAGCAGGGTCGCGAGGGACGAGGCAACGAGGGTTTCATCGTCGGCGATGGCGATGCGGATCATGCGCTCTCCTCGGGTGTGTGGGTGGGGGCGGGTCCGACGCTCGCCGGTCCCTCGTCGAAGCATAGCCGCACGGTGAAGTGCGGGGCGTCATGCTCGACGGTGATGCTTCCGCCCGCTGTGGCTACTCGGCGGCGGAGTGACTCGAGGCCCGAGAGTGGGCCGGGGCTTTCGTGCGCGCCGTCGTTCGTCATGGTCACGCTGTTCTCGGCAAGAGTGAGGCGCGCACTCGTGGCGTGGGAGTGGCGGAGGATGTTGGTGGTGGCTTCGCGGACGAACCAGGCAGCGTCCTCTCGACGGCTGTTGGGAACGTCGAGGGAGTCGCCGTCGACGCGGACGTTGATGCGCGAGGCGCCAAGGAGCGCACGCGCTTCGGCGATTTCAGTGGCGAGATTGATGCGCCGGTAGCCGTGGGCGACGGCGCGCATATCGGCGGTGCTGGCCTTCACGAGTTCCTGGAGTTCGCGAAGTTCCTTCATGGCGTTCCTATCGCCACGGTCGACGAGGGCGATCGCCACCTGTGTTTTGAGGCTGATCGCCGCGAGCCTCTGGCCCATGGTGTCGTGAAGCTCTTGGGCGAAGCGGAGTCGTTCCGCGCTGACGTGGAGTTCGGCATCGAGCTGACGGGCGCGGTCAGCGTCGCGCAAAACGTCGAGGCCCCAGAAGGCGGAGAGGGTGGCGGTGAGGAAGATGAGGGGAATGCAGATTGACGTGAGGGCGGTGCTGGCGTCAATCCTGAGCTGCGTTGCGCACGTGAGAAGGGCGGCGATGGTGACGGCGATCCACTTGTGTCGCATCCACGGCGCGTGGGCGAGTGCAAAGAGCGCGGTGCACAAAATCGCGTAGATGCTCGCCCACGCCCCGATCGAAACGGGCGCGAGGACGGACACGAGGATGCACACGATCCAGCTCACGAGCACCACAATGAAACTGACCTTCGCCCCGGGCGCGCGTCCTGGCCTTTCAGGGAACAGCTCGAGTGCGGGTTCGCGGAAAAGAGTGATACTCACGAGAAGCGTGAGCGCGGCCGAGGCGACCGCCCACAGGAGGGGCGTGAGGCCTGCATGCTTCGAGACTGTTGCCGTGAGACTCGGGATAGCGAAGATGAGCCACATGATGGGTGCCGCAAGGGTGACGGACCACTTCGTGTAGAGCGCGTATTTCTCCATGCTGCGCACGCGCGCCGGTTCTGCGAATTGGTCGCGCGGGGCGGTGCTCATGCGGTGTCCTCTGTTCGTTGGCGGAAAAGGAGAAGCTGGCGGGGCCTAAAAAGCCCCACCAGTGTCCCACGGGTTGTAGCCGGTGGTTTACCGGTTGGATTCCCACTTCATGTACATCGGCACGAGAGCGACGAGCACGACCACCCACAGCGCGAGGATGAGCATCGGCGAAGTTGCAGCCGCGAGGGCCGCACCGGAATCGAGTGGCTCGTGGGTATCGCTCGCTGTCTTCCCGATCCACGCGAGCTGGCCGAGATCGGCCATGAGCGCAAAGGGAGTGCGGTCAACGATGCTGCTGACCTGCTCGGGCATGAGGGTGCGGAACGAACTTTGGGAGGCGATCGCGAGGATCATGACGGGCAGCGAGGTGATCTGGGCGGCCTCGGCATTCTTCGTGTAGCCACTCGTGAGGAACCCGAACGCTGCGCTCACCGCGATTCCGCCGATTGTTGCGACAACGAGTGGCACGACGTTCACGGGCATTGGTGCGCCGAATACCACGAGCAGGGCGGGGGCCACGATCATCGTGATGATCGCGAGCACGGCACTCGGGGCGGTGATGCCAAGGAGGATGTTGGCGTCGGTGGCTTCGCCCGTGCGCAAGCGTTTGAGGACCTTTTCGTCGCGGCGCGTCGTCGACATCGAGAGAACCGAGTAATACACGACGAGCAGCATGGTCATGAGGATGCAGATCTCGATGGCGCTCGAAGCGGCTGCGCTCGCGGTGCCGGAGGCCGGTTTCAGAAGGAAGAACATTCCCACCGTGAGACCGAGGGGGAACACGACTCCCATGACGATCAGGGTGGGGTTGCGCAGGAACTGGGCGAGTTCGGAGCGCGCGAGGGCAATCGTGCGTGAGAGGTGATTCGAGCGAGGCTTTGAGGCATTCGCGGCTGCTGTGGTCACGGTGTGTCCTTTCGTCAAAGTGTTGTGGAGGCGGGTCGGCGCGTGCGTTAGCGCTGTTCGCCCGCGACGCGCATGAACACGGTTTCGAGGGAGGCCGGTGTCGCGGAGAAATCGGTGAGGGAGAGACCTTCGCTTTTTGCCCATTGAAGAACCGCGAGGGCATCGTCTTGGAGCTCGTCGGTGCGCACTTCGTAGGTGTTGCCGGTGCGCGTCACGTTTGTGCCGGCGAGGGCGGGAAGGCTGAGCTCGGCGCTGGCGCCGGTGGCGTCGGGCTTTTCTCCGACTTTGAAGCTGATCACCGAGGCCTCCGTGGCGATGATGTCGCGCAGACTGCCCTCGAGAACGATGTTTCCGCGGTGCATGATCCCGATCCGGTCGCAGAGGCGCTCGGCTTCTTCGAGGTAGTGGGTCGTGAGGATCATCGTGACGCCGCGCGCCTTGAGGTCTTCGAGGAGCGCCCACACGCCGCGGCGGGATTCGGGATCGAGGCCCGTCGTCGGCTCGTCGAGGAAGAGGATCGAAGGCTGGCCCACGAGTGCGCATGCGAGGTCAAGGCGGCGCTGTTCGCCACCGGAAAGCGAACCGACTTTGACCTTCGCTCGGTGCGTGAGGTCGACGGCGGCGAGAGCTTGATCGGGGGCCATGGGATTCGAGCACGTTCCTGCCCACATGCGGATCGTTTCGGCGACGGTCAGTTGGGTGGGCAAGCCCCCGGATTGGAGCATGGTTCCCGTGTGGGCGCGAACCTTCGCGCGGTCCTTCGTGGGGTGCATGCCGAGGACCGATAAGCTCCCGCTCGTTGCGGGGGCGAGACCCTCGAGGATTTCGAGGGTCGAGGTTTTCCCGGCGCCGTTTGTGCCGAGCAGGCCGTAAACCTCGCCTTCGCGTACGTGAAAGGAGATGCCGTCCACCGCGGTGAAGGCTTTCTTTTTCTTTGCGCCCGCGTAGGTGCGGGTCAGGTTCGAGACAGTGATGGAGTCGTGTGTTGTGGTCATGCTTCTACTCTTCGGCACGCCAGACTCGGGTAATAGTGGAAAACGTCAGGGGCTTCTCGGCGCTTTGTCACGAGTGTGAATGACACATGTCACTGACGTCTCGCCTCGGTGTTCATATTTCGTCACGTGCATTCGCGCCCGTTCCTGGTATCGGTACGCTTACGAAGGTCATGAACTTTTGTGTCGCATGGGAGGCCCCGCAGTGAAGCCACTCGTTCTGCAATCAGATTTCGGGTACGTCGATGGCGCCGTGAGTGCGATGTACGGCGTCGCCACGGGCGTGCACCCCGAATTGCGCATCCACGATGTCACGCACAACATTCCTCCCTATGACATTTGGGAGGGCTCCTACCGCCTCGCGCAGGTCGTGTCGTATTGGCCCGGAGGCACGGTGTTCGTTTCGGTCGTGGATCCGGGTGTTGGCTCGGATCGCTTGAGCGTGGTGGCGCGCACGTCGACCGGTCACTACGTCGTGACCCCGAACAACGGCACCCTCACCCACATCGAGAAGCTTTTCGGGATCGAGGAGCTGCGCGAGATCGACGAGCACTTCAATCGGCGCGAGGGTTCGGCGCATTCCTACACGTTCCACGGGCGAGACATTTACGCGTTCACCGGCGCGCGGCTCGCGAGCGGAACGATCACGTACGAGCAGGTCGGCCCGAGGCGCGAGGTGAGTGAGGTCGTGACTCTCCCGGTGCTTGCGCCGAAGATCGAGGGCAACGCACTCACGGGCACGATTGACGCGCACGATAACCGCTACGGCTCGCTGTGGACGTCCATCCCGCGCACCTTTTTTGAAGAGGCCGGCATTTGCCACGGCGATTACGTGCGCCTCACGATCACCCATAACGGGCAAACCGTTCACGCGACGAGCCTCGTGTATGCGCCGAGCTTCGCGCACGTCGAGGTCGGCGAATCGCTCATCTACGTGAATTCCCTTGATCGCGTGGCTGTCGCCATCAATCGCGGCTCGTACGCGAATGCCTTCCACCTCGGGCGCGGCAACAGCTGGCACGTCGCGTTCGAGAAGGTCGAAAAGTAAGGATCCCCTCATGTCTACTCCCGAAACCCCCACGTCCAGTGCACCGCTACCCGTGACCCGTAAGGTCTCGCCCGTGACGCAGGTCGTCGCGATCGGTATCGGCGCTGCCCTGTTCTTCGTGCTGAGCCGCTTCGTCGCGATTCCCGTTCCCGTGCCGAACCTCGCGATCACGTTCCAGTACGCCCTTCTCGCGGTTCTCGCGGTGCTGTACGGACCATACGTTGCGGGCGTTGCCGGTTTTGTTGGGCACATTCTCGCGGATGCCACCGGCTACGGCATTTGGCTTTCGTGGGAAATTCCGACGGCTGTCTTCGGTCTCATCGTAGGCTTCTTCATGCTTCGTAACCGCGTGAACGAGGGGGAGTTCCCGCGCCGGGATCTCGTGCGCTTCAACCTCGCGGTCATCGTGGGTCACTTCGTTGCATGGGGCGTTCTCGCGTGGATTCTGGACGTGACGCTCATGGGCGAACCGTTCGACAAGGTCGTCGTGCAGGGCCTCGTGGCCTTCGTGACGAACGCGATTCTCACCTGTGTGTTTGGCACGATCATCCTCGCGCTGTATGCGAAGACGCGCACCCGCTCGGGCTCGCTCGAGGTGGGCGCTTAAGCGTTCCGCATGGCTCTTCCCTCCCATTCGCCTGAGGCGAACCGTGCCGCTCACGCCATCGTTTTCGATGACGTGAGCGTGCATTACCGCACCCAAAAACTTCCCTCGGTCGAGAACGTGAGCTTCACGATCGGCTGGGGTGAGAAGGTCGCGATCGTGGGGCCGAGTGGCTCGGGAAAATCGACTCTGCTGCACGTAATGAACGGCCTCGTGCCGCATCGCTTCGAGGCGAGCGTGAGTGGCAGCGTGAGGGTCGGTGGCGTGGATCCGGTGCGCGCGCCGCTCGTGCGCACCGCCGGTGTGGCCGGCACGGTTCTCCAGGATTCGAACGCGCAGTTCGTGGCGCTCACGGTCGCGGAGGACATCGCCTTTTCGCTCGAGAACCAGGAGGTTGCGTCGGGCGACATGCCGGGCATCGTCGAGCGGGTCGCCAAGCGCGTGGGCCTCACCGAGCTTCTTGAGCACTCGCCGCACGAACTGAGTGGCGGGCAAAAGCAGCGCGTCGCCGTCGCGGGCGTGCTCGTGGACGACGTGCCGATTCTCCTGTTCGATGAGCCGCTTGCGAACCTTGACCCGGCGACGGGTCGCGCGATGATCGAACTGGCTGACGACCTCAATCGGGAGAGCGGTGCGAGTGTGGTCATCATCGAGCACCGCCTCGAAGAAGTACTGCACAGGGGGGTCGATCGGATCCTCATGATGGCCGGCGGCCGCCTCGTTGCCGATACAACTCCGGATGAGCTCGTGACCTCCGGTCTCCTCACCGAGCACGGCATTCGCCGCCCGCTGCACCTCACGGCCCTCAACTACGCGGGGATCGAACCGGCAGCCGCAGCGCACCCCGCTCGGCTCGACACCCTCCGCTTGAGCGAGAGCGAATGCGCGAGGGTGCGAGAGTGGGGGCGTGAGCAGTGGTCCGCGAGGTTCGGCTCGGTTTCGGCTCAGGAAGCGCCGGGGGAGGGGTCCGACGCCACCGCGGCCATCAGCGTGCGCAATCTTCACGTGGTGCACGGCCACGATAAAGACCACGAGGGCGTGCACGCGCTGCGGGGAATCGACCTCGAGGTGCGGCGCGGGGAGATGCTCGCGATCCTCGGCAACAACGGCGCTGGAAAATCGACGCTCGCGAGCGCGATCACGGGTTTTGCGACGCCGAACGCGGGCACCGTCGAGGTGCTCGGCGACGATGTTCTGAACTTGAGTATCGCCGAGATCGGCACGCGCGTGGGCTTCGTGCTTCAAGAACCGGGCCACATGATCTCGAAGCCGCTCATTTTCGACGAGGTCGCGCTCGGCCCACGTGCCCACGGCCTCGACGAGGAAGAGGTGCGCCGGCGCGTGGAATCCGCCCTCGAGACGTGCGGGCTTGCCCCGTTCAAAACCTGGCCCGTGAGCGCCCTCAGTCACGGCCAGAAGAAGCGCGTGACGATCGCCGCTGCGCTTGCGCTCGAGCCTGACATCCTCATTCTCGATGAGCCGACCGCGGGCCAGGACTTCCGCCACTACACGGAGTTCATGGAGTTCATCCGCGGCCTTAACCGTGCGGGCAGGACGATCCTGCTCATCACGCACGACATGCACCTTGCCCTCGAGTATGTGCCGCGCGCGGTCGTTTTGAGCGAAGGGGAGATCATCGCGGATTCTTCGCCCGCGCGAATCCTCGTCGACGATGACGTGACGAGGCGCGCGAACCTCGTGCGCACGAGCCTCGACGCGCTCGCGGCAACCGTCGGACTTCCCGTTTCCACCGATGAGCGCGGCACCCAAGAATTTGGCCGCAGCGAGTTTGTGGAGGCCGTGATCGCGGTTGATCGCGAGAGGCGGGAGGTGGGCGATGCCCGCTAAGTCCGTTCTCGGGTACGTCGATCGGCCGGGGCTCCTGCACCGAGTCTCGGGGCTTTCAAAGCTTATGCTCGCCGTCGCGAGCGTCGTGGGTGCGCTCGTGGGATTCGATGCGCGTTACCTTGCGGCGATGCTCGTGCTCAACGTCGTGCTGTGGGTTCTCAGTCGCGTGAAGCTGCGCGACCTCGCCGTTGTGCTCGTGATTATTGCGGGTCTCATGCTGCTCAACAACGTGTTCATTTTCCTGTTCGCCCCCGGCTACGGAACCGAACTGTATGGCACGCGCACCGTGCTCGTGAACGGCCCGTGGCACTGGGACATCACGAGTGAGCAGCTTTTTTATCAGCTCGTTGTGACCCTCAAGTACTTCGCGGTGCTTCCACCCGTACTTTTGTTCATTGCGACGACGCGCCCGCCAGAGTTTGCGCAGTCGCTGAGCCGCATCGGCGTTCCCTACAAGATCGCCTACTCCGTCTCGATCGCTCTTCGATACATCCCCGATATTCAGCGTGATTTCGTGACGATCTCGAAGGCACATCAGGCGCGTGGCCTCGAGACCTCGTCGAAAGCGGGTATCGCGACCCGCGCCCGCAACATCGTGGGCGTCATCATCCCGCTTTTGCTCGGCGCATTTGACCGCATCGAGGAAGTGGCGAGTGCGATGGAGCTGCGCGGTTTTGGGCGCGGCAAGCGGCGCACGTGGTACGGCAAGAAGCTTCTGACGTGGCGAGACTGGCTCATCATGGCCCTCTCCTTCGCCGTGCTCGCGGTGCCGATCGTGCTCGCGATCGTCAATGGCGGAAGGTTCTGGAACCCCTTCGCCTAGAAGAAGAGGCTCGGCTGCCGCGCAGACAGCCGAGCCCCACAAAGTGCACCTTCGGTCCTCACGGAGCGAGGCGGTCGACCTGCCAGCGGCCTTCTTCCGAATCCAAGGCCGTGAAGCGGATGCGGTCGTGCAGGCGCGAAGCGCCACCTTGCCAGAACTCGATGACGTGCGGGGTGAGTGCCCAGCCGCCCCAGTGCGGCGGGCGAGGAACGTCTTTACCTTCGAAGCGTTTTTCAGCGCGCTCGTTTGCGAGCTGGATGTCTTCGCGTGAGTCGACGACGTCCGACTGCGAGCTTGCCCAGGCGCCGATCTGCGAACCACGCGGGCGAACCGCGAAGTAGGCGTCGGATTCCTCGGGGCTGATGCGGCGCACCTTGCCCTGGATGCGCACCTGGCGTTGAAGCGGAAGCCACGTGAAGTTCAGGGCGGCCTTGCGGTTCACGTCAAGGTCGTGCCCTTTTTGGGACTCGTAGTTGCCGAAGAACACGAACTTCTTGTTCTTGTGTTCCTTGAGCAGCAGCACGCGCGAATCCGGCCAATCCGTTTCCGGGTTGATCGTCGAGACGACCATCGCGTTCGGTTCGAGCACATCGCCCTCGCGGTCGCGACGCTCGATCGCGTCTCTCATCCATTCGTCAAACAGTGCGTGCGGGTCGTTGCCCGCGAGCGTTTTGGTGAGTTGGCCCTTCGTGTAATTCACGCGTTCCGCGCGAAGATCGGGCGCACTAGCCTTCTCGTTCATGACCTCTCCTCGAAACTCGATGCGGATCGTCCTCGATCCCGATCTACCACTCTAGCCCTTTGGCCGGGTGGACGGTGGTGACTAATGGCGGTCAAGAGGGCTAAGCCGCCCTGGGTGTGCCCAAATGAGGTTGTCCGCCGATTAACATAGGAGTCCGGGGTCTCTTCCAGCTCAACGGTCAGCCAAGACGCTTAGCAGGAATCGACAGCAAAAGCAACTGAATGTGACAGTTGCGACTTGGTGTAGTGTAGGACACGCGTGGTCGTTATAGTTGTAGCTGACCGACAAGTCAGCAAGAAAAGGGGAGTTCTTATGAAGCGGAGAGTTGCGCGGCTGCTGGGGGCTGCTGCCATGGGAATTAGCGTTATGGTCACGGCGGCTTATGCGGGAACGTCCTATCAATCGTTCAGCACGACAGTCTCGCCTTTCAGTGGCAAGGGGTACACCTCGTACCAGTCAAAAACTTATGCGGGCCGACCTGCCGATGTGCGGACCAGTAGCGTGGGAGGAAAGCACTTCGTGGATCTGAGCCTGAATTCGAGAGATGGGGAGTGGTCAACAGTCCTGCATCATGTCGGCGACAATCGACATGTGGCATTAAATAACACCTTTCCCAAAGGTACTAAGGTGCGTTTGGTGGCTCATAATGCGTGGAACACGTACGTTTCTGTGCAAGTTTCTGGAAAGTGGCGTAGTAACTAACTTAATTCTCTAAACTATTATGGTGTCGGAATCCACAAAGACGTTCGTGGGAAAGTCTGGAAAAGCGTTAACTTTTCTCACGTTCGTCGTTGTTTTAGTGACTCCCAGCGTTTTTATGGAGGTCTCCCGCGCTAGTAGTGCGGTCGCCGATCAATTCACCCTGTTCACATTAGGGATCTCGAACTTCCTGCCCTTCTTCATGCCAATTTTTGCCGCCCTGCTGTACGCGCCAGTGGTGATGCAGGAGGCCGGCACTGGGGGTGCGTGGGGGCCCATCATGGCAAGGCGAGGGCGCCGCCCCTACGTTGTGCGCCACGCAGTCCGCGCTGCGTGCGCTGGTTTTATCGCCTTCACGGGAGGTGTCGCTCTCGTGGCTGTCATGTCATACGGAATCCACCCGCACCTCATCCCCGTCGATTTCTTCAACTCTTTCGGTGACGATCTTGAACCGGTAGCAGAACGTCTAACATTCTCGCAGCTCTATGCCGTCTCCCCGGTACTGTACTTTGCTTTCCAGTCGATATGGGTGGGGATCGGCGGTGCGGCATTATCGACGCTGGCAGCGGTAGGGGCGATGTTCTTTGAGAATCGATTTGTTGCACTCCTCTGGCTTCCTGTCGTCGTGCTTCTCTCCGAGTTTGTCGCGGGGGCTCTTCAGGTTGACCACTTCAGCCTTATACGATCATTCATTCCAACTGGTGTCACCCAACAAGATCCCCTCATCCCCGTGGTCGTAGGTCTTGTTGTTTTCCTCATCGCTGGAGTTGTTGCTGCTTACGCCGCGTTCTCAGCGAAGCTGCCGAAGGCCTTGTGCTGATGTGGGCTGTGAACCGTTTGCGTCCGCTAGCTGGGTGGGGTCTCATCTGCGGGGTGTGCGCACTGCTTGCTATCGTGACGTCGTCGCAGCCCCTGCTCAAAGGCGACGCCGATTTCGATGCGGTCGTCGGCATCTCGCTGTGGGAACGAGAGCTTGCCTTCGGGCAAGACCCGTACTACTTCCGTTACTTTCAATGGCCTCTGCTCATTATTCTGCTTTTGCGGCAGTGTGCCTTTGTGGCGAACCCGCTTGCGTTGTCTCGTTTCGGGTCAAAACGGCACGGACTTCTTGCGCTCTGGATGCGTGGTGCTGGGATAGCAGCGCTGCTCGGAGCAAGCAAATTGTTAGGGGTCTTGGCGACGTCGTCCGGATACACGTGGCGCATGTCCTGGACCCCGGAAGTGCTCTCTGTGCAGCCGGCGACAGTATGGCAGGGAATTCTGCAGCCCTATGCCAGTCGACACTTAAGCCCTGTGGCCTGTATAGCGTACGGAATCGCGTTCGAGGTCGGGCTCGCTGGGCTTGCGGCGACCCTACTAGGGGCCCTTATCGTGAATACTCGAGTGAAGCCATGGATCCCTGGGGTCGGGGTAGGTTTTGTGCCGCTTGTGCTCGTCCATGTATGGCGGTTTCCGCAGTGGAGCAATCCCGATGTGGCCCTTGCGCCCTTCTCGGGTGTCGAAGCATTTGGCGCCCTATGGTGTGTTCCGCTTTTTTTCGCCGTCGCGACGATCCTGACTATTGGTGTGAGTGGATCGTCAGTCTTGGTGCGCGCTCGGAAAGCATTCGCGCGGACAGGGTCGTTCGGATATTGGTGTATCGCAACCGTAGGTGTGGCGACTCTCATGAGTTTCTTGCGGCCCGACGGTGCCGACCTTTTCATGTATCTCACTTACGGTTCGGCGCGCGACGAGTTTTCCTTTACGGCATGGTTCATGTACATGGTGCTAGTCTTCGGGGCTTCGTATGCCGCGCTCGTACGTTTTGCGGGTGAGACGGCACCCGCGGCATCGCTGGTGGCGATCCGCACGGGAGACCCGTGGAAACTCTTCACTCGCACAATAGGGGGTTCGCTTGTCACTGCGATCGCTGCGCTGTCCCTTGTGCTTGTGTTGCTCGGTGGTGTTTCAAGCAGCATGGCTCATCACCCCACGGAGCTCTTGCCAGCCCTGCAGGTATGGCTGGGCTCGATCGTGACCGTAGTGGTGACGACACTGCTCTCAATGGCCGCTGCGTGGAGGTTTGGGTCGATGGCGGTAGCCGCCATAACTTTGGTCGTATGCGCGGCGCTCACGCTGCCGTGGTTGAACCCGCTGTGGCCGGCCCCATTTGCCCTGGGCTTTTATGGGGCCTTTCCGGCTACGGCAGGTGCCATTATCGTAACGGCGACAGTAGGAGTCGCCAGTGTTGTGTTTCTCCGGTTCGTGCTGAGCAATACCCGTATTCCTCAGTTTGATTCATGATTGTAGAGGTGCCGAATGGTCAATCTTGTTGATGTAAAAGACGTTTCGATCGCTTTCGGTTCGACTCCAGTCTTGAGTCATGCCTCGCTTGCAATCGATGAACACGATTTCATGGGAGTGCAAGGCCCTAACGGTTCGGGTAAGTCCGTGCTGTTCAAACTTATCGTCGGCTTCCTCAAGCCGGATTCGGGTCGCGTCGTCGTCTCACCAAAGTTGAAAAGTGCTGGCGAGGACTTCCCCTCCAAAATTGGCATTATTATCGATCGCCCAGGCTTCATCGGTGGTCTCACGGGGTTCGACAACCTGCGTCGGCTCGCGGCTATTCGCGGGCTCATTGGAGACCAGCAGATAGAAGAGGCGCTTCACCGCGTGGGCCTTGCGCCGAACCTACGCCAGTCTGTTCGCCACTACTCTCTCGGCATGAAACAAAAGCTCGCTCTTGCCCAAGCGTTTATGGAAGGGCAGCCGCTTCTGCTTTTAGACGAGCCTTTCAACGGGCTCGATAAGACGAGCGTTCGCGATATTCGTGCGCTCCTCCATGAGCTCCATGAAGAAGGGCGCACGATTGTGATGACCAGCCACAACCAAGAGGACATCGACGAGCTGTGCACAAGCGTGTACGAGCTCGATCGCATGCAGTTTGACCGTGTGCGTCCACCCGCAAGCGCTTCCTAACTGTGCAGCGCCTCGAGCGTGCTGAGCGCGAGCGCCGCTGGCCACGAGAGGGGCGCGACGGCGGCGGGGCTACCGTCGGCAAGGATTTTTTCGCTGATTGCTCCGGCGCTCGTGCGGTGGGCGGCGAGCCATTCGAGGAGCTCGAGAGCGCGCTCGCGCTCGCCGAGACGCGCATAGGCCTGGGCGAACATCGCCGTTTGCGGGGTCCAACTGATGCCGTCGCGTTTCCAGCGCGCGCCCGGAGCGACACCGCCCGCGGGGCGCTGCATCGCCTCGAAAGCCTCGTCGATGTGGCCGGCAATCGCTGGGTTGCGCTCGGCAAACTCCTGCGTTTGGTACGGCGGCAGGAGCATGAGCAGGCCTGCGTCGAAACCGCCGCCGCGCGCGTACCGGTGGAAGGCACCGGGGCCGAAAGTTTCCATAAGGGCGCGTTCGGTTTCCTGGACCCTTCTCTCGAGTGTTTCAGTTCCGACGCCTGCCTCGCCCTCAAGTAACTCCAGTTGTGAAAGCTGCGCCGCGCTCTCGAGCGCGTTGAGCGTCATGGCCGCCGTTGCGAGGGTGAGGCGCCGCTCGGGTACCTCCCAATAGTCGGGACTCGGCTTCGGAAGCCCGCTCGCGGTGGTCGTGGCGTCGACGGCGGCGCGCGCGGAGCGTGTGAGTGCTCGTTTAAGAGTCGGGCTCGAGGAAGCGGGGGAGGCGTCGGAGGCCAACACCCCAAGCCTGGCGAGCGTTGCCGCCGCCCAGAGGAACCAGCCGATTCCATCGAACTGCGGCGAGCGGGCATCGGGCGCGCGTGTAGTGCCGGGGCGGTAGCGAGCCTCAAACGTGCCGTCAGGGCG
Source organism: Dermabacter vaginalis (assembly GCF_001678905.1). Lineage (NCBI taxonomy): Bacteria > Bacillati > Actinomycetota > Actinomycetes > Micrococcales > Dermabacteraceae > Dermabacter > Dermabacter vaginalis. Next base: position 2,269,290 of record NZ_CP012117.1, on the reverse strand, counting down.
CTGAAGGCGCGCGAGGTGTTCGAGAAGGCCCAGCGCCCAGTCGTCGAAGCCGCGCTCGGCGAGGGCCACGATCACGTGGGCCGTATCGCGCGGCCACGTGTAACGCCAGTTGGGGCTGAGCGCCGCGATGGGGGAGGGAAGCGCCCACGTGAGGGTGAAAATATCGAGGAGCGCCGAGCGGTCGAGACTCGTGAGCGCGGGAGTGGGCGCGGGTCGTGAAGCTTTCTCGAGGAATGCTTGCGTGATCGCGGTGAGGGTCTCGGCGCCGTGTGCAGTGCTCAGAGTGCGCGTGCCCGCAATGATCGGGGGCGAATCAGGCTGAACAAACGTGCGCTCCACGCCCGGGATGTTCCCGGCGTGCAGAACGGACGCTGCGCCGTGCGCCTGGACCTCACTTGCGAGTGAATCCGGCGCGGATGAGAAGGCGACGCCGAGGGAGTAGAGATCCTCGTGCGCGTCGTGCGGAAAGAGGCCGGCGATGCTGTCGCGCTCCACATACAGGGCCGAGGCGCCGAGCGCGGCGAGAAGGCCGCCGCCGAGAAGAGCGCGACGCCGCATGGCTTTCCTCCTTCTTCCGCTGCGATGTGTGGCTCGAGCTTAACAAGCTGTTCGCGCAACGCGTGAGTGCGCTCGTGCGCGACCGTGAGGTCCGCTGCATCACTCGCGGGACCTTAGAGCGCTCCCTCTCTCGCCTGCCCGTGAAAACGAGTCGCATTGAGAAGTGCGGCGATATCAATGTTTTCGGCGTTCGGGATTGGCGCGGGCACCCCGAGTTTCGGCATATCAGAAGGATTCAGTAACATCCTCACTTACATGAGTGACATTCTCACTTATATAAGTGACTGCTTCAGTGATGTACAGTGAGGGCATGACTGACAGTGACTGGCGTGAAGAAGTCGAACGAGCGCGACGCCTAGGAACCGACGATGCGCGCGTTGAGATCAAGGCCTCTTCCCGGAAACTGCCTAAAACAGTGTGGGAAACCGTATCAGCGTTCGCCAACGGTGAAGGTGGTCTCATCATTCTCGGGCTAGATGAGCAAAAGAGGTTTGAAGCTGCACCGGGTTTCGATGCCAAACGCGTGCGTGACGAATTCCTCTCGGGAGTCGACAAACGGCATGGATCTGTCCACGCGAAGGTCTCTCCGGTGCCAAGTTGCGATGTAGATATCGACGAGATCGACGGGGCGCCCATCGTGCGAATACGCGTCGAACCACTCAATGCGAGTCTCGGAGAAATCGGACCGTGCTATGTCACTGCGCAAGGAATCGGGCGCGGTAGTTACATACGTCTCGGCGACGCCGACAGGCATCTCACCGCATACGAGGTGTACACGATGCAAAATTCGCACCGGCGCGACTACACGGATCGTGAACCAGTCGAGGCAACGAACGTCGACTCATTGGACTCCGCTAGCGTTCGCCGCACGCTTGATCGAGTACGTTCGAGCCGCTCCAACGCACTTGCCGGTGTCCGTGAGGACGATGTGACTGAGGCGCTAACGAGACTGAACGTGCTTGATAACGAGGGGCGTGCGACTCTTGCGGGCTACCTCGCGCTGGGGCAATACCCTCAGCAGCGATTCCCTCAACTCACGATTGATGTGACGGCCCACCCCCGGAGCAATAAGTCGGCTTCCTCAGCAGTCAGATTCCTGGATCGCCAGGTGTGCGACGGCCCAATCCCTGTGGCGATTCGCGATGCTGTGCACGCGGTCATGCGGAATCTCATCACCGCGCGGACTGTGAATGGGGTGCGAGGTGAAGACGTCCCAGAGATTCCCGAGGAAGTGGTTCGTGAGGCTATCACTAACGCCGTGACGCATCGTGACTACTCCGCTTTCGTTCTTGGGCAGCAGGTGTCGGTCGATATATATCCCGATCGAATTGATATCTCGAATCCCGGCGGTTTTTGGGGAGATCGCTCCAAAGAAAATGTGGGAGAAGGGCGTTCCGATTCACGAAACGCTGCTCTTTCTCGACTGCTCACAGACGTGCCGCTGCCGGATTCCTCGGACACCGTTGGAGAGAATCAAGGGTCGGGAGTACCTCGCATGATTCATGCGATGCGGGAGAGTGGACTCCCCGAGCCGGACTACAGCGCTTCCACCACCGCTCGGGTGACGGTGTCGCTCGCGAGACACGTACGTGAGTCCGAGGGGCTTAGACAGTGCGAAGGTCTCCCGTTGAAAGGTGTTAAAGGCGAGGTTTTTCGCGCACTTGACCTGCGAGATGCGCGCTCAATTCGTGAACTCGAAGACATGACAGGGCGACCAGCGGCCTCGCTCAGGCCGGCGCTACGAACGCTCGTTGACGAGGGGTTAGTTAAGGCGACTGCTCCGCCGCAAAGCAGAAACAGAAAGTATCTGCGCCTCAACGACTGACGGTCGCGCTTGTGCGGTGAAGTGTTGCAAGAGTGTCGCCGACGTCATGAGTGATGTTGTGCGAGAGGGGTTGGAAGGCCGCGAGAGTTCCATAAACTTGACCAAGTGACAGACGATTCTCAGAGGAAAACCGACACCAGCGCACTCGAACTTGCGCGGCTTGCCGATGAGCGCGCCGCCGAAAGCCTCGCGACCGAGGAGCCGCGGCCGCTAACGGAAGAAATTCCGCAGGTCGCTTTCGCCAACCCCACCGACAACGTCTCCCACGTGACCGGGCCGATCGAGCAGGTCGAGGAAGTCGCGACCGAGACAGCCGCGCTCCGCCTCCACCTGGGGCGGAGCGAAAAGGTCACCTTCGGTTTCACGTTTGCGATGGCCTTGCTCGCGATGCTCGGCCCGTTCTCGATCGACATGATCTTCCCGGGCTTCCCGGCGATGAGGGGCGACTTCCACACCGACGCAGCCGCGATGCAGCAGGTGACGAGCCTGTATCTCATCTCCTTCGCGTGCATGAGCATGTTCCACGGCCCGCTCTCCGATGCCATCGGGCGCAAGCGCGTCATGAGCATTTCGCTCATCGTTTTCTCGATCGGCTCGCTCGGTGCGGCGCTCGCCGTCAATCTCCCGATGCTGTTCGCCTTCCGCGTGCTCCAGGGGCTCAGTGCGGGCGGAGCGACGATCGTCTCTCGCGTCGTGATCCGCGACCTCTACGGGGGTGGCAAAGCGCAAAAGCTCATGAGCCAGGTCATGATGATCTTCGCCCTCGCGCCCGCGGCGGCGCCGATCTTCGGCGGCTGGATCCTCCTGCTCGGACCGTGGCGCTGGATTTTCGGGGCGATGCTCCTTTACGCGCTCGTCACCCTCGTGTTCATGCTCATTGTCATCCCCGAGACGCTCCTTCCCGAGAAACGCCAGCCGTTCAACGCGAAGGGCATCCTCACCTCGCTCGGGCGCGTGCTGCGCTCGCCGGTCATCTGGCGCCTCTCGCTCGCGCTTGGCCTCGCAAGCCAGGCCGACTTCATCTTCATTTCGGCGGCGCCGATCATCGTTCCCGACGTGATGCACCTTGGCGAACAGGACTACTGGGTCCTGTTTATCCCGATCATCGCGGGCATGATTCTCGGCAATTACCTCGTGGGGCGCCTCGCCTTCGTCATGAGCCGTTCGCGCCTCATCACGATCGCCTTCATCACCGCGGTTCTCGGAGGGATCCTCTCGGTGATCATTCCCATGCTCACCCCCGAACTCACCTCGCAGTTTGGTGTGTGGCACCTTCTGGTCATGATTGGCCCGGGCCTTCTTGGCATGGGGGCGGCGCTCATGATGGCGCCCGTGCAGCTCGAGGTTCTCGACATGTTCCCCGAGGAGCGCGGCGCCGCGACGAGCTTCGCGACGTTCGTGAACCTCATCGTCGCCGCGATCGTGTCCGGTGCGATGGTGCCGATGCTCGGCGCCGACCTGGTGAAGCTCGGTATCGGTGGGCTTGCTCTTTCGGCCGGCGGTGCCGTCTTCTGGTTCGCGCACGTGCTCATCGCTCGTCGCGCGCGGGCCTAGTTGTACTGACCGGGGACGTTGGCCAATCGCGAGAACGGCGGCTGGTTGCCGCAGGCGGTGTGTGGCCGGTGATGGTTGTAGTAGTGCAGCCAGCCGTCGAGCTCGCCCCGGCGTTCGGCCTCTGAGGTGTAGCAGCGGGCATAGGCCCAGCCGTCGGCCAAGGTGCGGTGGAAGCGTTCGATCTTCCCGTTGGTCTGCGGACGATACAGACGGGTGTGCTTGTGCGTGATCCCGAGTTCGGTGCAGGTGTATCGCCACAGGTGGGACCGGTGGCGCCGCCATTGTCGGACAGGACTCGCTCGACGCTCACACCGCGGGCGTTGACCCACTCGACAGCCCTCACCAGGACCGCGGTGGCGGTGATGGCGGTTTCGTCGTCGTGGATCTCGGCGTAGGCGACACGGGAATGGTCGTCAATGACGGTATGGACGTAGGTCTTGCCCATCAACGGGTCCCGGTACTTGTTCTTCTGCTTGTCCGGAGTGGCGGCGCGGTTCTTCTCGCCCTGTTGTCGGCCGACGTAGCGCCAGCCCCCGCCGTCGGGAATGTTGCCTAGCTGCTTCGCATCGACATGCAGCATCGCCCCGGGATGGTCATGCTCGTAACGGCGCACTGACTCCCCGGTGGCGCGATCAACGTGCGAGAGCCGGTTCAGGCCGGCATCGACCAGGATCCGGTGAACCGTCGAGGGCGCGATCCCCAGCCGACAGGCCAACTGCACAGGCCCTTCCTGCAGTCGGAGGCGCAGCTGGATGCAGCGCTTCGCCATCGCCTGGCTGGTCTTGTTCGGCGACTGATGTGGCCGTGAGGATCGGTCCTGCATGGACTGCCCGGCGCGATAGCGGTCGGCCCAGCGCTTCACCGTCGGCCACGAGCCCTGGAATCGTGCGGCGACCTCGCTGACAGACCGGCCCTCGTCAACGACGAGCCGCGCAACCTCGAGGCGGTGACGTGGAGTGAGTGCTGCATTGGCATGAGTCATGGCGGCATTCCCTTCGGTCGCAGCGACCATCCCGAAGGGTGCTTTTCAGTGGCTCTGGGCGTAGTGGCGCAGCGCTTGGGCGGCGAAGCCGGCGGCTTCTGCACCACCGAAAGCGGGATGGAAGTCTGGGTTGGTGGCGTAGAGGTTGGCCATGCCAGTGAGCATGGCGCGGGTCTTGTCCAGGTCGCCGGCATGCCCGGGCGTCCCGGGGATCTGGGCGAACCAGGCGGCATGGGCGGCTGCGTGCTGTTGGGCCTGGTCGCTCAATGGGGAGACACCCGACTGGTGGAGTTCGCCCCACCGCGCCAGGAGCTGTTCGGCGTCGGCCTGGAACTGACGTTGCTGGGTGAGGTTCTTGCTATGCCACCACCGGTTGGACTGCTCGAAGACCACGCGTCCCCATCGTTGGGTCACCTCGGCCTCATAGCGGTCGTTGAAGCCTTCGAGTACCATGTCCATCCGCGGTTGGCGTCCCTCGCGTCGCATCGTCACGGTGTGCTCGACGGACGCGATACGACGTTCCAGCGCTTCCCGCTCGTGCTCGAGGTGTACCAGGTGCGCCTCGAGGGCGGTGATCTCCTCGTCTGGGTTCGCGTCGCTTGCCAGCGCTTCGCCGATCGCACCCAGGGCCAGGCCGGCGTCACGCAGGAGCAGGATGCGTTGCAGGCGTGCCACGGCGACAGGCCCGTAGTAGCGATAGCCGTTCGCGCCGATCCGGTCCGGGACGAGTAGGCCGATCTGGTGATAGTGACGCAATGTCCTGGCGCTGATGCCGGCGCGGTCAGCGAGTTCTTGGACGGTCCACTCCATCATTTCGGCCTCTCTCGTCAGCGGGCTGGCATTGTCAGACCCAACTGTGGCAGTGCCACGGCCAGGATCTCGGAGGCGGGCGTGGCCACGGCCCTGGCGGGTGACTGTCCGGTGGCCTCCCGATAAGCGGACACGAAGCGTGCCCCGGCAGCGTAACCGGCCCCGGTGGGCAGCCCGACCGGTGTTGCGCCGAACAGGCAAGCGCTCGGATCGCCCAACACCCAAGCCGCGAAATCCTGCATGCCAGTCACGTCCAGGCCTTCGGTGACGCGGCGCAGCACCTCGTCACTGGTACGGGTCTGGTCGCTGACGAAGTGCGTGAATCCCTGCTCGCCCACGAGGTCGGCGGCGAACAGGTCCGCGAGACCCTCAGCCACTACGTGCTCGCCAACCGTGACCGTCTGCGGGTTCCACACCACGCCTCCGGGCGAGTACCGCACATTGTGGTGGAGCTCGTGCAGGGCGATGCCCTCCAACCGCGCCAGAACCTCGTCGGTGGGCCAGATCGTGATGGCGATGTACCCGCTGATCCCACCGAAGGCCGACAGGCCGCGTATCTCATCCATGAAGTGCTTGTTGGTGGGATCCCCGAGCACGAGCAACACCGTCAGGTCAGGCATCGCCACAGTCGGATCGGCAGCGTTCAGCTCCCGCAGCCCCGTTTCGAGCGCTCGCTCGACACGGCCCCAAGCATCGGCGCGTTCCAAAGCGTCGACCGCGCCGAGGATCTTGCCTGCCGCTACGGAGGGTCCGAAACCGAAGTTCTGGCTGTGAACCGCGGCCAGATCAGGTCCACCGGGAATGAAGAAGTACATTCCCGCCATCGGCTCCCACAGTCTGCGAGCTGCGTCCTTCCACTGCTCCGGAGAACTGCTCACCATCGCCCGCATCCCAGCGGCACTGTCAATCATCGTCACTGTCATGCCCACGACGCTAAACATTGACGCTGCGTCAAGGTCAAGCTCCTGACCGTCGATCAACGTCTCCGGTCAGTACACTTAGTACACCTAGTCCACGAGGCTGGCGGCGTGCTCGCGCAAATATTCGCGCAGATACGGCAGCGCAAAATCAATGCGACCACGCCCAGCTTCGACGATCATTTCGGCATCGATAAGACGCCTGCGGTAGTTGCTGACGTAGGAGTCTGAGCGGCCGAACCGTGCCTTGAGGTCGGCGATTTCCGTAGGACCGTCGTCTCGCGCCATAAAGATGAGAAACGAGCGATCAACATCGGAAAGGTCTGCCAAGGCAGGTTCGTGAACGAGTTGGCCGAGTTTTCGTCGGGCCTTGTCTGCCCCTCGTTCGGCAGCTTCTCGCGTGATACTCCTCCCCTGAGCCTCGCGAAATGCCCACTGCCCGACGAGCTGGATCATAAAGGGGTAGCCCTGGCACGAGTTGACAGCGGTCTCGAGTGCATCTTCCGTCCAGGAGATCTCTGCTTCGGCTAGCGGACTCTCGAGCGCCAGGCGCACGTCATCGTCCGATACACGGTCGAGTTCAATTCTCTCGGCACGGCGCAAGAACGTGATGGGGTTTGGACCTTCACTCTCGCTCGTTCGGCTGGACAGCAACGGTTTGATCGCCGAGGGGATCCCGGCCATCGCGACAGCGATGTCTTTTCCCTCTCGTACAAGGTGCTGAACGGTCGCACCGAACTCAATCAGTTCATCGTTGCGTTGGTGGTGCATTTCGTCGAGGGTAATGAGCACGCCGCTCGCAGGTTGTCCCGCAGAGCGATCGAGATCGGCCTTGTACGCGAGGTAGTCATCGAGGGCATTGCGCAAGGAGTATGACGTTTCCGAGATCGAGGAGGAGTCCCAGGTGACGGAGCCGCCAACGCCGAAGATGGAGAGCCCTAGGCCCTTGAGTTGCGAGCGCTGACGTGCCAAACGGCGAATGATCTCGCTGCGGATGCGCTCCACAAAGCCCTGTGTCGCCGTCTCACTTATGACGAACCACCCGTGCTCCTGGGCTGTGTCCTCGAATGCGTTGAGAAGCACCGTCTTCCCGATTCCCCTTGGGCCCACAATGAGCGAGATGCGTTCGTGAGCTCCGGGACCGTCATCGAGCGCGAAGGCAAAGTTCTGCACCGCTTCGTTGCGACCGACAAGAAGCGGGGGAGTGGCGCCAAGGGTTGCGCGGAAGGGGTTGCGTGCACCGGTCATACCTCAAGAGTAGGCCGCAGCACCTATGAAGATCTATGAGTTTTATGAATTGCTTTGAAATTTATGAAATTTATGAAAAGTAGGGCCGGGGTGGCTGCCACAGAGCATCAGTAGGCGAAGCCCGCGAACGCGCCGCTGATCTCCTCGCGGCTCGCGCCGGCAGCGAGCAGAACCTGGAGCAGTAGCCGCGCCTTGTGCGCGCTCAACATGCCGGCCATGCACGCACCCGAATTGATGAGATCCACTTCCGCGCCCGGGTAAGAGTAGTGGTAGGTCGACGTGCCGCCCTCGGGAATTCGCGTCGCGACAACGATCTGGATGCCGCGCTCGCGGGCCTCGCGCACGAGCGGCATGACAGCCTCGGGCACGTGCCCCATCCCCACGCCATTGATCACGATGCCCGCGGGCGGCTCGGCCTGATGCACGAGCGCCCCGAGTGCCTCGCCGCGATCAAAAAGGCCCGTCCCGATGAGAGGCACGGAGGGAAGCTCGGCGGGCACGGTGGGCAGAACGCAGTCCGACGCCTCCAGCGCATACATCGCGCGAATCCCCTCCTCGCTCACGAGCGCAAGGGGACCTGAAGGCTCCGAATCGAACGCGTCGATACTTCGAGAGCTGACCTTCGTCACGCGATCGGCGGCGTGCACGAGCGCGTCGAAAACCGCGAGAACGCCGAGGCCGCGCGCCTGCTCGCTCGCGGCGGTCACAATTGCGTCGTGAAGGTTCGCGGGCCCATCCGCGCCGGGGGCATTCGCGGGGCGCATCGCACCCGTGACAACAAGGGGCGTATCGAGGTTCCAATAACGATTGAGCAAGAATGCCGTCTCTTCGAGAGTGTCGGTGCCGTGAGTGAGCACGATGCCGCGAAAGCCAGCGTCGCACCCCTCCCGCGCCACCCGCAGAACCTCCCGCACGTGCGCGAACGTGACCGAGGGCGAACCCACGTTCGCGATTTCCCGAAACTCCAGCTCGATACCGGGGATGGGGAACATGCTCGCATCTGGTTGTGCCGCGGGTGAGGCGTGCCCGCCCGGCTGGTTTTGGCTCATGGCGATCGTGCCGCCGAGGCCGAGAACGAGAATGCGAACTGTCGCGGTCATGGGTGCTCCTATGCGTGCCGGTGCGCGTGCAACCAGTGTAGAACCGAGCCGGCCGGTGACTCTCCGTGAACGGTGATGTAGCGGTGTTAGCCTCACCGGAGCTTGCGAAATGTGGTTCAACGGCGAACCGAGCACACCCGACGAAGGAAGTGGTTATGTCCTCATCCGCCCGCTCCGCACTCAATCCCAGCTCGCGTGCCGCACACCTTGAGAAACTTGCCGCGACGAGCGCCAACAATCCCCTCGACATCTTCATCGTCGGCGGCGGAGTCAACGGTGCCGGTGCCGCCTTTGATGCGGCAACCCGCGGCCTCAGCGTTGGCATCGTCGAGATGAACGACTGGGCGAGTGGCACGAGCTCGCGCTCGTCCAAACTCATGCACGGCGGCCTCCGCTACCTGCAAATGCTCGATTTCACGCTCGTCGCCGAAGCCCTCCGCGAGCGCGACCTGCTCATCTCAAAGACCGCGCCGCACCTGGTGAAGCCCATCAGCTTCATGTTCCCCATGAAGAACGTTTTCGAGCGCGGCTTCATTGGCTCGGGCATCGCCCTCTACGACGCGATGCAGATCGGCCACCGCGAGGTCCCGATCCACAAGCACGTCTTTTCGAAGGGCCTCGCGAAGGATTTCGCGGGACTCGACCCCGAAAAGAACTCGGGCGCGATCGAGTTCTACGATTCCCGCATGGATGACGCGCGCTTCGTCGCGATGCTCGTGCGCTCCGCCGTGAACCTCGGCGCTGCCGCCGCGAACTATACGAAGGTCACGCGCTACCTCAAGGACGGTGGCCGCGTCGTGGGCGCTGCCATCACGGACCTCGAGACGGGTAACGAGTACGAGGTGTACGCGCGCGAGGTCATTCTTGCCGGTGGCGTGTGGACCGGTGAAGAACAGGATCGCGCCGGCGCCGATTCAGGCCTTCAGGTGCTTGCCTCGAAAGGCATCCACATCACGGTGCCGCGCGAGGCGATTGAGGCGAAGGACAACACGGGCATCATCACGCAAACCGAGAAATCGGTGCTGTTCATCATCCCGTGGGACGAATACTGGCTGATCGGCACGACCGACACCCCGTGGAAAGAAAACGTCTCGGTGCCCACCGCAACGAGCAGCGACATCGACTACGTGCTCGAAAAGGCCAACGACGTGCTTCGCCGCCCGCTCACGCGCGAGGACGTCATCGGCGTCTACGCCGGCTTGCGCCCCCTTCTTCAGCCCGTGAAAAAGTCTGACGGCGCCTCGACGAAGGTGTCGCGCGAACACACGGTGATGGAGGTCGAACCGGGCCTGAGCGCGATCGCCGGCGGCAAGTACACGACCTACCGCGTCATGGCGGAAGACGTCGTCGACTTCGCCCTTCGCGGGACCCCCGATGCCCCGAAGACCAAAACTCGCGACATCCCCGTCATCGGTGGCGCCGGCTACGAGGAGATGCGGGTGCGTGCAACCGCGCTCGCGGGGAAGTACGGAATCGACGAGGTACGCCTCGAACGCTTGCTCTTCCGCTACGGCTCATTGCTCGAGGACATTTTCGCCCTCATGGACGAGAACCCCGAGCTCGCGACACCGCTCACGGACGCCCCTCGCTATCTCCGTGCCGAAATTGTGTACGCCGCCCGGAGCGAGGGCGTGCTTCACCTCGCCGATGCCCTCATGCGCCGCACGCGCCTCGACTACGAGACGCGTGATCGTGGCGTGAGCGCTGCTCGCGAGGTCGCGGAGATCCTCGCGGGCGAGCTCGGCTGGGACGAGGCGCGGCGCGAGGCCGAGATCGAGGCGTACTCGGCGTTTATCGCCGCCCGCCTCGAGGCGGAGCACACGACGAGCGATGCCGAAGCCGCTGCCCTCCTCGAGAACGTGCGCGAGATTCCCGCGCGCTAACCAACGCGCGCGAAAGCGCACCCATGATCAAGCGCGGGCAGCGGTGCCCGCGGGAGCCGAAAGGACCGCTCATGCCAGAGACCTCAGACCAGAAATACATTCTCGCCATCGACCAGGGCACAACCAGCTCGCGCGCGATGGTGTTCGACCACGACGGCCACGCGGTGTCGCAGGCCCAGCTCGAGCATAAGCAAATCTTCCCGCGCTCAGGGTGGGTCGAGCATGATCCGATGGAGATCTGGAGCAACACCCGTGAGGTCATCGCGCTCGCACTGAACAGGGCTGAAGTGAACCGGGATGACCTGGCAGCCGTCGGCATTACCAACCAGCGCGAGACCGCTGTCGTGTGGGATAAAAACACCGGCAAGCCCGTCTATAACGCGATCGTGTGGCAAGACACGCGCACGGCGCGAATCGTGCACGAGCTCGCGGGCGAGGAGGGCGTGAACCGATTCAAAGAGGTCACCGGCCTGCCGCTCACGACGTATTTCGCGGGCCCGAAGGTCAAGTGGATTCTCGATCACGTCGAGGGCGCGCGCGAGAAGGCCGAGGCGGGTGACCTGCTCTTCGGCACGATCGACACGTGGCTTTTGTGGCACATGACGGGCGCAACGAAGGGCGGCGCGCACGTCACCGACGTCACGAATGCCTCGCGAACCCTCCTCATGAACGTGCACACGCTCGAATGGGACGAGGACATTGCGCGCGAGATGGGAATCCCCATGTCGATGCTCCCCGAGATCCGCTCGTCGTCCGAGGTATACGGGAAGGGCCGCAAGCGCGGCCTGCTCACGAACGTGCCGATCGCGGGCATCCTCGGCGACCAGCAGGCGGCCACGTTCGGCCAGGCATGCTTTGAGAAGGGCACCGCGAAGAACACGTACGGCACGGGAAACTTCCTCCTTGTGAACACCGGGAACGAGGCACTTTCCTCGGATAACGGTCTGCTCACGACCGTGCTCTACAAGCTTGGCGACGCCGATCCCGTCTATGCACTCGAAGGCTCGGTTGCCGTCACGGGCTCGCTCGTGCAGTGGATCCGCGACAGCATCGGCCTGATCTCGAGCGCGAAAGAGGTCGAAGAACTCGCAACAAAGGTCGACGATTCGGGCGGCTGCTTCGTCGTGCCCGCGTTCTCGGGCCTGTTCGCCCCTTACTGGAAGGACGATGCTCGCGGGGCGATCGTGGGCCTCACCCGCTACGTCAACAAGCATCACATTGCGCGTGCCGTTCTCGAGGCCACGGCCTACCAGAGCGCCGAGTTGATCGACGCGATGAATGAGGATGCCAAGGTGCCGCTCAAGGAGCTGCGCGTTGACGGCGGCATGACCGTGAATGAGACCCTCATGCAGTTCCAGGCCGACATCCTCGGCGTGGACGTGATTCGCCCGAAGATCATCGAGACAACGGCGCTCGGCGCCGCGTATGCGGCGGGCCTTGCCGTGGGCTTCTGGAATTCCACCGACGACCTCGAGAAATATTGGGACGAGGACGTGCGCTGGACCCCGTCGATGGACGCACACGTGCGCGAGCGCAGCATGCGCCTGTGGCGCAAGGCCGTCGAGCGCACGTTTGACTGGGTCGATGACGACGTTGAGGCGGCCTTCGACCACGAAGGTTAATCGTTCTCGGGCGCGACGCGTGAAAGAAGAACGAGAGCCTCGTTGTGGGTGCTGTGCGGGAACATGTCGATGAGCCTCGCGCGTGCGACGCGGTAGTGCGGCATGCGCGCGAGATCTGCGGCGAGCGTTTCCGGGTTGCAACTCGAGTAGGCGATGGTGCGAACCCCCGAGTCGTTGAGGTAGCGGGAGAGTGCTTCGCCGATGCCGCGCCTCGGCGGATTCACGACGATCGCGTCCGGGAGGGTCGCCTGACGCCTGGCCCAGTCGGTTGCATCGGCGGTCTCGAAGCGCACGCGAACGTGAGCTTCGGGGGCGGTGTGGGGTCCGACGGCGCCCGCGAAACCGTGCCGCTTCGCCGAACCTTGTGCGCTTTCGATCGCCTCATTCGTGATTTCGATGCCCGTGATGTCCATGTGCGCGCCGCGGGCGCGTGCTTCGTGGGCGATGCCGAGGGCGAAGCCGCCCACGCCGCAGTAGAGGTCCCACGCGGTGCGCGCGCCCGCGTCGAGAATCCAGCGTGCGACCTGGGCGTAGAGTTCGCTCGCCACGGCGGTGTTGGTTTGCGTGAAGGAGCGGGGGAGCACGTCAACGTCGATATTGCCAAGTGGGAGGCGTAGACGATCGGCCCCCGCGAGGTGGATCTCTTCAGCTCCCTCGATGAGAGCCTCGTGCTCGGGATGGATGTTCGCGCTGACGACGCTCACGCGAGGATCAAGGAGCGCGAGGTGTTCGCGGATCCTTTCGAGCGCGGAAGTGCTGCGCAGGACGAGGCGCACCATGGCTTCCGTTGGTGTTGCGGTGACGAGCACGTACTTGATCTCGCCGCGGCGTTTGTCGAGATTGTAGGGCGGCACCTGGGCGCGGCGAATGAGCGCGCGGGCACTTTCCAGAACCTCGGTGACAAGCGGGGGGTACAGCGGGCAATCAGCGAGGTCAACGCCCTCGTGTGAACCTGGAAAGGAGAAGACTGGGGCCGCCGCCGTGCCACGCACCATCATCTTCGCCTTCGTGCGAAACCCCCACGGTGCGCTCACGAGCGGCTCGTCCCACACGGTGGAAGGCGTCGCCACATCGGCGAGGAGTTCTGTGAGCTGTGCATGCGCCTCGCGTACCTGGACATCGTGCGGGGTGCGCATGAGGCTGCACGATTCGCATTGCCCGGCAGAAAAGTACTCGCAGATCCCGCTGTCGGGGTCGATCCGCGGGTGCGCGAAAGCGGACATCGGTTAGCCGATGACGTCGAGCTGGGCGTTGTCCTTGCAAATGCTCGTCACGGAATACATGGCGCCACCGAGTTCGAATTGATCCCCAACCTGGAGCGGACCGAACTGCTGCTTGCCGCCGCCCTGGTTAATCGTGAACGTCGCTTCCGAGGAGCCGCCGTTTTCCTTCCACCCGTTGTACGTGAACGAGCCGTTGAAACCCTCGAGCGCCGGATCGGGGGCGCCGTGCAGCGGGATCTTCACCATGCCCTCGTCGCTGCAGGAATCGCCGAGCTCGGCATGATCGAGGCCTCCGGCGGTGATCTCGGGGACCGGTGGCGCGTCCCCGTTGCCCTCGGACTCATTGATCACGACGCTGGGGCCGCCACCATCGCTCGCCGCCGCTGCGCTCGACGCAGGCGGGGAGGATTGCGGCTCATTGGGGGAGCCGCAACCGGCAAGAGCAAGGGCTAGGCAGCCGCATGCCGCCAGTGCCCGCAGCGAGGTGGAAACACGCACGAATGTCCTCCTAAGGGTGAAATGAGACGAGCACCAGGTTAACCGCATCAACTCCGCGCGAGATGGACGTCTCACCGCGGTACGGTGGGGGACATGGCAGATTCACCGCGAGAAACGACCCGCCCGGGCGCACCGAGCCCCGCGGCCCTCGCAGGGCGTACGCACGCAAAGCGAGAAGTACGCGCGGTGGACTACGACGCAGTCCCCGAGCTCGCGCGGCGCAGGGCGGCGGGCGAGGACCTCGCGGATCTCCTCGCCGAAGCCGAAAAGAGGCGCGAGAAACAGCGCGAAGCCCACACTGCTGCGAAGGCCGCGCGTGAAAAGGCGAATGAAGCGGAGAGCCTCGACATCGCTCGAGGCTTCGGTGCGCCACCCGCAGGTACCGTCGTCACGCTCAATCCCACCGATCCGCGCCCCTTCACCCGCCCGCTGACCGTTCACGAAGACGAAGTGCGCACGGTCTCGGGGGCGAGTTTCGCGCGCATCACGCACGACATCATCGTGCTCACCGTCGCCGACCCCGAGGATGCGTGGACGAGCGATAACGGCGCGAGCGACCACTTCCAGCGCGGCGACTGGACCGTGCAGGTGCGTCGATCCGATAATCACGTGATCGGTGCTTTCCCCACGGCCTACGCTCTCTCGGTGAGGCCCGAGGAGGTGGACTCGTTCGACCCTGCGGATTTTGCGGGCCCGAGTAACCGCAAAAAGAAGGGCACGCGCCACCCCGGCGATCGCGCCGCGCTCAAACGCCGGCTCGAAGAGCACGGTTTCGTGGTCACCACCTCGGGCGCGACTCACGGCAAAATCACCCACCCCGACTTCCCGGGGCTGTTTACGCCGTGGGCCTCGACCCCGAGCGATAGGCGCCACCCGCAACTCGTGACGGCCCAGGTGAAACGGGTTTTTGGGATCGATATTCGCGAGGCACCGTCGGAACCCTGAGTCATTTTTGTACACATTCTGAGATTCGGCTGCGTGTCGCGCGTTACATGCTTATGATCAACCGCAACCCTTAAATGGGCTGCGCGTCACATTCGTGGCGCGGGATCGTCACTACCGAAGAGGTGTCGGGTGAGATTCCCAGTACTCAAGCGCGCCGCCGCCGCATGCGTCGCAGCGCTCACAGCGCTCACGCTCACAGCCGCGCCCGTGGCCGCACAGCCGCACGGCAACGAGCCCCCAAAGGACCCGGCGCACGTCGAGTCCAACTCCAGCAAAGACCGGGTCGCCGTTCTCGTAACCCTCAAGAACCAGCCGGGATCGCCCTCCACAAACGGTGAAAACCGCAACCTGCGCGAGCAGATTCGCCTCATCAACACGTGGAGCAAGGCCTATGGCATCGAGGTTGATCGCCAGTTCGGCTTCCTCGTCAACGGCTTCTCGGCAACGATGCCCGCGGCCAACATGGCGAAGCTCCAGGCCGAACCGGCGGTCGACTCCGTGCGTCGCGAGCGCCAGTACGAGCGCACCGAATACGAGGCGCGCGAAATGGAGCAGGTTTCGGCGGCCTTCGAGAACTACGGCGTTGACGGCTCCGGGATGGTCGTCGCCGTCATCGACTCGGGCGTCGACCCCACCCACGAAGACATGCGCATCGACGACGGCGTTGATACGAAAATCGACACGGTGAATCCGAACGGCAAGTTCACGAAGAAGATCCCCGAGGGCTACAACTACGCCGACGAAAACTACGAATTCTGGGATACAACGACGAGCCAGCACGGCATGCACGTCGCCGGAATCGTCGCCGCCAACGCCCCCGACGGCAAGAAAGGCGGACTCGAGGGCGTCGCCCCCAACGCCCAGATCCTCTCGTTGAAGGTCTTCTCCAACGGCGCAAACCCCTACGCCTCCGACTCTGACCTGATCGCCGCCATCGAGGATGCGGTCAAACTCAAGGCCGACGTCATCAACCTCTCCCTCGGGTCGACTAATGGTGTCAAGTGGGACTCCGACGGCTCGAACCTCGCCCTCAAGAAGGCTGAAGAGATGGGCGTACTCGCCGTCATCTCCTCCGGCAACGACGGACTCAACTTTTCCGAAACGGGAGGAACCGACGACGCCCTCGGCAAGCTCGACGACGGCACCGTTGGCACCCCCGGCATCCAGGGCAATGCCCTCACGGTCGCCTCGGTTGACAACAACGTCGTCTCCACACCTCGCGGCTTCTACAACGACGGCGACGACCACCCCTTCGGCTACCAGCTCCAGATCGGCGAAGCGACGAACAAGCCCTACGAGGTCGCCCACCTGGGTCTCGGCAAAAAAGAGGACTACCCGGATGGGACTGATCTAAGCGGCAAGATTGCCCTTATTGAGCGTGGTGAAATCTCCTTCACCGAGAAGTTCCAGCGCGCGATCGACCACGGCGCCGCCGGCGTGCTCGTATTCAACTCCGAAGAAGGCGGCGAAGCCTTCGCCGGCATGGCCGGCATCGAAGACTTCACGATCATCGGCGGTTCCCTCAAGCACTCGACGGGCGTCGCTATTCGCGATGCGATCGCAAAGGGCGGCGATACGCCCGTGACGGTCCGCCTCACAAACGAGGTTGGCTCAGAGGCGAACCCCACCGCAGCCCAGGCCTCGACGTTCTCCTCGTGGGGCACGACCCCCAATCTCGAGTTCGAACCCGAGATCGCCGGCATCGGCGGAAGCGTCTACTCGACGCTCAACGACAACAAGTACGGCACGAAGTCCGGAACATCCATGGCGGCCCCGAACATCTCGGGCATGTCCGCACTGCTCCTTGAGAACTACGCCGAACGCTACCCCGACCTCAGTGGTCCAGAGCGGCTTGCCCGTGCCCGCACGGCACTCATGAACACGGCGATTCCCGTGAAGAACGGTGAACACGTTGCGCCTCCGCGTCAGGTCGGCGCGGGCCTCGCGCAAATGGCGAACGCCCTCGACACGAACGTGTACGCGACCGTCGACGGCGAGGCGGCCGTCGAGCTCAAAGAGGTCAATTCCGTTCGCGAATTCACGGTGACCCTCACGAACCACTCGGGCGAGGCAGTCACCTACGACATCCCCGCGCAGACCGTGCTCAATGAAACGAATGCCAAGGGAGAAGAGACGACGAGCGTGGTCTCCCACGAAAGCCTGCAGGCGTCGGAAAAATCCGTGACCGTTCCCGCCAATGGCACCGCGAACGTGACCTTCACCCTCAAGCCCGACCTGAGCGCCGGCGACCACTTCATTGAGGGGTACGCGGTGCTCACCTCAAAGAGCGTGCCCACCCTTTCTGTGCCGTACTTCGGTTTCGTGGGCGACTGGAACGCGGAACCCATCGTGGCTGAGCAAGGTCACGGGTGGGACGCGCTCGGAGTGAAGAGCGAGGTCACGGGCCTTTCCACGACCCTCGACCTGTTCGGTAGTCCCTACCCGAGCACGCTGCCCGAGGGCGGCTGGCTCTCTCCGAACGGCGACGGTACGCGTGACGAAGCCAGCGCGGCGCTCGCCATGATGCGTAACGCCGCGGATGTGGAATTCAGCGTCCTGACGGAAGACGGCAAGCCGCTCGTCGAGCTCGGTGCCACGCACAGTGTTCCCCGTACCATCGCGGGCGACGTGCTCGAGGTCAAGAACAAGCTCGCCCCCGAAGGATCGACCCTCATCAACGGCGGCACCTTCGACGGCCGCATGTGGGATCCGGCGAAGGGCGAATTCGTGAACGTCCCCGAAGGCCGCTACATCTACCGTGTGAAGTCCAGGCTTTCGGAAGACTTCGACTGGCAGACGGTCGATATGCCCTTCGGCATCGACGTCACGCCACCCGAAGTAAGCGTTGGCGAGCTTGAAAACGGCACCATCACGATCACGATCGACGACAAACTCTCGGGGGCCAACCCGTCCCTGTCCGTCATCGATGCCACGGGGGAGGGTCTCCCGGTCAAGGCCAACGGCGACGGTACCTACACCGTGACGGTCAAGGACGCCCAAGCCTCTAAGTACCTGTGGTTCATCGCCTCCGACAACGCCTACAACAAGGTGGAGTTCCGCAAGGTCCTCGTTGATGATGACCCGCTCGTGCTTCTCAACACGAAGACCTACAACGACCCCGAATTCGTGTTCGGAAATGCCTCCGACGCGTACGTGGACGGAAAGTTCCAGCTGAGCGGAACCGTGACGAGCCAGGTGGCAAAGGTCGAGGTCGAAGGCAAGAGCTACGAGGTCACCAACGGCGGCTTCACGGCGCTCGTTGATGTGAAGCCCGATGCGGAAAACTCGATCACGGCCAAGGCGTTCACCAAGGCCGGCGAAGAGATCGACTCCGAAACCCTCACGTTCTACTACGATGCGCAACCGGCCTCGGTGGACATCTCCGCCTCGAACCTCGACGAGGACGGCCGCATCATCCCGAATGAGGACGGGTCGATCACGATCAAGGGCACCATCAAGGACCCCGAACCCTCCAACCCGGTCGCGAAGAAAGGTGGCCTGTGGGCCGGTGTGAACTGGGACTTCGTGGGTGCTGAACCCGATGGTTCGTTCGAGGTCACCACGTCCTCCGTCGAGGAAGGCGAGCCCTTCTTTGTGCTTCAGGCAGGCGACAACGCCAACTTTACCTACCTCGTTGTGGAGATCTCGGGGCGCGTCAAAGGCTCCAAAGCCACCCCGACACCCGAGTTCGAGAACCTCGAGTGCCTCCAGGGATTCGCGCTGTGCCTCGTGTCGCCCGAATCGGGCGACCTCAGTGAAGACGGCTCGACCTACACCCTGCGCGGCAAGGGCGGTCAGCCCGGCTCGACCGTGACCCTCACCCCCGGCGCGCGTGCCGAAGGCGAGCACGTCGGTAGCCTCGAGCCCATCACGGCAACCGTCGGCGAGGACGGCACCTTCACCGCGAAGGTTCCCATCCAAACGGGAGAGAACCACTACGAATACGTCGTGACGAATCCCGAGGGCGAGGTGAAGGGCCGCCAGATCCTCAACATCTGGTTCGACGTCAACGCGCCGACAGTCCGCTTCGACAGCCCGAACCTCGTGAACGGCACCCTGTTCACGAACAAGGACGAAGTGACGTTCGCGGGTTCGGCTGAGGACGACGGATGGGGGTACAGCCTCCGCGTCAACAACCAGCAGGCCGTGGACATCCACGTACCGAACGCGATTGGGCCCGAGGCGAACCGCCGCGAGTTCTCTGAGACTGTTGCGGTGGCGGATGGCGACACGATCCTCGTGAGCTTCGCCGACTCCGTTGGCAACACGCGAGTGGCCGCGATCCCCGTGATCGTCGACAAGGTCGCGCCCGAGGTGGCGATCGACACCGTTGGCGATGGCGAGCGCATTACCGACGGCCGCACCCTCACCGTGAGCGCTGCGGACCCGCACCTTGCGAGCCTCAACGCACGCTTTGCGGGTGCGACTGCCGACGGCAACCTCACGCGTGAATTCGTGAACGAGAGTGTTCCGCTCGATGCCGAGAAGGTGACGGTCGAGAACGTTCTCGTGGATATCGACGAGGTCGACGACGGAGAGGATTCTAAGCCGCAAGCGGAGCATGCTGACGGTGTCGAAGCACCCGCGGAGGACACGGTCACCCCGGGTGAAGGCGACGATGTGACCGCCGAGGGAACCCTCGCCGTTCCCGAAACGACGCATCTCTCGGGTGAACTCGAGACATCGAGCTTGCCCGCAGGACGCTATACCGTGAGCGCCACAAGTGCCGACTTCGCCGGCAATGAGGGTTCTGAGACACGCACCTTCGATGTTGACGCGGAGCCCGTGATCGAGGGCGAGGATGCGCTCTCCCTCACTGTGAACCGGAAGGACCTCGCGAACGATGAGGCGCTTGCTGCGCAGGTCCTTGAGGGGTACTCGGTTTCGGATGACGGTGCCGTTCTCCCCGATGGGACCGTCGTAAAGGGCGATACGACGAGCCTCGCGCTTCGCGAGGGCACGATTCTCGCCCCCGGCGAGAACACCGTTGCCCTGGTGGCGACCGATGCGGCCGGTCGCCAAGTGGTTCGCAATGTCAAGGTCACGATCGAGCTCGAGCAGGTCACGCTGCACACGGGCGACTTGAGTGCTACGTCGACGTTCCGCAGCAACGATGTGCTGGCCGCAGATATCGCGAGCGAGAACGGCGTGCACACGATCGCGGTGTCGAACGCGTTCGGCCCGCTCGAGGCGACCTTCACGCTGCCTGCTCCTGAGGGGTCGACCGTCGCGCTTGTGCGCGAGGACGGCACCGTGGAGCCGATCGGCTCGACCTGGACCGATGGCACTCTCACGTGGGTGGGTTCCTCCCACGGGACGTACCGCGTGGTCGAGCCGGCACGCACCGACGGTGGCGATGACGGCAAGGAAATCATCGCCCCTGCGAAGCCGGGCCCGAAGGGCGGCTCGGGCGATGCCGGTGCCGGTGCACACCCCGATAAGCCGGGTGATTCCGGTCGTGCGGAGGGCTCCGGCGGCAGCGGCGAGGGTGAGGGGCCGACGGCTCCCGGCAGCCCGCGCGGCAAGAATCCAAGTCGTGGCAAGGCGAAGGGTGCGTCGGGCTTCATGCCCCGCACGGGCGCCGAGGTCGCAGGGCTCATGCTCGTTGGCGGTGCTCTCGTCGCTGGTGGCGCGGTGCTCGTGGTGAGTCGTAGGCGCGGCCACAGGTTGTAAGGCCGGTGCCTCTTGGGAGGGCCGCACGGGAGTGGATCCCCGGGCGGCCCTTCTTTTCCCTCCGGTCAGGGCAGCTTTGCCGCTTCGAATAAAAGAGGGCGCCGGCTCGTCCCCACGAGCCGGCGCCGTATCCCTTTCCCCCGCGCTAGGGCCTGATGTACGGATCCTCTCCTCAAAGAATCGGTACGCCGCTAACGCGTGATTACATATAACCGCCTCTTTCTTCCCGGGCGCTGTGCCTGGCCTAGCAAATCGCTGGGAGCGCCGCGGTGTTCCTGCAAGGAGCGCCCGCGAGTTCGTCGTTTGTGCTGGTAGTAGTGCATTTTCCCGAGCTAGAGTCTGGGAATCGTGGCTGAGGTCACGGTACGATTGCCGTGGTTCCTCACGAAACCTTTACACATGGCCTGGCGCCCCGAGGAGGATGCACGTGAATCAGCCCGTAAAACTTGACTGGCCCACTCCTACCACCGACGTCGACACCTCGAAAATGCGGGCGGCACTCGAGCGGCTTGCCGTCGCAGTCGCCTCCTCGAATGGTCTTGCTGAACTGATCGACCCCGAAGAATCCGGGGCCGATGTTCCCCCCGCCCTCAAAGATCTCGCCGATGAAATGGCGGGGGCACGCGTGGGGGAGGAGTTTGAGCTGAACCTCCTGGCTGAGGATCGCACGGATCTGGGCCCCTTCACGTTGCTGGGCGAGCCGACGTCGTACTATCCCCTCTTCGAGACCGTCGACGACGCCGTGATTCTCACGCTCAATGATGAGGGCATCCCGGGTGGCGTGTGGTGGATCGACGAGGAGCTCGACATGCACCTGCTTGCGACGAGCCTCGACGAGTACGTGGATACCGTTACGCGCGCGATCGCGGCGCTCAGCCCGGAGGCGAGTGATCCGGGTGAGGATGTGTGGCGCGCGGTTGCGGCGTCGCAGCGTTCGACGTTAACGCTGCTCGAATCGGTTGAGGATCTGTCCTCACACGTTGAGTTCGCCGCCGACGGCCTCAGTGCGCGCCTCGTCGCCGATCGGGCGTGATCGCTTGAGGATCACGCGCACTTCCGTCTTCGAGCACGCCCCCGAAACGCTTGCTCGTTACCTCGACACCCATGCCGCGCGCACGCGTATCGCGATTGCGGGAGCCTCGGGATACGACCGACGGTGCGGGCGTTGTTTAGGTCGTGGTTGAGCGCAGGGGAATGTAGCCCGCG
This sequence comes from Dermabacter vaginalis, assembly GCF_001678905.1. Lineage (NCBI taxonomy): Bacteria > Bacillati > Actinomycetota > Actinomycetes > Micrococcales > Dermabacteraceae > Dermabacter > Dermabacter vaginalis. Next base: position 2,247,246 of record NZ_CP012117.1, on the reverse strand, counting down.
GTGATGACAGCCGCGAGCAGCGTGAGCGCCGCCCCGGTCGCCGTGAGCGGGGAGAGGTGCACGCTCGGGTCGAGCGCATCGAGCATGACTGACCCGATGATTTGGCCCGCTATCGCCGCGCCGCTCAGCACGAGCACGCCCGTGTACCGCACGAGGGCGGCGGAAGCGGCAATGTAGGTGAGGCCGATCAGGCCACCGAGGTAGAGAACCGGGTTGGTGGGAAACGCCCCACCTAGCGGGGTGAGCGCGAGGCTGACCGCCGCGGCTATGCCGAGCGCGAGTGAGCCGAGCGTAAAGTTTCCGAGAGCCGAAACGAGAAAACTTCCCGTGTGCGCCGTGACGATGCCGTTGGCTCCCGTTTGGAGGCCGACGCCTATGCCCGCGAAAAACGGCAGGATCAGGTTGAGCCACGGGACGGCATTCGTGAGCCCGGAGGCAAGCGCCAAGGCGACACTGGCGACCATGAGGGCTGAGCCGACAAGGCGTGAGGTGCTCAAGCGACGAGGCTCACCGGGGCCGAAACCTCCGCGGTCAAGAGCGGCGCCTGCGAGAGTTTGCCCCGCGACAACGCTCACGATGAACAGGGCAACCCCGAGCACGCCGACCGTGAGGGACTGGGTGAAAACAAGGAAGGCGCCGCCTAGACCGCCGATTGCGTACCGCCAGTCGAAGCGACCCGTCGCGATGTCGCGCGCGTATTCTCGCGCCGCACGCCGCTCAGCGGGCAGAGCAAGCACGATCACGAGAAGTCCAAGGCAGCCGATACCGAAGCTCACGAAGGCCGCGAGATAAGGGTTCTCGAGCTGGCCCGCAAGATCGGCGTTAATCCGCGACTGGAGTGCGGCGAGAACGCCTCCTGCCATGATGATGGCGATGGCCCACCACGGCGCGCGAGGTGTGGCGACTTCCCCCTGGTGCTCATCTGCCACTGCTGTTTGCGTACTCATGCGCACCATTGTCTCTCGATCCTCTCGCGCAGAAACTCCCCGCAAAAGAGGGCGCGAGGGTGGCAGGCAGGCGTCGGACCCCTACGATGGGGGTATGGAACTCGATCCCGGTTATTCGAACGTGCGCGTGGGCGTCAAGGCGATTATCGTGCGCGGAACAAGCGTGCTGTTCAACGAAAACATCGATGTTCACGGCAACCGCGTGTTCGTGCTGCCCGGCGGCGGGCAAGAACACGGCGAAAGCCAAGTGGAGGCGCTGAAGCGCGAATGCGAAGAGGAGATCGGCGCGGCCGTGCGCGTCTACGACCTTGCGTGCACGTTCGACCTCATCAGCGCGAAGGTGGGCCGCCACCGCGACTCAGGGCAAGTGTTCCACCAGCAAAATCTTCTCTTTTGGTGCGACCTCGAGCCCGGTAGTGAGCCGCGCATGGGGGAGGGCCACGACCCGCACCAGGTGGGTGTCAAGTGGATCGAGATCAACGACCTCCACACGGTCGACGTTCGACCGCGCGAGGTTGGCGAGTGGTTGCAGTCGGATCCGAGTATCCGCCCGCGCACGCTCGGCACGATCCGCGAGCAGTCACTGTAGGGGTAGGGCTGACGTTCGCCTGCCGCACGTGGTGCAACAATAAAGAAGGGTATTCCCGCAGACATATTTTTCTCGAACGATGTTGAGGAGTAATCGTGGCTATTTCGCGAGAATTCGCGTACGGCATCCCCAAGGCTGAGCTTCACCTTCACCTCGAAGGCACTCTTGAGCCCGATCTCAAGCTCAAGCTCGCGAAGAAGAATGGAATCGATATCGGTCAAGAGACTGTTGACGAGGTTGAGGCCTCGTATCAGTTTGATTCGCTCACGTCATTCCTCGCCGTGTACTACCCGGCAATGAACGTGCTTCAGGATGAGGACGATTTCTACGCGCTCGGCTCGGCCTACTTTGCGCGGGCGAAGGAGAATGGCGTTGTGCGCGCCGAGTGCTTTTTCGACCCGCAGGCACACACCTCGCGCGGGGTCGAGCTCGAAGCGGTGATCCGCGGCTACTACCGCGCCGTCGAGGAGGCCCGTGAGAATGGCCTGAGCGCGGATCTCATCCTGTGCTTCCTTCGCGACATGTCGGCGGATTCGGCACTTGAAACCCTTCGTGCGGCGCTTCCGTACAAGGACATGTTCGTGGGCGTGGGGCTCGATTCTGATGAGCGTGACAACCCGCCGCAGAAGTTCGCCGAGGCGTTTGACCTTGCGCGCGAAAATGGCCTTCGCGTGACAATGCACTGCGATATCGACCAGGTCGGTTCGATCGACAACATCCGTACCGCGCTCACGGAGCTTGGTGCCGAGCGCCTCGATCACGGCACGAACATCATTGAGGATCCCGAGCTCGTGAAGCTTGTGGTGGAGAAGGGGATCGGCCTGACGAGCTGCCCCATGTCGAACTCCTTCGTGACGGAAGAGATGAAGGGCGAGGAGATTGTGGAGCTGCTCGGCCGCGGGGTGAAGGTTTCGATTAACTCCGACGACCCTGCCTACTTCGGTGGTTACATCGCGGATAACTTCCTTACGCTTGCGGAAAAGGAAAGGCTCACGAAGGAACAGGTTGCACAGCTCGCGCGGAACTCGATCGAGATTTCGTGGGCCGAGGATTCGGAGCGTTCGGCGATGCTTGATTCGCTCGAGGAGTTCGTCGCCGCGAACTGAGTGCAAGAAGCTGCAAACATCCAGAGCCCTACATTCGAGAAAGTCACCGGGCACCGTTGCGTCCCAGGTGCGGAAAATGCTCTAGATTCGACTAGATATTGCATCTACACTCGAGCCATGAAGACGATTTCAGTGGCCGAACTCCGGCAGAACCCCACACGCGCGCTCGATGATGCGGCTGCTGGGCAAACCTATGTCGTGACCAAACATCACCGCCCCTGGGCGCAGCTTGGCCCGCTGGAAGAGAACGGCTCCCTACCTTTAGCGCCGGCCCGCGATCGAGGTCCGGTCTCGTACGATGATTGGCCCGATCGGCCGGCCGCTCCGCAATCAGAGATAGACGAACTCGTCGATTGGGCGAGAGGCGACCGGTGACGAACTACCTCGACACTTCGGTGGCGGTAGCGGTGCTCGAAGGAAACGTGTCGGCGCGAGCGTGGTTTAAAGAAGCCGTTGGAGGTCGCGGAGTGGTCTCTTCCAGGCTCCTCCAAACTGAGTTAACCGGTGCTGTTGCAAAGTTGGGCGGAGAACAGCGAAGATTCAGTTTCTCATTCCCTGATGGCCGCTGCGTGTGGGCGTTGTTAGGCCGTCTCGAAGACCCGGTTGACGATCACCGCGTCCGGGTTCGGTTGCCCGTAGGCAAACATCGCGCCTTGCCCTTTCCGCAATGAATGCATCGCCTCCATCCCTTTCAACGCCCGATATGCAGATGTCCGGTTCTTAAACGCGCCTTTTGACCCGAAGATCCGCTTCAGCCGACCATGGTCGCCTTCCAGGATGTTGTTGAGGTATTTCACCTGCCGGTGTTCCACTGTTGGCGGGCAGATTCCCTCTGACTTCAACTCGGCGATTGCCCTGGCTAGGGAGGGTGCTTTATCGGTGTTGATCACTCTGGGACACCCGGCTGACGCACTGGATCTGAGGGCCTTGGCCAGGAAACGCTTCGCGGCGGCCACGTTCCGCTTCGGAGAGGTAAAAGTCCAGGGTCTGGCCGCCGGCGGTGATCGCCCGATAGAGGTAGCACCACCTGCCGCCGACCCGGATATAGGTCTCATCCACCCGCCAGGAACTGGCCTGCCAGTCAGGTTCCTGTCGGTACCACCGTGTTTGCTTGTCCAGCTCAGGGGCGTATTTCTGGACCCAGCGGTAGATCGTGGTGTGATCGACCGGCACGCCCCGCTCGGTCATCATTTCCTCCAGATCGCGGTAGCTCACCCCGTAGCGGCAGTACCACCGCACTGCCCACAGAATGATGTCACGGGGGAAACGACGACCGGAGAAGATACCCATGGCTGTGACTATTTCACGTCGCTCTTCCTACTGCCCCAACTTTGCAACAGCACCCTTCGGCATAATTGTTTGCATGGGACGGATTTTCGACAACATCGATCAGCAGCTAGGACCCCACCTGCAAAAAACTTTGCGGGAGAGCGATCGGATGGATGTAGCTGTGGGCTACTTCAACCTGCGCGGTTGGTCTGTTTTCAACGGGATCGTGGAGCAAATGGCGCAGTCGAAGACTCTTCCAGTTGCGCGAATCTTGATCGGCATGGTGACGGGCGGACCGCAGGAGGAGGCGCTGGAGTCCCTTCAGTCAATGGTTGACGGGAAAGTTCGACTAGACGCGGATCGAGCGGCCGCTCAAGCGCGCAGAACAGCATTGCTCGAGCAGCTACGTGTACAGTTGATGCGGGGCCTTCCTACTTCGACTGATCGCGTAACCTTGCAGTCCCTTCGATCCTTGCTGGCGCAAGGTGCGATCCAGGTCAAGGTATTCACCCGCAGGCCTCTTCACGGCAAGGCCTATATCTTTCATCGGCAGTCCGTAAACACGTCCATTGGCGGTTTCGTTGGCTCATCGAACTTGACGTGGCCCGGGCTCATGTCGAATCTCGAGCTGAACGTGGACGTTTTCGACCATACGAGCGCCCATGATTTAGCTAAGTGGTTCGAGGATCGATGGAATGATCCGTTCTCCCGTGAGGTGAGCGAGGATGTTCTTGCGTTGCTCGATGAATCATGGGCAACTCCGAATCCCCGACCACCGTATGACGTTTTTATGAAGGTTTGCTACGAGCTTTCACGAGACGTGCGTGAAGGCTTGGGGGAGTATTCCATTCCTCCAGAGATTTCGAACAAGCTCCTGGATTATCAGACGACGGCTGTGCGAACGTTGGCTCGAAGAGTTGTCACGCGCGGCGGAACAATGCTCGGCGATGTTGTGGGCTTAGGTAAGACATTAACGGCAATCGCGGTTGCGCTGATGCTGCGTGATGAGCACGGGTATATGCCGCTTGTGGTGTGCCCGAAGAACCTCGTTCGGATGTGGGAAGAACACTTCGAAGCCTACGGCCTTCATGGCACGGTTGTTCCCTACTCGATGGCGCACAAGATACTCCCTGATCTACGCCGCTATCTGTTTGTCATCGTGGATGAGTCCCACAGACTGCGCAATAATCAACGCCGCGACTACACCGCTTTGTCTGACTACATTCGTCGCAATGAGTCGAAGGTTCTTGCTTTGACGGCAACGCCATACAACATCGAGTTCTCCGATGTAGCGAACCAGTTGGCACTGTGGATTGACGAGGATGACGATCTTTCGATTGCTCCCACGAACGCTATTGCCGCAGACAGCAAGCTTGTGGACCAAGTCGATGGGAAGGTCACCACACTTGCTGCATTCCGTAAGTCAGAAGATCCTGACGACTGGAAGCGCCTGATGAGCGAAAACCTCATTCGCCGTACCAGATCCTTCATCCGCCAAAACTACTCGCGGAAAGACGACAGCGGACGAGAATATGTGGAGTTCCCCAATGGGGAATCGTTCACGTTCCCTACGCGTAAGGCGATCCCGCTGCGGCACGACTTTGGCGAAGACGACCCGGCCACGATTTTGGCTGACGATGACACTCTCGCCGTAATCGAGAACCTAAGTCTGCCTCGCTACAACCTCAGCTCGTACCTCAACCACCGTGCTCGAAAAGACCCACTCTTCAAAGACTGGGCAGAAGGCGTTGACCGCGGCCGCGGACACGTTGCTGGCTTCGTAAAAACTATGCTCTATAAGCGGCTCTCTTCTGGCGGGCACGCATTCCTGCTGTCCCTCACCCGCCATCTCGCCCGCAACGAACTGTTTGTGTACGCGCTCGAGAACAATCTTGACGTGCCGGCTGGCACCATCAATGACCTTGACATGCTTAGCGACGAAGACACCCTCGAAAGCGGTCTCGACCTCACGGCAGCCGACGCAGCTACTCGATACCAGGTACTCAAAGCTAACGCTCCACGTGACATTACGTGGGTGCCCGCCTCTCATTTCAATGCCCAGTTCGCGACAGATCTTCGGGTAGACACGCAGGCCCTACGTGCACTACTGACAAAGGTAGGCGTATGGGATCCGAACAGGGACTCGAAACTTGCCGCCCTCATTGAATTAGTGAGCGTGCAACACCCGAATGAGAAAGTCTTGGTGTTCACGGAATACAAGGACACCGCCGACTATCTCGGAGCCCAGCTGGCCCAGGCAGGAGTAGGCGCTGTGGCAGCTGTGACCGGGGCGACCGATGACCCGACACGAATGGCAGAAAGATTCTCACCCCGATCCAACGCACTGCCCGGTGCCGATCCCGTCGTTGCGCCTGAGGACGAAACCCGCATCCTTATCGCCACCGACGTTCTCTCGGAGGGCCAGAACCTGCAAGACGCCCATATTGTTGTCAACTATGACCTGCCCTGGGCGATCATCCGACTCATTCAGCGCGCTGGCCGCGTTGACCGCATCGGGCAAATCTCGCCCGAAGTTCTGATCTACTCCATATTCCACGAGAGCATCGAAAACGTCATCTCCCTACGGCAACGAATAGCCCAACGACTCTCGCGTAACGCTGCCGTCTTCGGTTCAGACGAAAACTTTTTCGGCTCTGAAGACGAAACCCGGATGCTCAACGACCTCTACAACGGATCGCTCGATGATGCAGAGAGCGCGGAAGACGTGGATGCATCATCACTGGCATATGAGTACTGGCATGCTCTCGAGCAGCGCGACCCGGCAGAAGCGCAGCGAATCGCAGCGCTACCGGATCTCATTGATGCCACACGGCGCAAGCGAATCAGTGACAGTAGTGAAGGCCTGACGTGCTTCGTGCGCACCGCCAGCGGCATCGACGGGTTCGGATTTATTGACCCCGGCGGGACTACTAAAGTTCTCACTGGACACGAGACACTCGCCCTGTTCGAAGCCTCACCTGAAGAGCCAGGCCTCGACCCACGAGAAGATCACGAACACCTCGTTACAACCCTCGTGCGAAAAGACCTCTCCACCCCGGCCGCCGTCGCTGGGCGACTACGTGGAGTCCGTAAGACTGTATGGAACCGGCTCGGAGCAACACTGAACTTCTCCACCTTCGACCGCGACACCCAGGCGGCACTCGAGTCCCTTTATCAACACCCACTAACCCGCGAGGCAGAGCGCCGCCTACGCCAAGCAATCCGCCAAGGCGTCGACGACAACGCTCTCGCCGCCCGAGTCGCTTCACTACATCGCGACAAGGAACTTGTATTTGAATCCGGAACCGCCTCTGATGCCATCCGCATCGTCTCCACCATGGGAATCACGCAATGACGCACACACTTCTTAACCTTGTAGACCGCAACGATTTTCGCCGCCTCTTCATCGAACACCTCGGGTGGGAAAACCCCACACTGCGACCCGTAACACTCTCAATAGAGGACAACACCTACACCCTCACGCAAGTTGCCGGGTTTAGTGGCTTGCGCGTCTGGTACTGCAATGAGCTTCCCCCGCGACGTATCCAGCGCCTTATCGACCAAGAACTCGCGCGCGAAAGCCACGAACGCCTCGTCATCTTCGGCAACGACACCCACCAAGAGTGGCGGTGGCCCCGCCGCGCCGAAAACGGCGGCACACACGCAAAACTCATCGCCCACACCCATGCCATTGGCCAGCCCGACTCCCACCTCGAGAGCCAACTTGAGGTCATTCGCATTGGCTTCGACGAAGAGCCCACACTGCCGGAAATCCTCACCCGCATGCGCGAAGCCTTCGACTACGAAGCAGCCGAATCGGCCGTAGCCGCCGCAAAACTCATGGCGGAACTGTATGTTCACCTTGATTCGACCGGCTTCGATGAACACCACGCCTCCGTCTTTCTCGTGCGCACTCTCTTTTGCCTCTACGCCGACGATTCTGACCTCTGGCAGCGCGACCTCTTCACCAGGTATATCGAGGAACGCACCAACGAAGACGGCAGCGATCTTGGCGAAAAACTCGCAGACCTCTACCAAGCACTCAACCAGCCTAGGGAAGAGCGGCCAAGCCAGGATGACGAACTCATCCAAGCATTCCCATACGTCAATGGCAGCGTCTTCGGTGAAGCAACCGAAACTCCCGCCTTTACGGAGCAGTCGCGAAAGCTACTCCTCAAAGCCACCTATTTCAACTGGGCCGAAATCTCTCCTGCTATTTTCGGGTCGCTCTTCCAGGCGGTCAAAGATAAACGTGCGCGCCGCGAATTTGGCGCCCACTACACAACAGAAGAGAACATCCTCAAAGCAATTCGCCCACTGTTTCTCGATGACCTCGAAGAGTCTTTCGCCAAGGCGTACGACAGCAAGAAAGCGCTGGAAGCGTTGCTCAAGAAACTAGGTGACCTCAACATCCTCGACCCTGCCTGTGGGTGCGGCAACTTCCTCATCATCGCCTACCGCGAACTCCGAGCGCTGGAATTACGCATCCATCAGCGCCTACAGGAACTTTACCCTAAGCGCCGACAACTCTCCCTCGATGCAGCGAGCCTCGTCCATGTGAAACTTAGTCAGTTCCATGGCATCGAAATTGAAGAGTGGCCAGCAACCATCGCCAAGACCGCAATGTTTTTCGTGGAGCACCAAGCAAACCAGGCCCTAAGTCTCGCACTTGGCTACGCATACCCGATGCTTCCACTTCAGGATTCCGCGCAGATCACCGTGGGTAACGCGTTGCGTCTCGACTGGCGCGAGCTTCTGCCGGCCGGTCCGAACACGTTCATCATGGGTAATCCGCCGTTCATTGGGCAGTACACGAAGGCTGCGGATCAAACGGAGGATATGAAGCTCGTGTGGGGCGAGCTTTACGACGGTTACCTTGACTACGTGACGGCCTGGTTCAAGAAGGCGAGCGATTTCTTCCGTCCCGTCAATGGTGGCCGCTTCGCATTCGTATCAACCAACTCCATTGCGCAGGGCCAGCCCGTTCCCGCGCTGTTTGGCCCTCTTTTCGACGCGGGCTGGCGTATCCGTTTCGCTCACCAAACGTTCGCGTGGCAGAGCGAAGCGCCCGGCGGTGCGGCCGTTCACTGCGTCATCACGGGCTACGACAAGCACGAGCGAAGCGCCCCGCAATTGTTTACCTACGACAACGTCAAGGGCGAACCGCAGCAGGTTCCCGCGAAGCAGATCAATGCGTATCTCGTGGATGGGCCGAACGTACTTGTACAGAAGCGATCAAAGGCGTTGAGCCCTCAGCTTCCGAAAGTTGCTTTCGGCTCTAAACCGGCTGACGGAGGCAACCTTATTGTCGAGCCTAACGAGCACGCTGCAGTCGTGGAAGATCCCATCGCAGCGAAGTATCTCCGTCCCTTTATTGGGGCTAAACAGCTAATTCACAACACTCCACGCTGGTGCCTCTGGATGGCAGATGAAGAATTCAATCCGAGTGACATCCAACGTTCGCCGATACTGAAGGAACGGGTTGAAGTCTGCCGTCGGTGGCGTTCGTCGCAAACAACCGGCGGCGATGCGTATAAGCTTCGCGATACTCCACATTTGTTCCGAGGGAACGAGCATCGACCGCTCGTTCCCTACGTGGGAATACCAAGGCACTTTTCGGAAACGCGAGCTTTTGCCACGGTCAAACGCTTCGCCGCCGACGTTATTTGCGGTGACGCGAACTTTGCTGCCGAAGATCCCGACGGTTTTCTCTTCGGCGTGATTTCCTCGTCGATGTTCATTACGTGGCAGCGCGCGGTGGGTGGGAAGATCAAGTCTGACTTGAGGTTCTCGAACACGCTCGTGTGGAACAACCTTCCGCTTCCCACCGTCCATCAGGACTTGCGCGACATGGTGATCGAGGCGGGCAAGGGCGTGATCGCGGCGCGTGAGCTGCACCCCGAGCGCTCTCTCGCCGATCACTACAACCCCCTCGCGATGAGCCCCGCGCTTCTCAAAGCCCACGCCGCCCTCGACCGTGTTGTGGATAAAGCCTTCGGCGCGAAGAAGCCGCTCCACTCGAACGAGGAACGCCTTGCCCTCCTCTTCGAGCGCTACGCCGACATGACGGCATGAAGCTCATCAAGTGTGGCAACGTGTGGGTTGAGCCGACACCTGGCCCGGGCTCTCAGTGTGAGTACGGAAAATAGATGGTTGGCTTACTTGCTCGTGCGATGGAATTGAAAGTGACGGTCACTGAACACGGCAGTGTTCTCAATGTTTAGCGCAGCTCTACGGAGGCTGCAGATGCGAGCAATTGATTGGACTTGAGGGAGTTTTATTTGGCGAATGATGATGCGCTGGGGAACGTGATCCGATACACCGCCGAAGTTGTTTTGGAAAAGGGGGCAGACATTCCCTTCAAGAATCTGGAGCTTTCCTCGGGCGGGTTGCGAGATAGTGTGACGGGCCAACTTGTAGCTCTGGCCAAGCCCGCCTCAAGAGAAGCTCCTAAGGGATCAGCTGGCGCAGGTCCGCTACTTGCGGCGGGTGCCGTGGGCGTTGCAGCAGCAACGGTCGTTGCTATTGGAATCGCCAATAGGCAGGCGATCAGGGAAAAACTTCGGGCGGCCAAGGAGCACTTGTCCTCTGAGTCTGAAGATGAGCAAAATCAAAATACTGCTGAGCGAATTTACGATCCTAGGATCGACCATCAAAGTAAGTAGGCGCGGAGTTCGCGACTCTAGGAGAAGGTGTTATGTATGCCCTGATGGGGTGTAAGTGAGCCATGGTGGTCTCCTAGTTGTACCCGCTCTTGCGGCAAGGCGGCGAGATGCCGTCTGCGCAGGCAAAATATCTTTTTGGCTTTCAGCTTGTTTGCTGGTTGTCTAGCAAACTTGCAAACTTTCTAGCTTGTCTATGGTGTCTCGTTTTGTGTACTTTTTGCGACTGGGGCGCCACGACTCCCTCAATATGTCTCAAAACGCTAAACCTTCGCCCGTGAGACACTTCCGTTCACGGGTCTAGAGATTGTGAGACATATGGGCGTCACCTACACCAGTTAACCCGGGTGTTGCGGTGTCAGGGACGGCCAGTACAGGAGCGAGAATTGCTTCTCCGTTATGTCGGCGTCGCGCCGATTACTGACGCAGTGCTCTCGATCGCTGAGGCGTTACCGCAGAATGTTCGTTCGCTTGATGCCATTCATCTTGCGACTGCCCTCCAGTTGGGCAGTGCGGTCACCGTAGCGAGCCACGACCGGCAAATGCTCGCTGTTGCCCAGGATTTGGGCTTCACCATATGCGACCCTTTATCCTCGTAAGGTTCAACGACCTCACCCTCACTGCAATGTATACACAGGTCAGGTGCCTTTTTTGCCCCTTGGGGCACTGTTGACGTGCGAAGATTAAGTTCGCCTGCATACCGCAGGGTTCGGAACTTCATTGATATTAAGGGAGTCGTGCATGAGCGTTGAGGCGCAGCCTGGCGCAAACGACCGACCCTATAGCGTGCGCCACGAGATCACGCAGGGCGCACTCCTGATTCTCCCCGCAGGGCTCGGAATGATTCCGATCGGCATTGCCTTCGGCCTGCTTGTGGTGCAATCGGGGCTCCCGTGGTGGATGGCACCCGCCCTTTCGTTCTTCGCGTACGCGGGCTCACTCGAGCTTCTGCTCATCACGCTCATCACGTCGCTTACGCCGCTTGTAACGATCGCTGCGGCATCGTTCTTCGTGAACTTCCGCCACGTGTTCTACGCGTTTAATTTCCCGCTCAAGGTCGTCACGAACCCGTTCTTGAAGTTCTACGCGATGTACTCCCTCACCGACGAGATCTTCGCGGTAACGGTTGCCAATCCAAAGGGGTGGACGCAGCCGCGCGTGATCTCGGCAGGGGCCGTACTCCAGATCTGCTGGGTGGGTGGCGGCCTCATGGGGGTACTGCTCTCGAGCTTCATCCCCTTCCAGATCCGCGGCCTGAGTTTCGCGCTGTGCGCCCTGTTCATCACGCTGACCCTCGATGCGTGCCGCACGAAACAGGAGATCCCGTCACTTCTCCTCGGTGCTGCCGCCTTCGGTTTCGCGCTCCTTTTGCTCCCGAGCCAGCCGATCTTCGCCGCGATGATTGGCTTCGTGGCGACCCTCGCCGCGCGCTACACGATCGCCGTGCGCCTCACGAGGCCACTCCCGGCAGAGATGGAGAGCGACGATGCAGCTTGACATCCCCTTCTGGTATCTCGCCTCGGTTCTCCTCATCGCCTTCGCCGTGACCTTCACGCTGCGCGCGCTCCCGTTCGCGATTCTCGAACCACTGCGCAAATCGCAATTCGTGCGCGTCATGGCCGTGTGGATGCCCGCGGGCATCCTCGTGATCCTCGCGCTCGCGACCTTTAAGAGCACCCTCGCCGAGGAACCCGGTGGTCTCGTTCACCTGCTGATCGCCTCAGGAGTCACGATTGCCGTGCACCTCTTCGGTGGTCGCCGCACCCTCGTGAGCGTCGCCGCGGGCACCCTCGCCTTCGTGCTGCTCGTGAACTTTTTCTAAGCGAGAGCGCGCGAAAGGGTTCCGACGCTCGCGAGGCATACGTCGGACCTAATTGAACCCAAACCGCTTGCGGATAACCCCGTAGGTGGTGCGAATAAACCGGTGCGCACCCGGCCCGCGTGCGCTGAGCCCGATGCTCATGGGGGTGCGTCGATAAGCCCGATACGCGGGATAGTTGTGCGCCTTGAGGTAGGCGAGAAGTTCGCGGCCCTGAGCTTTTGCCTCGGGAGTTTTCGCGAGCACGGCGAACGTGAGTGACACGCTCGTGATGATCGTGAGGTAGTGAAGCAGGTAGCGGCGGAGCGAACGCGAGGCGATGTTTTCCACGCGCAACTCATCAATCATGATCCTATTGACGCGAAGCTGCTGGTCAAGCCGAGAAATCATGATCTTCTCGTTGACACTCTGATCCTCGCGACCAATGAAGTAGTAGTAGAGCGGCACGGGCAGATAGTAGAGCGTGTGCGTGTGTCGAAGCGGGATCGACGCGTAGAGGTTGTCGACGTAAAACGTGTGGCGGGGTAGCTCGAGGCCCGATTCGAGGAGCACGCTGCGCTTGTAGAGGATCGCGTGCATGAGGAAGTAACTGCCCATGCGAGGCCGGGAGACCTGATCCCACGTGACCGTTCGGCGCGCGGGAACGGTGCGTCGGTAGCCGATACGGCGGTTCTTCTTGAGCGCGTGGTTGTCGTACACGTAGTCGGTGAGCACGACGTCGGGGCGGTTATCCGGGGGAAAAGATGCGACGGCATCGAGCAGCGCCGTGAGGGCGCGGGCATCGAGGCGATCGTCAGAATCGAGAACCTTGAGGTAGGTGCCCACTGCTGCGCGCACACCTGCCATGACCGCCGCGCCGTGCCCGCCGTTTTCCTGGCTCACGACGCGCACAATCTCTGGGTGCCGTTCTTCGTACTCGCGGGCAATCTGCTCCGTGTCGTCCGTCGAACCGTCGTTCACGAGAATGATCTCGATACGCTCGCGCACCTCGCCGCCGTCGAAAAGAATCGAGTCGATCCCCCTTCGCATGTACTCCGCTGAGTTGTAACACGGCACAACGAATGAGATCAGAGGGGCTTCACGCATAAGAATTATGGTACGACCACGAACCGAGAGTGAGCGCCGTACGATGGATGGTGCTAGCCGTTCAACGACGACAATATGAGAGGTATGAGCCGTGACTCCCGCGCCCGAATACGATTTTGAAACCCTCGTGGATCGCACGGATACGGGCTCGGTGAAGTGGGAGCTCATGCGCGAGCGTGGTGGGGACGTGCCGGCTGGCATTGCGCCGTTGTCGACTGCGGATCTTGACTTCCTTCCCGCCCCGGAGATCACGCGCGGGCTGCGCGAGCACCTCGAGAGTGCGGTCCTGGGGTACACGGGTCCGACGCCTGCACTGTTCTCGGCGATTCAAATGTGGCAAGCCGTGCGCCATCGCTGGGCGATTGACACGAGCTGGATTTCACTGATGCCTGGCGTCGTGACGGGGCTTTTTGCCGGTGTGCGTGCAGCGAGCGAGGAGGGCGACGGGGTTGCGCTCTTGACGCCCGCCTACCCACCCATGGTCGAGGCAATCGAGAAAACGGGCAGGCGCGTGGTCCGCGTTCCCCTCGACGGGGAGGGCGGGCGCTACCGCATTGATTTCGCGGCCCTCGCCGAAGCCCTCTCGAGTGAGGATGTTTCGGTGCTGATCCTGTGTTCGCCGCACAACCCCACGGGCCGCGTGTGGACGTACACGGAGCTCGAGGAGATTGCGCACCTCGCACGTGCACACGACGTCACGGTCATTGCCGACGAGATCCACGCGGATATCGTTCACGAGGGTTTCGAGCACATCCCTTTCGCGGCGATCAGCGAGGATGCGACGTCACGGACCATCACCCTGTCGTCGGCGTCGAAGAGTTTCAACCTTGCGGGCGTGCAAACGAGTTGGGCGATCATCGAGAATGCCGAATTGCGCGCCGCCTACGAGCGTGAACTCGAGGCGTGGGGCTTCCACTTCGTGAACTGTCTCGGGTATCGCGCGGTTGAGATCGCCTACACGGAGGCGAGCGATTGGCTCGAGGGCCTCCTCGAGCTCGTGGCCCGCAATGATCGCGTCAGCAGAGAATTTTTCGCCGAGCACTTCCCGGAGGTGTTGATCGCGCCCCTCGAAGGGACGTTCCTCCAGTGGATCGATTTCCGCCAGCTTGAAATCGACGAGCGCGAGCTGACGCGCTTGCACGATCAAGAGGCGCACGTGTTCTTCGAGCATGGGCGAACCTTCGGTGCGCCCGGATTCGAGCGGCTCAACCTCGGTACGCCTACGCGGGTGCTAGAAGAGGCGCTGGCCCGATTGGCCGAGACACACGGTCGCTAAGCTGGGGGTATGACCACAGCAGACAGTGCAGTTACCCCATCCATCGCTTACCCCTTGCGCTCAATCGGGCGCCTGACGGTGACGCCACTCGGGCTCGGAGCAATGCCGCTTTCGTTCGAGGAGAAAGCGGAAGATACACAGAACGCGCGCGAGACCGTTGGTGCCGCGCTCGATGCCGGGATAACGCTCATTGATACCGCCGACATCTACGCCCCGGCGTGGAACAAGGTTGGCCACAACGAACGCCAGGTTGCCGATGCTCTCGAAGCCTACGCCGCCGCGCACCCTGACTTTGACCGGGCGAGGATCGCCGTTGCCACGAAGGGCGGCATCACGCGAGCCGAGGGTGAACAATGGGGCCGCGACAGCTCCGTTGGCCACTTCCGCACAGCCGTCGTGCGCTCGAAAAAGAACCTCGGGGTCGAGAAGATCGACCTCTACTACCTCCACCGCCCCGATCGCACGCGCCTGTACGCGGAGGCCATCGAGACCCTCGCGGAACTCAAGGACGAGGGGCACGTGAAGAACATTGGCATTTCAAACGCGAGCGTCGAGGAAATCGAGATCGCGCTCGAGGTGCTTGGCGAAGGCAACCTCGCAGCCGTGCAAAATGAGTTCTCACCGCGCTTTAACCACACGAGCTGGGATGAGCTGCAGTTCTGCGGCGAGCACGGCATCACGTTCGTGCCGTGGTCGCCTCTTGGCGGCACGGGGGGTGGCGCCGCCGAAGTAGGAGAGCGCTTCCCCGCGATCGCCGATATCGCCCGCAGTTGCGAGGCAAGCCCACAGCAGGTGGTCCTCGCCTGGGAGATGTCGCTCGGTGAGCACGTGCTTCCCATTCCCGGTGCTTCACGCCCCGCCTCGATCGCGGATTCCGCGAAAGCCATGAGTCTCACGCTCGACGCGGGCGAAAAGGACGCACTCGACAAGGAACTCTTGCCGAAGCGTTAGGCGCTTGGCGCTCCACGTGCAAAAGGCGGACCCGGAGAAATCCGGACCCGCCTTTTCGCGAGTGTTGAGGCGTGGGGAGCCCCGGGGCGGTTACTCGCCGAAGTGCTCGCGGGCGCTCTGCGCGGCGCCCTCGGCGTTACGGCGTGCCTCTTCCCGCGCGCGGCGGGCACGTTCCTTGGCCTCCGCGCGGAGACGCTCAATGTGCTCGCGCGAATTGCCTTCCCCGTCAACGGGCTCGGCGGGGTTCACGGGAGTGGAATCGCCGTTGATCGTGTCGTTTGCCGCCTGTGCTTGCAGGAGAGCCGAACGGATTTCGTCCCCCATAGCCCCCACCGACGAAGGATTGGACGGGAGGAACAGCACGTTCGAGCGACCGTTGCGGGCCACGTCCTGCATCGTGTCGAAGTACTGGGTCATGAGCAGTAGTTCTTCAGCGGTGTTCTCGATGCCAACCTGCTTGAGCATCTCGTACTGCTCCGCAATGCCCATGGCGATCGCGCGGCGCTGAGCCGCGACACCCTCACCCTGGAGGCGCTTCGACTCGGCCTCGGCTTCAGCCTGCGTCACGCGCTTGATCTTGTCAGCCTCGGCGAGCGACTGTGCAGCAACGCGGTCGCGCTGTGCGGCGTTAATCGAGTTCATCGAGTCGCGCACGCGCTGATCGGGCGAGATGTCCTGCACAAGGGTGTTGACGATGTGAAAACCGAACTCTTGCATGCGGGTCGAGAGGGTCGCCTCGACGCTGCGGGCAATGTCATCCTTCGATTCGAAGGCCGCGTCAAGATCGAGGCCCGAGAGGGCCGAGCGCACCGTGTCAAACACGTAGCTGCGGATCTGCGCCTCGGGGTTCGAAAGGCGGTAGTAGGCGTCCTGAACCGACTCCTCGCGGATCACGTACTGCACGGCGACCGGAACGGTCACGAACACGTTGTCTTTCGTTTTCGACTCGATGTTGACCTCGAGCTGGCGAATACGCAGCGAGATCGGTTTCGTGAGTGTGTCCATGAACGGAATCTTCGTATTCAGGCCGGGCTTCGCGACGCGCAGGAATTTGCCGAAGCGCTCGACGATCACGTTTTCTTGCGTTTTCACGGTGAAGAGGATCGAGGAGCGGAGGCCGCCGAAAAGCAGGGCGAGCAAAACGATGATGATGACGATTATGACGCCGCCACCGGTGAGAATACCGACGAGAGCTTCCATGGGGGTCCTTTCTTCGTGGGGCTTAGGCCGCGAGGGCCCTGGTGATTGATGTCGCGATGCGCGACGGAGGAATGGGGGGTGCAAAGCGGCGAATGACGAGCCCATCGCGGCCCACGAGGAACTTCGTGAAATTCCAGGCGATGCGGCCGCCGAGCATCCCACCGCGCTGCTGTTCGAGCCAGGTGAAAAGTGGATCGGCATTCTTGCCGTTCACGTCGACCTTCGCGAACACGGGAAAGCTCGTGCGGTAGCGAGTTTCGCAAAAATCGACGATGTCCTCCATCGTGCCTGGCTCCTGGTTGCCGAATTGATTGCACGGGAACGCCAGAACGCTAAAACCGCGATCCTCGAAGCGCTCCTGGAGTTCCTGGAGGCCTTCGTACTGGGGCGTGAATCCGCATTCGCTTGCGGTGTTCACCACGAGAGTGACCCTGCCCGTGAATTCGGAGAGATCCCGCGGCTCGCCGTTCGCGCCCGTGACCGTAAAGTCAAACAGGGTTGCGGGAGTAGTGGCCTCAGTGTGGGCAGAGTTCA
Organism: Dermabacter vaginalis; assembly: GCF_001678905.1. Lineage (NCBI taxonomy): Bacteria > Bacillati > Actinomycetota > Actinomycetes > Micrococcales > Dermabacteraceae > Dermabacter > Dermabacter vaginalis. The sequence goes on along the minus strand of NZ_CP012117.1, from coordinate 2,229,807 downwards.
CGAAGGGTCCTTCGATCGAGGGCAGAATGTGACGTGCGATACCAGAGTACCGTGCGCACCTCAGTGCACTTCAAGGGACGTGGCAGGATTCGATGCGAGAAAATCGTCGATCTCTCCGCGTGTGGGCGCGGTGATGGGGCCTTTACGGGTCACCTTGAGTGCCGCCCCAGCATTTGCTCGTCGCGCGGCTTCGAGCCACGGTGCTCCGAGTGCTCTTTCGCCGAGCAGAATGCCCGTGTGAGTGTCGCCCGCGCCGTTCGTGTCAATCGCCTTTTGCGGGTAGCCGGGAACGTAGTCGAGGTGGCCGCGCTCGAAAAGATAGCAACCGTCGGACCCATCCCGCACAATCACGACCGCACCCTGCCCGAGAAGGCGGGCGAGGGCGGGCAGGGTTCCTCTCACGTCGTCGATGCCGGTGATCTCGCGTGCTTCATCGGCGTTCGACGTCCACACGTCGGTGCGCGCGAGGATCCGTTTCCGCAGCGTTCGCGGGAACGACGCGAACGGCGCGCCGGGGTCGAGAACTAGCCGAACACCGCAGTCGAGCGTATCGAGGAAGGTCAGGAGCGGATCGCGCGTGGGCTCGAAAAGGCTGTACCCGCTCACGCACACGAGGTCGCCCGCCTCGGGCTCCAGCAAGGCGAGGGACTCCGCGGTGATGCGACGTTCGGCGCCGTAGCACGTCACGAACGTGCGCTCGGCAGAGGGCTCGACGAACACGTAGCAGCAGCCCGTGTCTGTGCCCTCGATTGCGGGGCTCGAAAGACCGATCCCGTTTTGCCGCAGTACCTCGCGGATGAGATCCCCGTTCGGCCCTTCGCCGTGGGCACCGCCGTGCACGGCCTTTGCCCCCACTCGAGCCGCGGCGAGTGAAATAGTGACGGCTCCGCCTGCGTAGGATCTCGGGACACCAACCGCATTCACGTTGGAGCCCGTACTCGGAAGTGCGGGAACTTCGATCATGACATCGACAAGCGCCTGGGCGGTATGGAGAACTCGGGGCATGACTCGAGTGTACGGGCACTACGATGAGGCAATGCTCCCTCTTTCACCGCCCGCGCCCGCCCTGATTGCCGCCGACATCGACGGCACGTTCGTGGACGACACGGGTGCGATTCCCCCGAAGAATCTCGACGCGCTCCAGAGGGCACGCGACAATGGGCTCGATTTCTGCCTCGTGACGGCCAGACCTCCGCGGTGGCTTACACGATTTCGGGGACTCAGCGCGGGCGCGATCTATGCCGCGAACGGCGCATACATTCTCGATGCCGCGACGGGCGCGATCCTTGAGGATCGTGGATTTTCGAGGAGTGAGGTCCGCGCGGTCGCACGTGCGCTTGCCCCCGTTTCGGGAATCGCCCTTTCAGCCGAAACCGCCGAAGGCTTCGTGCGGGAGCGAGCTTTCCCTTCGGCGCCGGCGGCAGGGGAGCGGGATCGAGAGTCCGACGCCACCTTCACCCTTTTGAGCGAGATTTCGTGCGGCGCCGGCAAGATCCTCGCGGTGTCGAGCCTTCTGGACACGGAGGAGTTTTATCGCGAGGTGCGCTCGCGCATTGCCGGCCTTGCCGAACTGCACGTGTCCACATCCGGCGGTCTCGCTGAACTCAGCCCCCTCGGCATATCGAAGGCCACCGCGCTCACTCACGCATGTCACGCACGCCGGATTGAGCCCGCGCAGGTGTGGGCCGTGGGAGACATGCCAAACGACCTTCCGATGCTGCGCGCGGCAGGCATCGGAATTGCTGTACGCAACGCCCACCCAGATCTCCACACGCACGCCGATGCCCTCGCTCCGGCAAATACCGACGCGGGTGTTGCCCACGTGATTGACGCGGCCCTCAGAGCCCGTGCCCTCGCTCGCACTACGCTGGGGACATGAGCGAGTTTGACTGGCAGCAGCTGCCGCCGTTCGTGAGTGCGGCGGCGCTCCTTGAACGCACGGGAGGGCGCGCGCCCGAGGCCGGGAGCGCGAACATTGGAAGTCTCGAGCCGGGCACGGGTGACCTCGTCATTGCCGACGTGCGCTGGAGCGTTGCGGAGGGTGCCATGCGCGATAGTTACCTGAAAGCGCATATTCCCGGGGCGATTTTTGTGGACCTCGAACAGGACCTCACGGGGGAGGGGGCGCCAGAGCGCGGCCGCCACCCGTTCCCCGACGACGACGAGCTCTCCGAGAAACTTAGCGCGCTCGGCATCAACTTCGAAGATACGGTGATCTGCTACGGCGCGGGCGACCCCATGGGCGCTGCTCGACTCGCGCTTATGCTGCGCTTCGTGGGCGTGAATGCTGCCGTTCTCGATGGTGGGCTCGAGGCTTACGTGCGCTGTGCGGGAGAGCACGCGCTCGACAGCGGTGAGGTGCGGCGCGAGCCGAGCGACTTCCCGTGGCAGCCCTACGTGCGGCTCGTGAGCGAAGACGAAGTCCAGCACGCGATCCCCACCAAGGGTGCTCTCTTGATCGACGCGCGCCCGCCCGCGCGTTATCGCGGAAAATCCGAAACCCTCGACCCGCGGCCCGGGCACATCCCGACCGCAAAAAATGTCCCGTTTACGTCGCTTCTCGAGGCCGACGGGACCTTCCGCTCGCGCGAGGAGATTCGTGCCGCATTCGAACGCGCGGGCGCGACAACGGAACGAATCACGTTCAACTATTGCGGCTCGGGCGTGAGCGCCGCGGTCAACACACTCGCGATGGATTTCGCCGGGTTCGCCCACGTCTACCTCTACGCAGGCTCATACTCTGAATGGTCGCGCAACCCCGAACGCGCGGTGGAAACGGGTGAAGGGGCGGGGTCCGACGCTTCCTAGGCAACCGTCGGGACCGCAAGCGTTAGGCTGCGGCAGCGCCTTCGTCAGCGGGCTCGGTGCGCTCCTCGAGCGCGGAGCGAAGAAGCCGTTCGACAAACTCCGAGAGAGTCATCGACTCGTCGATCGACGCATGCTTGATTTGCGTGATGAGTTCGATCGGAAGCTGTACGTTGAACTGGCGCTTTGAATACGCCGAACCTGAGGTAGTCATGATTTAAACCTAACTACCTAGGAGCGTGAAAAAAGGGCCTAAGGGCCCAAGTGGGCATAAAGAAGGTGTGGCGCCGGGCGGCGTTGGGCCCGGCACCACACCTTTCGTGTGATGGATCAGTCCTGGCGGCGATGCGTGAACTGGTCGCGGAAGCGAGGCTTAGGCTCTCCCTCGGCCGGTGCAGCTTCGGGCGCACTGATCGCACCGAGGTCAAGCTGGCCCGTTTCTGTGGCGACGCGTTCATAGACCTTGTCAGCGACCTGATCGGCCACCTGATCAGCTACCTGATCGGTCACGTGTTCCGTGACGTGGTCGGTCACGTGCTCAACGAGCTCGCGACGGCGAATCTGCAGCTCAAGACGTTCGATCATGCGCACCTCGTGGCGCAGAGCCTTGAACATGGAGACGACCATCGTGATCATGACGACCGACCACGGGAGAGCGGCGATGAGCGCAAGCGCCTGTAGACCACTCATGCCCGAAGCGTCACCCGAGCCCGTGTAGGCGGCGATGCCGATGAGCGCCGCGGGGATTGCGCCGCTCGTGACAGCCCAGAAAATACGGGTGCCTCGGGGCGGTTCCGGATCGCCACGGTGCGCGATCATGTCGACCACGAAGGCGCCCGAATCAGCCGAGGTGACGAAGAAGATCGTCACGAGAAGAATCGCGAGACCCGAAAGGAGGGTGCTCGCGGGCATCGTCTCGAACACCTGGAAGAGGGCGAGATCCTTGTCGATAGCGCCGTCGGCGTTGAGGAAGTTCGCGCCTTCGAACACGCTCTTGTAGATGGCCGTGCCACCCATGACCGTGAACCACAGGATCGTCACGAGGGTCGGCACGAGCATGACGCCCATGATGAACTCGCGAACGGTGCGGCCACGCGAAATGCGCGCGATGAACACGCCCACGAACGGCGACCACGAGATCCACCAGCCCCAGTAGAACGTCGTCCAGGCATTGAGCCAGGAGGCGCCATCATCGCCGTAGAACGGGAGGGTCTGGAAGCTCAGTGAAATGAAGTTTTGCAGGTAGTTGCCGATGCCCGACACGAAATCGCGCAGCAGGAACAGGGTGGGCCCGAGGATGAGCATGACCACGAGCAGCACGCCCGCGAGGATGAGGTTCGTGTTCGAGAGGAACTTGATGCCCTTCTCGAGGCCCGAGGCGACCGAGAGGGTCGCGAGGCCCGTGATGACGATGACCATGACGAAGCGCAGCCACGGGTTATCAGGCAGCAGGCCGAGGTGCACGAGGCCCGCGGAAATCTGGTTCACGCCGAAGCCGAGCGAGGTGGCCACGCCGAAGAGGGTGCCGACGACGGCGATCGTGTCAATGACGTTGCCGATCCACGTGTCGGTGTGGCGGCCAAGAATCGGTTCGAGTGCCCAGCGCACGGAGAGCGGGCGGCCGCGACGGTGCGTTGCGTACGCAACGGCGAGGCCTACGATGACGTAGATACCCCACGCGTGCAGGCCCCAGTGAAGGAACACCTGCGCCATGGCTTTCGGTGCTCGGGCCGCATCGGGAAGCTCCGCGATATTCGGCGGCGGGTTTGAAGCGAAGAACGTCAGCGGCTCCGCGGCACCCCAGAACACCAGCCCGATGCCCATGCCGGCCGCGAAAAGCATCGCGAACCATGACAGGAGGCCGTACTGCGGCTCCTCATCGTCCTTGCCGAGCTTGATCGAGCCGAGGCGCGAAAACGCGAGCACGGCAGCGGCGGCAACGAAGAACGTCGCCGCGAGGATGTAGTACCAGCCAACGCTTTCCACGATTGTCGTGTTGATCGTGCTCACGACCTGGCTGAACTGCTCTGGCAGAAGCACGGAGAACAGCACCGCGACGATGATGATCGCGGCCGAGGGGTAGAAGACCCCCTTTGCCATGCCGTAGTTGCGCGGCTCTTTCGTGCCGGGCGGGGTTTCGGTGCGCGTGGGTTTCGTGGCCGTTGCGCTCGTCAAGGCCAACCTCCTTCAGTGCGGATAAAGGGCAAGAAAAAGCAGCCCTGAGGGCTGCCTTTGCTTCCCCACCGTACATGAAGTGGAGTTTCGCGCGCGCGGTTCGGTGAACGGCCTCACCAAGAAGCCTGGTCGGCCGGGCCCCTCTCCTCCGACTGAACTTGCGGGTGGTGAGGGTGGTGAAAAACGGCGTTAGGGGGCGGTTTTTGCGCGTGAGTTGGCGATTTTTCACCACTTTCAGATAGAGGGAGGGGGAAAGGGGCAGAGAGGAGGGATGGGCTACCGCAGGGACGGCAGCGCGTGCGCGAGGGCCTGGGCCGACGCCTCCGCCGCCACCTCGAGACCAATGTGGAACTCCTCGTTTGCTCGCGGGGAGCACAAATCACTCACCGCACGTAGCGCGAGGAACGGCACCTGCATCAGGTGCGCGACGTGCGCGAACGCGCACGATTCCATATCCGCCGTGATCGCGCCCGGAAACTTCGCGCGCACCCCTTCGGCGATATCGGCCGTGACGAACGCATCGCCTGAAAGCATGAGGCCCGAACGAGCACGAAGGCTCGCGGCCTCCACGGCCTCGAGGGCGCGACGTGCACGCGCCTCGCACTCCTGCCCACCAAACTGCGCGGGAGCGCCCGGCACTTGGCCCGTCTCGTAGCCAAATGCCGTGGCCTCCGCGATCGAATACGCATAGGACGAACCAAGGGCGACCGTGCCCACGGTGATGTCCTCAGCGAGGCCGCCGCAGCTGCCCACATTCACGATGAGGCGCGGCGAAAACTCCCCGATAGCCCACGTCAGAACGGCACTCGCCGCGGCCGTGCCCACACCGGTCGTCACAAGCGCGATGGGAGCTTGGCAAGCGTCGGACCCCTGCGCCCCCGAGCCCGCGCACTCGAGCGTGCCCACCGATGCGCTTACCTCGCCGGATGAGCCCGCGCCTCGACCCTTCCCGCCGCCGGCAAATGGGTGAGCGAGAGCGCGAAGGTCGGTGCAGAGGGACGATACGGCGGCAGCCTCTTCAGCCATCGCCGCAACAACGAGAACATCAACGTGAGAAGTCATGGAGCCAGTATCTCGTAAGGTCGAAACACTAGCCTTAAGATGATTCGCGCATCGAGCCAGGAGGATCTCACCATGGGTCGCATCAAGCACTACGCCGCCATCGCGGGCCGCACACTCACGCGCACCCCGCTTCCCAACTTCGTGTACGAAATTGGGTTCGGCAAGGTGCGAATCGTCAAGCCGCCCGCACCCGTGCAGAAGCGGCACGCGATCGACATCGAACTGCTCAACCGCACGCGAACCGTGTGGCTCGACAAGCACAAGGCCGACCGCGGCATCATCGTGTACCTCCACGGCGGCAGCTACATGGCGGGTCCGTTCGTGGGCGACTGGGAGTGGCTTAGCAAGCAGGTCGATGCGCGTGAGTGCGCGGGACTTCTCATCGACTACCGCTACGGCCCCGACTACATGCACCCCACGGCCCTCGAGGACACCTTCGAAGTCATCAAGGGGCTTTCTCACCAGGGCCTTATCACCCAGGGCAACTGGGCGGTCGCCGGCCACCAGAGCGGGGCAGGGCTTGCATTGTCGCTCGCCTCGCTCGTCAACACGAGAGTCGACGGCGGCCTCGCAAACGTCGAGGCGAAGCCTGCGGGCATTGTGCTCATGAACCCGCTGCTCGATCTCGAATTCACAAACCTCGAACTGAGCGAAACGAACCAGCACGATCCCGTGCACGAGCGCCGCATCATGCAGCTCGCCGCGAAGAAATACGCCGGCCGCACCCCGCTCGATGACCCTGCGCTTTCGCCGCTCAACGGCGATCTTCAAGGCCTGCCGCCCGTGCACCTCAGCGTTGGCACAAAGGACCTGTTCCTCACCGATTCGAGGATCGTCACGCACCAGTTCGAGCGCGAAGGAATCGACCTCACCTACCGCGAGATTCCCGGAAAGATTAGCGTCAACCCGAGGCTCCGCCGCGGCGCCGACATGGCCCGACTCCTCGAGGAGCAAGGGGAGTTTCTCGAGGCCAACCTCGCCGAGACGCCCGGGAAGTAAACTCCCGAGCATCCTCGGCTGCGGTCACATCTGCGCGGGAGCCTGCACGCCGAGCAGGTCGAGGCCCGCGACGAGCGTGCGCTCGGTGAGCTTCGCAAGGGCGAGTCGACCAAGCCGCACGTCTTCGCTCGCGTCCTTGAGGATTGGCGACTTCTCGTAAAAGCTCATGAATGCCTGCGCGAGGTCGAAGAGGTACGCCGCGAGCTTGTGCGGCACGTACTGGGTGCCCACCTCGGCAACCGTAGGCGCAAACTGCAGGAGCTGAAGCGCGAGGGTGCGCTCGGGATCGTCGATCACGCGCGGGGCTGCCGCCTCTACCTGCTCGGCAGAGATGCCCTGATCCGCGGCCTTGCGCTGGATCGAGCGGATGCGCGCCACGGCGTACTGGAGATACGGCGCCGTGTTGCCCTGGAGAGCGAGCATGCGATCGAGATCGAACACGTAATCCGAATCGTGCGCGGTCGAGAGGTCCGCGTACTTAATGCTGCCGATGCCGATCTGGCGGGCGATTTTCGCGCGTTCATCTTCGGGAAGGTCGGGGCGCAGCTCGTCGATCACGGAACGAGCCTTCACAACGCCCTCCTCGAGAAGGGCCATGAGTCGCAGCGAGGAACCCGAACGCGTGCGAAGGATCTTGCCGTCCTCACCGAGAACCGAACCGATCTTCACATGCTCAGCATCCACGCTCTCGGGAAGCCAGCCGGCCTCACGCGCCGTCGTGAACACCATCTGGAAGTGCAGTTCCTGCGAGGAGCCCACAACGTAAGCGATGCGATCGGCATGGAGGTCACCCACGCGGTGGCGAATCGCCGCGAAATCGGTCGTCGCGTAGCCGTAGCCACCGTCGGACTTGCGAATGATGAGCGGGAGCGGCTGGTCGTCGCGGCCCGTGAAGCCGGCGGGGAACACGCACAGCGCGCCGTCCGACACGCGTGCGATTCCGGCCTGCTCAAGGTCGTCACACACGCCCGCGAGCGCGTCGTTGTAGGTCGATTCGCCCGCGAGATCCTCATCGGTGAGGGTCACGTCGAGCATGTCGTAAATGCGGTGGAAGTACTGCTTCGAAAGGCCCACGAGCTTGGTCCACATCGCGAGCGTTGCCTCATCACCCGACTGCAGGGTCGCGACGCGAGCGCGGGCCCGCTTCGCGAAATCGGTCTGCTCCGTATCCGCATCAAACTTCGCGCGCGCAGCCTGGTAGAACGCGTTTGGATCGGTCTCGAGGAGCTTTGCCTCCTCAGAATCCTCGCCGACCTCGAGCAGGTGCTCGATGAGCATCCCGAAGGGCGTTCCCCAGTCGCCGATGTGGTTCTGGCGCACGACCGTGTGGCCTTCGAACTCGAGCACACGTGCGAGCGCATCGCCCACGACTGTGGTGCGCAGATGCCCCACGTGCATTTCCTTCGCGACGTTCGGCGCCGAGTAGTCGATCACAATCGTTTCGGCCTTCTCGGGGCTGCCCACCCCGAGGCGATCATCGCCGTGCAGGCCAGCCGCCTGGGAGGCGACCCACTCGGTCTTGAGCGTGATGTTGAGGAAGCCGGGGCCAGCGATCTCGGGTGTCTCGGCGATGTCGTCGAGCTGCACTTTCTCGAGGATCTGCTGGGCGAGGTCGCGCGGCTTCGCCCCGAGCTTCTTCGCGAGGCCCATCGCCGCGTTGCACTGAAAGTCCGAGAACTTCCCCGGCCTAATAATGGGGTCGGCGGTGCGGTACTCCTCGCCGAAAGCCGCGGCGAAGGCATCCTGGAAACGGGTCGTGAGGGCAAGTTCCGGTGCAGTCATAACCCAAGCCTACGGTGTTTTGCGGTGCTACGGCACGCCGGAAGGGGGCGCGGGGAGCGACGGTTTCGTCACGCCGGTGGGGCCGCGGTATCCGGGAGGGGCCGACGGTTGCTTGCACAGCGGGGGCGGCCCCGCCCTATCGGCGAGGCCGCCCCGGGTCATCCGCGCGGTGCCGCGGAGCGGACGATGAGCTTAGCGCTGTCGGCGCTGTCGTACCCCGAGCGTCATCGCTATGCCCGCGGTGAGGACACCCGCCGCGGCAGCCGCCGTCAGCAACGCTGACGTTCCTGTGCGGGGGAGGCTGCGGGAGGACATTGCGCTCTGCCCCGAACGCTGTACTACCGATTGTGGCCTCCCGATATTCGCGTGCGACGCCTGCTGGGAACCGGCAGGCTGTGTGCCGTTAATGACCGGGTCTTTCGAAGGATGTTCGCTGGCATGGGGGTTGTTTGACTTACCCGGCTCACTCTGGTCGCCATCCGAAGAGTTCGACGGTTCCTCGCCTGCCTCATCCGTTGGCGGTTCGACCGGGGTGCTGTCCGGTTCTTCCGCCGGTGGTACCACTGGATTCTCGATCGGAGCTACGAGCCAAACCTTCTCGCCCGTGACGGTTATCGTTACGGGGTCGAGTCCGGTTCCGGTAAGCTCCCACTGGCTTTCGGGGATGAAATAACCGCGCGCGAGATCCTCTTCCGTGACCGTGTAGCGGGGGGACGCGCACGTGTAACCGTCGCCGGCCTTGAGATGACGCCAGCGGCAATTGCCGGGTCCTTCCGGAACAAGCGGGGAGAGATTGCCGGACACCGGTGTGACGGTCTCGGTGACGTTCGCCGTTGAGTCAACGCGGAAGGTATAGGGCACCTCGTCGCCTACCTTGTATGGATTCTCGCTAAGATCCCGATCGGGATCTCCTGGTCGCCCCACGATCGTGGCGCCCAGCGTATTGGGTGCAGCATTTACGATGGTGAGGTCGAGGTCGCCGCGGACCGTGGTGTCGCCAGCATCGATGCGCACCTCACCGTGAACCTCGCCCTTGGACGCCCACGCGGGGGCCGAAACCGTGAGGGTGATTGTTGTGCTCTCGCCCGGTTTGAGGGTCGGGGTCGTCACGGCAGGTGCGTTCCAGCCCTTCGGGAGGTCAACGACTGCCGTGCCAGAGATGAGATCTCGAGTGTCGTCGTTGCGCAGCGTGAACGTCACTTCGCTCGTGCTTCCCGCATCGATGTCGGCTGTTGCCTCGCCGAAAGCCGCGCAGAACGGGTTCACAAAGTCCCGTGTGAATGAGCCGTAGCGCTGCTCACTATCGGCGCTCTCGTAAAACACACCGAAAGTGCCGTCCTGAAGCGCGACGAGATCCGAGTACGACGTTGGCCCAGCATTGAACGTCGTGATTGTCGGCCAGGTTTTACCCGAGTCGCACGAATAGCGGATGCTGCCGTTCTTACGGCCCTCGGAGGAATTGGCGTTCGAGAAGAGGAGTTCCTGTGCCTCGCGAGTCTCGGGAGCGGCCGCGGGGTTCATGCGGATGATCGAAGCGTTGTTACGGGGGTCGGTGAGCGTATGGTCGAGCGTAGGCTCACTCCACGTCTCGCCGCCATCCTTCGAATAGGCCACCCAGCGAGCCGTGTGCGTGTCGTGGGCACGCGAGTTCATCATGAGCGTGCCATCAGCGAGCTCAACGACCTTGTTCTCGTCCATTTTTGTGCCTACCGGCGTGCCCATATTCCACGTTGCGCCGTGGTCATCGGAGTAGACCGAATAGGCGCGAACGGTTCCATCGGTGAAGGCTCCCGCGTATTGCTGCACGAGACGACCTTTATGGGCACCGTTCTTGAGCTGAATACCGTGGCCACTCGTCGCAAACGTCGCGCGCACGCCCTCAGGCTTGACCGTCGCGGTGAGGGAACGAAGATCCCACGTCTTGCCGTTGTCTTTCGACACTGCGAGTGCGGCGCTCATGACCTTGCGGTCAGCGTCATCATGCCCTTCCTGACTATTCCAAAAGCCCGTGTCTTTGGAATGCACGAAGAACGCGAAAAGATCACCCGTTTCCTCGTCATACACGAAGCTCGGATCCGAGTAGCCATGAATGGGTGTGGACTTTTCACCAGCGGCGATCACCGTCTGTGGGCCAAAGGTTTTCCCACCGTCGGTCGAACGCCGCATGAGGATCGAGTTTGGGCCGGGAGCATCGGTGCCCGTGGGGCGGCCGTCGTAGGCGAGAAGAACGTCGCCGTTGCGTAGCTGCATGACCGCCGGGATGCGGTAATTGCCAAAGCCGCCTTCGCCACCCATAGCGATGCGCTGCGAGGTAAAGCTCGACTCGGCAGCAGAGGCCCCGGCCGATTCCGGTGTGTCAGAAGGTGCCGCGAGTGCGGAAAGCGGAGCGCCGAGCGTGAGCGCTACAGTGGCGCCAAAGGCGAGCACCTTTGCGTACGGGGAAAAGGGGGAATTCATCATTGGACTCCTATCTGGTGGGGGTGCCGCGCGGATTATCCCGTGCGGCTGAAGACGGAGCGCATTGGCTCCGCGACGCGTGCGAGCACGCGAGACCGCTCGTAGGCCGTAAAGCCCCGAGGGGTCTGGATTTTGACACCGGTGTAGAGCAGGTTGCCCCCAGCGGCGGCGGCGCACGAGGAGAGTGCGTCGTCGGTCATCATTGATGAAGGTTCGTGATCCTTGTGGGGAAGGTGGGCGTCGGCCCATTCGGGCCCGTACACGGGGGTGCCAGCGCCGGCTCCAGATGCCATAAATGCCCGCAAAACCCCCGCTTGCGCTGCATGCTGGACGTGCTCGAGCGCTGTTGTGGGATTGCGTGTTTCGAGCGCGGAGCGACCCCAGTTGAGGGCGATACCCACGCCGGTTTCCTTCGCGAGGTGAACTTCCTCTTCGAGGGATAGGAAGCGCTTTTCGCCTGGGAACGGCATGCCAGCCGCATCGCAGTGCTCGATCACGAACTCGGGGTCACTCTCTGCGCGCTCCCTCATGAGCGTTTCGAGCGAGGCAGCAAAGGCGCTGGGATCGGCGCAGTCCGACGGAGCCGAGTGAATTTCGATCGCCACGACGGCGCCCTCGAGGTCGCGTGAGGCTCGCACGACTTCTCGAGTGAAGTTGAGAGCCGCCTTCCGACCCTCGTCGTTTCGCGAGGCAAGGCCGAAAGAGCAGTCCTTTGCAAGGCGCTGCATCGTCCCCGGAATCGCCGTGATGACATGCCGCGTGAAAGACGCGCCAGTCACGAGGGCGAGATCAGGCAGCGAAGAGCGATAGGGAAGCTCGAGGCCATCGAATGCACCAGGCTGTGCGAGAACAGCGTAAAGTTCACGCGCATCCCTTTCGGCGCGCTCCGCCGTCAAGCCGGGCTCGAGAGCGGCATACGCCCCCGCAATCCACGCCGGTGAGCCGGTCATCCCCGGTCACCGACGCCGCGCACGGCGGCATTGAACCACGTGGTGATTGATGTGGGGTGCGTTATCGCGGTCCCCACGACGACCGCGAACGCGCCCGCCTCGCGGCACGCCATTGCTTGGGCAGGGCTATGCACGCGTCCCTCGGCAACCACTGCGCGACCGGGAAGTTTCTCCACTAGGCTCGCGAGAAGTTCAAGATCGGGACCGTCGGTCTTTCGTCGCATGCCCGTGTATCCCGCGAGGGTCGTGCCGATGATGTCGGCACCCGCCTCGGCTGCCGCGAGCGCAGATTCCTCGCTATCGCAATCGGCCATGATCGGTACGTCGCTACGTTCGCGGATTCGCGTAACTGTTTCCGCGAAGGTGAGGCCGTCCGGCCTCTCACGCAGTGTTCCATCGAGAGCGAGAATGTCCGCACCTGCATCCAGTACGGCCTCGCAATGCTTGAGGGTTGGTGTGATGAACACGCCCTCGTTGCCGTCCTTCCAAATGCCGATTACGGGAATGCCGCTCACGGCCGCTTTCACCTGGCGAATATCGTCGAGCCCCTGCGCACGCACGGCACTTGCGCCGCCTTGCTCGACGGCAGCGGCGATCTGAGCCATCGTGCGGGGATCGCGCATGGGCTCGCCTGGGTAGGCCTGGCACGAGACAATGAGGGAACCCTCGAGGGCTTTGACAACGGGGTGCATGATTCAGCCTTCCGTGGCGGGATCGGTCAATGCGAAATGCGCGGCACCGAGGAGCGCCGCGTGGTTGCCCGCGCTCGCGGGCACAATGGGGGTGTTTCCAACGGCATCCATGGCGCTTTCGTGCACTCCTTCGCGAAGTGCAGCCCACCATTCCTCACCGGCGACACCGCTCGCGGAGGCGACGCCTCCCGTGACCGCAACGACCTGCGGATCGACAATGTTGAGCTGATCTCCAATTGCGCGGCCCGTGAGACGGCCTGCGTCGATGAGGGTGCCGAGCGCAATTCTCGAACCGTTGTTGGCGAGGTCCGCGACTTCGCGTGTCGAAGCTGCGGGAGTGCCGCGTCTCGTGAGTTCGGCCGCGATGCCGGGGCCTGAGGCGAAACCTTCGAGGTGCCCTCGTCGTCCGCACGAGCACACGAGATCTTCGACTCCAGGAACACCGGCGGTGCGGACGTGCCCGATATGGCCAGCAGCGCCGCGAGAGCCCGTGAGTACCTGACCCCGGGTGATGAAGGCGCCACCGATCCCCGTGCCGACGGCGACCAGAAGGAGCGAATTGCATCCCTGACCGGCACCGAACATCGCCTCACCGAGGCCGTGCGCGTGCACGTCATTGAGAGCGCGGGTTCGCACCTCGAACTCGGTGTGGAAAGCGCCGGAAAGATCCGTTCCCGGCCATCCGGGGAGTGCGTCGGTTGCGGCGGTTACCACGCCTCGAGCGCTGTCAATCACACCCGCCGAGGCAATCCCGATAGCGGCGAGAGGAGGTCCGTCTCCATCGGTGCCTTGAAGGGCTTCGTGAGCGACGTTGACCGCTGCGGCTACCACAGCATTGGCGCCCTCGCGTGCCGGAGTGGGCGCCGTAGCCACGGGCCCGAGGTGTGGAGCACCTTCACCCTTGAGTCCCACGACGGCCGCGTTGATCTTGGTCCCGCCGAGGTCGACGGCGAGCACTCGCGTTAACTCAGCGGGCATGAGCGCCTACTTTCGGAGGCCGGTCGCCGTGAGAATCCCGCGAATCTTCTCGACCGCATCGCCTTCGATCGCCGTCATCGGCTCGCTCATGACGTTCGTCGAGAATACGCCGAGCTCGCGAAGCGCAGTCTTGAATGCGCCCACGCCAGCTGCGGGGCCGGTCTTGCCAACAGGCTGGAATACGATCTCGAAGAGCGCCGCAAGGCGATCCTGTTCTGTGCGGACCGTTTCCCAATCACCGGCAAGGTATGCCTTGTGCATGCGCGCGTAGCCCGCGGGATCAACGTTTCCAAGGCCTGGAACGGACCCATCAGCACCTGAAAGGTAGGCGCCGTCCACAACGACCTCGTGACCCGTGAGAACACTCAACGGGTTGCCAGCCGCACGATTCATGACGGTCAAACGCCGGAATGACACATCATCACCCGACGAGTCCTTGACCCCGGCGAGAAGCCCTTCGCTGCCAAGGCCCACGAGCATGTGGGGGTTCAACTTGACGTGCACGCAGACCGGGAGGTCATAGGCCCACACGGGAACCTCGGACTGCTCGCCGAGAATGCGGAAGTGTCGTTCAATTTCGGCGGGACCGGTAATCGCGTAGAAAGGTGCGGTTGCGACGACGCCTGCGACGCCGTACTTCTGGGCGATCTTCACGTGCTCGAGCACGCGGTTTGTTTCGGTATCGATCACGCCAGCGAGAACAGGGATGCGGCCGGCAACGATCCCCGTGACGGTTTCGAGAATGCGCTCGCGCATGCGATCGGTATGGAACACGACCTCGCTCGACGAACCCAAGGCAAAGATGCCATCGACGCCGCCGTCGATGAGGTGGTTGATGAGACGCTCGAGCGATTCGACATCGAGTTCGCGCGACTCGGTAAGCGGAATAACGAGAGGCGGGATGACGCCCGTGAGGCGTCCCTGGGAAGCCATAGCAACAATTTCCTTCTGTTCGAGGTTCCGCCGCGTCCTTGCCGGCGGACCAACTCATAAAACCAGACGTCGGATGTCTGATGTCTGACAACAGACTAGAGTGAGGGGAGTGCTCCGTCAAGAAGATCGGGGTCTTTGACCGCACTCGCCGTGAGATTCACGCGATTTCATGGTGGTTGGTGAAAAAGCTTGGAAAGAGGATGGAGAGGGATCATGGAAACGGCGTCTCGTTCAAAGGTGAAAGACGCGACGGTTGAGAGTGAAGCGAGCCTTCACATCACGTTTACTGCACGTGGAAACGGCACTCTGATGTCCCGAAGCACCGAAGAGGCACGACTAGAAGTTGCTGTTGAAAATGGTCATCTTGTTGCGCACATTGAACGAGACGGTTACAAGCGCAGTCTCGACGCTGAAGATGCCGACCATGTAGATGATGGAGAAGTGCATTCCCTTGCTCTCACGAGAACGGCGTGTGGAACGACCCTGTATCTCGATGGATACGAGTCTTTCTGCTCGACCTCAACCCTCGCGTGGCCGAGCTCAACCGACGCCGAGACCGTAGTTAACCAGCCCGGAGATCCCCAGGTGCACGAAGTTCAAGACGACAATCGAGAGCTCGATCCGAGAGAAATCCTCGCGAACGCCCCGGCTGTCTCACCGTACGTTGAATTTGCGGCATCGCACCTTTCTTCGCGTGACGCTAAATGCGTAGGAAAGCTCTCAAAAGGCACGATTCGTTCGCGATTCCGTGTGCGTGGAAAGCACCAAGCAGGAACAATTCTTGAAGCGCGCGGAGAAGATGGAAATCTCTCACTTTCAATCGAGCGTGGAAGTATCGTATATCGTGTCATCGTCGCTGGCGAGAAGCTGTGCGAGCTTGAGGCACACGGACAATGGGACGACGGTCACTGGCACGACCTCGTCGTCACGACAGGCTATGGTGCGAGCGCGCTTTACATCGACGGTTTCCAGGTCGCGCGAACCGCAGGAGTGTGCTTCTTCGGTGACGTCGCACATGTTGATCGCGTCTCGGTCGGGCAAGACCTCGATGGTGCTCGCCTTTTTGGAGAAGCGCAAAGTGCGATGATTTACGACCGCGTACTCTCCGATCGCCACGTCAAACGTCTCGCCGGTGTCGATCCTTTGACGACGCGCGCGATTGTCGACCTTGGCTACGACGGTGCCCAGAGCTACCGCATCCCCGCACTGCTCACGACCCGCAAGGGAACTCTTATCGCGGGCGCTGATCAGCGCACGAGCATCCCGAACGACAGCCCGAATCACATTAACTTTGTCATCCGACGCAGCACCGATGGTGGGCGCTCGTGGGGGCCACTTCAGACCGTCGTTCGCTCCGTGGGTAGCGGCTTGACGGGGGCCTCAGCAACCGACCCTGTTCTCGTCGAACATCGCGAGAGTGGGCGGATTATCGCGCTCGTTGATCATTTTCCGGGTGCGATCGGACAGCTCAACGCAGTGGCGGGTTCGGGCTTTACGGGCAACGGCGAGAGAGTTCTGCTCGACCGGGAAGGCCGAGAGTACGCTGTGGGCAGCGATGGCCGAGTCCGCACGGAGTCGGGGAAATTAACGGAGTTCGTGCTCGATCCCGACGGTAGCTTGCGCAACGGTGAAACTGAACTTGGGCACGTCGAAATGTTCCGGGGGGATCCGGCAGCACCACCACTCACCGCTGTCCCCACGAGTTATTTGTGGATGGTTGTCAGTGAGGATGACGGTGAGAGCTGGAGCGATCCCATCGATCTGAATCCTCAAGTAAAGGAGCCGTGGATGCCGTTCCTCGGCGCTTCGCCTGGCACGGGTGTGTGCATAGAAAACGGGCCTCATGCCGGGCGTCTTGTCATGCCCGTGTATTACAGCGATGAATCCGGCTCGTCGTTTGCCTGTGCCGCACTCCTGAGCGATAACGCAGGAGGCACGTGGCGTCTCGGTGGTTCTCCTAATGACACACGCGAATGGCGCGGAAACCGCGAAGCGTCACTTTATGAGTCGAGCATCGTGGAGGTTGAAGGAGGCGATCTCGTGGTGTTCGCGCGTAACCAGCATGCTTCCGGGAGAGTCGCGGTTTCGCGAAGCACCGATGGGGGTGAGACGTGGTCGGCAGTTTCGTATGATCCGCAGCTCACCGAAATCTTTAGCCAACCCAATGCTGTGCGGATCGAGGTGGGCGGCGAAGCAGCGGTGGTTTTTGCCAACGCGAGCGAACTCTTGCCTTTCCGCGGATGCGGTACGCTCCGGCTCAGCTTTGACGGTGCACGAACGTGGCCGCATAATCGCGTGTTCAACCCACGCCACTACGTGTACCAGTCGATGGCTCAGCTCCAGAACGGCAATCTTGGACTCTTGTGGGAGCGCGAGTGGCACGGGCTCTTTTTTACAGAAATTCCGCTGGGATGGATTACGGAGTCGCTCAATACCCTCATCAAGGCTTAGGCGAAAAGGCGGGAGGCTCGGGGCCTCCCGCCTTTTCGTGTACTTCACGAGGGCTAAAGAAGTGCAGGAGCCGCCGCAAGCAGCGTTTGCGTGTACGGATCCGTGGCGCTTCGGAACACCTCTTCGCTCGGACCCGATTCAACGACCTTGCCGCGATTCATGACAAGGAGGGTGTCCGACACGAAACGTACCGTGTTGATGTCGTGAGAAATGAACACGAGGCCGAGTCCAAGCTCCTTCTTGAGGTCGGTCAAGAGGTTGAGAACTTGCGCCCGGACCGACACGTCAAGGGCGGAGGTCGGCTCGTCAGCGATCACGATGTCGGGCTCGAGTGCGAGTGCACGCGCGATAGCGACACGCTGACGCTGGCCTCCCGAGATCTGTCGCGGAAGAACCGAGAGCGCTGATTGGGGAAGGCCCACGAGGTGCATGAGTTCCTTGACCATCGCGAGCCGCTCACGATCCGTGCCGATTCCATGCACGCGAAGGGGGTCCATGAGTGTGTCTTGGACGATCATGCGCGGGTTAAGAGCAGTAGATGGATCCTGGAACACGACCGAGATTGCCCGCCCCCGCTCGCGCCGAGCAGCGCGACTGCGGCGAAGATCGTTGCCCTTGAACAGCACCTTCCCGCTAGTTGGCTGTTGGAGGCCGAGCATGACGTTCGCGAGGGTAGATTTTCCCGACCCTGATTCGCCGACGATGCCGATCACTTCGCCCCGGCGTACCTGGACGCTGATCCCATCAACCGCGCGGATCGTGTCGGGCTTGAGAATCGATCCCGTGCGCAGGGTGTGCACGACGTGGATGTCCTGAAGATCGAGGACTGGCGGTTCGTGCAGGTCCGGCGCGAGGTAGCCGTTGTTTGTTCGTGATGTGACGCTGTGGCTCATGCCTGATCACCTTTGTGTGCGCTCGTGGCCGCATCCCGCGTGGAACGGGTGGCGACGATGGATTCGGGAAGTCCAACGGTTGAGGCGACTCGATGAGTGGTGCCGGGAACATCCCACAGGCGCGGCTTCTCCGCGAGTCCGATTTCTGGAGTTGAGGAGCGAGGCGCGAAGCGGTCCCCCGCAACGAACTCGCGGGGTGAGGGCACCGTGCCCTGTACCTGGTGGAGTCGATCAGCGCCCGCCTCGATGGAGAGAACAGAGCCGAGAAGGCCCTGTGTGTACTCGTGTCGAGGATCCGTAAGAACTTCCGTCGTGGTTCCCTGCTCGACGACCTGACCCGCATACATCACCGTGATCTTGTGGGCGAGTTGTGCAACCAGTGCGAGGTCGTGGCTCACGAAGAGCATGGCGAAGCCGAGTTCTTCTCGCAACTTGTTGAGGAGTTCCACTACCTGCTTCTGCACGGTGACATCGAGTGCGGTCGTCGGTTCATCAGCAATCACGAGCTTCGGATCTCGAGTCAGGGCCATAGCGATAAGGACGCGCTGACGCTGGCCTCCTGAAAGTTCGTGCGGGTAGCTCTTGAGCATGCGCTTTGGGTCGAGGCCCACGAGCTCGAGTAGTTCTTCCGCGCTTCGCGTGCCTCCGCGCTTGGTGAGCTGCGCCATCTGGCTCTTAATGAGCATTGACGGGTTGAGCGAACTGAGTGCGTCTTGATAGATCATCGCCATCTCGCGTCCGCGCATCTCATTGAGCTGGCGAGTGTTCATGTCGAGGAGGTTTTTTCCCTCGATTGTCGCGGTTCCGCGCACCCGCGCGGTCTTTGGCAAAAGCCCCATGATTGCCATGGAGGTAACCGATTTACCCGAGCCCGATTCACCCACGAGCCCCATGGTCTCGCCCGGGCGAATCGTAAAGTTGACGCCGTCAACAATGTCGACATCGCCGTGGGCATTTGGGAACGAGACGCGCAAGTCGCGCACGTCGAGGAGTGGCTCCGCTTCAGGATCACCCGCGTATACGAGACGGTCTTTGCGCGCGCTCTCCTTGACGTGGAGCTTATCGAGCGATTCGAGGAGGGTCGCGCGGGCCTGCTGGGGATCGATGAGCCCAAGCGTGTTGAGGCTCGCCTCCGGCGCAGTCTGGGCTTTCTTCTCGTCGGCGTCAACATCGACAACGGTTTTCACGCGAGGCGAGGCGAACGCGTCGGTCATCCCCTCAGAGAGGATGTTGAGACTCAGAACGGTAACGAGGATCATGAGGCCGGGGAAGAATGTGGGCCACCAGTAACCGGAAAGAAGTAGCTGCTTTCCTTGCGCGAGGATGTTGCCCCACGACGGGTTCGGCGGCTGCACGCCCGCGTTGATGAAGCTCAGCGAGGCCTCGAGCACGATCGCGTCGGCAACGAGGACGGTGGCGAACACGAGGATTGGTGCAAGGCAGTTGCGTGCCACGTGCTTGATGAGGATCCAGGGAACCCCCGCGCCCATGACTTTCGAGGCGTTCACGTAGTCCTCGCCGAATTGCGAGAGGACATTCGCGCGCACGACTCGCGAGAGCTGAGGCACGTAGAGGAAGCCGATTGCCATGATCAGAACGGGAAGCGAGTTGCCGAATGCTGCGACGAACACAGCGGCAAGCGCGATGCCGGGGATCGACATGACCACGTCGAGGCACCGCATGAGAACTTCGGACGCCCATTTGTGAGCCGTCGCTGCGAACGAGCCGAGGACTGCCGCGACGAGAAGAGCGAGCGCTGTTGCGCTCAGACCGATAATGAGAGACGAGCGGGATCCGTAGATGACCCTTGCAAACACATCGCGCCCAATCTGGTCAGTGCCAAAGAGGTGCTCTCCACTTGGTGGCTGCACCGGCGTGCCCGTCGCGAGTGGATCATGGTGTGCGATCACGGGGGCGAGAATCGCCGCGAGGATAAGGATCGCGAGAAACGCCGCCGCGAGCACGTTCATGGGCTTGAGGCCCTTGAGTGCTTTGAGGGTGCCGCCCGAAGAGCGGTGGAGTTTTGCGTCAAGATTCGGTCGCATCAGATGCTCCTAATCCGCGGGTTGATGAGCACGTAGAGGATGTCGACGAGCAGGTTGATAACGATGAACGCGATAGCCACGGTCAGAGTGACACCTTGCACGAGGTACACATCGTTGCGCTGGATACCGTCGAGAATGAGCTTGCCCATCGCCTGGATATTGAAGATGATTTCGATGATGACCGCGCCGCCCATGAGGTAACCCACGCGAAGACCAAGGACGGTCACTGGAGTGATGAGAGCGTTGCGGAGTACATTGCGAGAAATGACGATCGGGTAGGGGATGCCTGCGCCGATGGCGGTGCGTACGTAGTCGCGGTCCAGTTCTTCCACCATTGAGGTGCGCACAACGCGCGTGAGAGATCCAGCCACGGGAACGGCACCCGCGATTGCCGGGAGTGTCATGTTTAAGAGGTACTGCTGCGGATCGTCAGCGAATGATGTCCACCCGGAGACGAGCGCAGGGAAAAATCCCCAGCCTCCGGGGATGTCGCCGAGCCACTGGATGAGGAGGATTGCGAGCCAGAAGCTCGGGGTCGCGAGCGAAGCGATCGAGAGTACGCGGATGACCTGGTCAACGAAGGTGTCGCGGTAGAGCGCGGCGAGCACACCGAGCGTGAAGGAAAGAATGACCGCGATGATGAGGCTGAGGAACGTGAGCTCGAGGGTGCGCGGAAAAGCTTCAGCCACCATCTGTGTCACGGGGACGCCACCCGAGGACGTTCCGAGATCGCCAGTGACGAGTCCGCCAAGGAACGAGAAGAACCTCACGAGGAGCGGGTCGTTGAGGCCGTGTGCCTCGCGGTATTGCGCGAGAGCTTCCTGCGATGCTGCTTCGCCGAGTGCGAGACGAGCCGGGTCGACGTTTGAAAAGCTCATGACGATAAAAACGAGCAGCGCAACGCCGACAACCATGAAGGGCAGGGAAATGAGCCTTCGGCCAATGAGTCTTGCGAATTGAGCCATGCGACTTTGTCCTTAAGAGTGAGCGCCATCTTTGGCGTGGTGACCGGGAGGCGAGGGGCAGTGGAAACGCCTCGCCTCCCGGCGTTGAGGGAAGAGAACCTCGATTAGAGGGTCGTGCCGACGTCGATGAAGCTTAGGCCCGTGAGCGAAATGGGCTTGAAGTCGATGAGCGTGTCGGCGTTGTACGCGGTCGGGGTCTTGCGGTGGAACAGCGGATAGAGCGGAACCTCGTTCGAGATGAGATCAAATGCCGCATGCCACGCCTCGAGCTGGGCGGCTTCCTCAGTCGCCTGAATGCCCTGGTCGAGGAGCTCTTGGAGCTGCGTGTAAGCCTCGCTGCCCTTCCAATGCATGCGCGAATCGGTCCATGTGTCGCCTGCGTACCACCAGCGCATGAGGAGGTCAGCATCGGAGCCGAACACTGACGGGTCGCCGGGGGCGATCACCACGTCGAAGGCGCCAGGTCTGCCGTCGATCGACGTGTACACCTCCGCGGACTGCTTCTGTTCGAAGTGGACGGTGACGCCGGTCGCCTTGAGGGATTCTTGGATGATCGGCGTGACCTGCTGGACCCAGTCGTGATCGGTGCACAGCATGCGGAACTCGGTGAGGCCCGTTTCGCCGAAGAGCTGCTTAGCCTTGTCAACATCGTGCGTGTACACGGTCGCGGCTTCCTTGTAAGCCGGATTCTCCTTATCCACGAAGCATGTGGCTGCGGTTGCCTGCCCGGCAAGGCCGGTCTCGATGACCTTGTCCATGTCGATTGCGTAGAGGAAGGCCTGGCGGTTCTTGACGTCCGCGAAGGGGTTGCCTTCGGTGTTGTTGAACATCGCGAAGAGGAGGCCGAAGCCCTGAACGGATTCGACGGTCGCGACGGAATTTAGGGCGTCGATCGAGAGGTAGGGTACCGAGTCAATTGCCTGAACGTCGCCCGACTGGAGCGAGTTGGTGCGAGTCGCGGCGTCGGGGATGACCTGCCACTCCATGGTCTTGGCGCGCGCGGGTTTTTGACCCGTGTAGTCGTCATTGCGCTCGAATTTTACAATCTTCGAAGCGGCGCCGTTATCGGTCATCTTCCATGCGCCGGTACCGATGGGATTGGCATCGAAACCTGCGGCATCTTTCTCGACGGCAGCCTTCGGAACGACTTTGACGACTGCGAGGCGCTCGGCAAGCGGGCCGACGGGGTGTTTGAGGGCGATACTCACGCCGTTGTTGCCGTTTTCTTTAACGGAGTCGATGAAGGAAATGAACTGCGAGTAGAGCGAGTTATTCGCGGGGTCGAGCACGCGCTCGAACGAGAACACGACGTCCGCGGGGGTCACGGGGGAGCCGTCATGGAACTTAGCGTCCTTGCGGAGCTCGATATCGACGGTGGTGTTGTCACCCTTCGGTAGCTCGGACGCAAGCGCGGGGTGCACCTCGCCGGTCGCCGGATCGAGTTCTGTGAGGCCCTCGAGGGTGTGCCAGTTAACTGCGATCGTGAGTGCCGAGGTCGTCGTCATCGGGTCGTAACCGTTGGTGCCGAGCTCGTAGGAAATCGAGGCCTTAATCGTGCCGTCTTCATTTGCTGAACCAGCGTTGCCACCTGCACCGCCGGAACCACCGGACTTTTTATCGGAGGGGGCGCATGCCGAAATGGCAGCGACGAGGCCCGCGGCGCCGGCCGAGAAAGCACCCGTCTTGAGGACTGTGCGGCGAGAGACAGTGCGTGAGTTACTCACTTTTGCTCCTTTGCAAAGGGGGATTAGGGGAACGCTCCCCACATAGAGACATCAGACGTCTGATGACTTGCTGTTAGCATAAGAGCACCGTCGAGACTTTGTCAATGTTGCCGAGGTGGCGATACTGGAAGCTCGGAGCATGAGAAAGGCAGATCGTGGCCGAAGAATCCATGGGGCTCGCGCCCGAGAATCGTGAACGGCTAAGCAAGCGCCGGACCGCGAGTAACGCAACGGTCGACGCGATCAAGGAGTACATCCTCGAGCACCACCTACGCCCGGGGGATCCGCTCCCTACGGAGGCATCGCTTCAGGGTGCTTTGGGTGTTTCTCGCTCAAGCGTGCGCGAGGCCCTGCGCACGCTTCAGTCGCTCGATATTGTTTCTATTCAGCACGGACGTGGCATGAGCGTGGGTGAGCTGTCGTTCGCCCCCATGATTGAAGCCGTTCTTTTTCGTGCCCGCCTCAATGCGAAAGACGATCTGAGCACGTTGCGTGAAGTTGTGGAAGTGCGCATGGCTCTTGACCTTGCGCTCACCGATGAGCTCATTGAGGTATACCGCGGTTCCTCGCAGCCGAAGCTTCGAGAGCACGTGAAGAACATGCGCGAGTGTGTCGAGGCAGGTCGAGGCTTTGCTTCGTGTGACGAGGCGTTCCACTCCGATCTACTCGCGGCGACAAGCAATCACATGATGCAGCAGCTAGGCATGGCTTTCTGGCGGATTCACACGGTAGCTGTTCCTGCTGCCGGGTTGCCGCAAGCCAAGGACATCAGTGACACGGTGAACGCCCACGATGCAATCATTGATGCGCTCGTTGCTGGCGATGCGGCCGCCTACCGCGCAGCGGTCATTGAGCATTACCGCCCGCTCAGGCGCCTTCTCGAGGTCGCCGCCAACTAGCGCTTCTTCCCCATTTCCTCGGGCGGCGTCGCGGTCGAGGCGACGAAACCCAGGGAGCGGGTGTCGGGGAGGTCAGCGACCTTGGAGGTGTTGATCGCGCTGAGCGTGTGCATCCACACGAGCGGGTACATGGGGATCTCCGTGGAGATGTGGTTCATGAGCTTTTCCAAGGCGCGCTGAAGTTCGTTGCCAACGAATTCGGATCTCGTGCTGCGGTCGAGCACGTCGCGAATCTCCGCGACGAGTTCGCTTTCCCCGAGGCGAAGGCGGGAATCGACCCAGAAGGGTGAGGCGTAGAGGGAGCGCAGGAGTGTGTCGGGATTGAAGCCGACAAATGCGGGGTCGAGGAACACGAGGGCGGCGTCCCAGCCGTCGGATTCCTCTTCCATGCGCGTCACGACATCCCACCAGGGGAGAACTTCGAGGTCAGGCTCGAGCCCGAGTGCGGCGAGGCTGTCCTTGACGGATTCGGCGACTCCCTGAGTCCAGGTCTCGTTGCTGGCGAGAAGGCGAACCTTGCCGACTTCCGCGCGGGTAAAGAGTTCGCGCGCCTCTTCAGGTGCGTGCGTGTACACGCTTGAAGCGGATGTGAAGCCGGGTGTGCCGGGGTAGACGGGACTCTTGACAGGGTCGACGTGGCCTGCAAAGACCCGTTTCGCGCAGCCTTTGTAGTCGAAGGCCTTCATGAAGCCGCGTCGCGCCTCGATCGCGGCGAACGGGTGTCCCTCGGCGTGGTTGAACATTGCGTAGATGCCGGCTTTGCCCTTCTGGGCGGCGAGGTGGAGCGTGCCGTTCTTGGCCTGGGAGCTTTTCTCGAGCTCGCGGTATTTCTTTGCGGGAACGGGGAGGGCCACGTGCGTGCTGCCGTCCGTGAGAGCTTTGGTGATTGCGGATTCGTCGCGTTCGACGTGCCAGGTCATGGTTTCGTAGAGCGCGGGGCATACGCCGGAGTACTGGTCGAAAGCTTCGAAGGTGATGGTCCCGGCTTCGGCGTCGTGCTCCGTGATCTTCCACGGGCCCGTGCCGTTGGGTTTCTCGAGAAGCGTGGCAGGGTCGGTTCCCTCGGGGATAATTTTCACGAGGGAGAGGCGCTCGTTGATTTCGGGCGTGGGGTAGTTGAGTCGGAGCTGCACGACGTTGTCGGCGATGGGGGTGGCGCGGTCGAAGAAGTCGAGGAGTTCGCGGTGGGGGTAGTTGTTGTTCTCGTCGAGCGCGGCTTCGAAGGAGTAGGCAACATCGGCGGGGGTTACGGGGGTGCCGTCGTGGAAGATCGCGCCGTCGCGAAGGAAGACATCGAAGGTGACCTGAGCGGGGTCGAAGAGGTTTTGTGAGAGGCCCGGTTCGGTTCTCCCGCGTGTGGGGTCCATGATCGAGAGGCCCTCGTAGACGTGCCAGAGCGCGGCGGTGTTCTGGAGGGAGCGGGTCGTAAATGGGCTGAGGCCGTCATGCCCGAGTGGGGCGCCGATTGTGACGTCGAGGTGCCCTTTGGGGACGGCCAGGTTGAACTGTTCGGCGATCGAGGGGTAGTCGGGGTCGCCTGGGTTCGGTGAGCTTTGGCAGCCCGCGGCGGTGGTCGCGAGGGCAAGGGCGCCGAGGGAGGCGCCCGCCGTGAGGAAGGTGCGCCGACTGGGAGTGCGTGCGGGTCCGGTCATGGATTCCAGGGTAGTGTGCGCGCACGCCGTTTGGTGAGAGTCGGGGTGTGGCGTATTCCCCTAAACGGTTGTGTGGCGCTGTGCGGGGCTTCTAAGTGAAGTGTCCCAGTTTTTGTTCCGTTTGAGTAGATGGGGAATTTAGAGTAGGCCAAGAAATGTTGATTAGAGTGCGAAGGCCCGTGTGGTCCGTCTTGTAGAGGACCGTATCTTGGCGGAGAACATGTCGATGCGGGCCGCCTGTCAGGCAATAGCCCCAAAGGTGAGGGTTTCCTGGCGCATGGTTCGTCAATGGACTCAGCGGGCCCGCCGTGCAGGAGAGATCTCAGAACCAATGCCTGAAGATCTGGTCGCCGAAAACGCGAGGTCACGCCGTGAAAATCACGGACTACGTGACACCAATGAACTACTGAAAGCTGCCGCAGCTTTTTCACGTCGGAACTCGACCCCCTGTCAGAAATGATTCGGTTCATCGATGAGCACCGGAATCATTTCTCTGTCGAGTTCGTCTGCAAGACGTTGACGAAAAGCCGGGCTGGTGGGTTCATAACCTCGCGTGATGATCGCTAATCTAAAGCCCGAGGACTCAGTGCTCGCCGTCTTCGTGACACTGTGCTGGCTGAACGCATGGATACAGTAAATAGAGTTAATTACGGTGTTGGCGGTGTGCGGAAGATTTGGCTTGTTCCTCGCTGTGACGGAATCGATTTCGGTCGTGGACAAACCGCCAGGCTGATGCGCTTGGCGGCCGTATCTAACAAAGGTAAAGGACGCTTGCCTATCACCACTCGCTGGCCTCACGTGCCGGTTTTGTGCCCGGAGTTGGTGAGGCGTGAGTTCAAAGCCCAAGGCCCGAACAAGCTGTGGGTGGTGGATGCTACCTATGTGTGCGCCGAAGAAACAACAGGTTTGGTGCCCCACTCTGATCACGGCTCCCAGCCTGTCAGCGTTGTCTACAACGAGCGGATTTCCCAACATGGGATCGCGCTTCCTCCGGAACTGTCGGCGATTCCTATGACAATGCTCTAGTTAAAAGCGTCAACGGTTCCTATAAAACGGGCTCATCCATATTCGCAGGTGGAACGACATCGTCGATGTAGAAATAGCGACCTTTGAGTGGGTGTTGTGGTGTAAAGAAGCACGACCCCACCAAAGCGTGGGATACCGAACTCTGTCCGAGGTTGAAACCGAATTTTGGAAGCAGCACTCGCCATAGGAAATGATAGAAATCAAGGCAAATGCCTAGGAGCACCCCCGGGGCACTTCAAGGTAAGGTTCGTGAAGGGGCGTGTGAGTAGTAGGCAACAGGGGGATGGTAGGGGTTAGTGGCGTGCTCGTTCGCCTCCTGTCGGTAACTACGTGGGGTGCGTATCTGAGGGGTGTTCCGTTTCTTCGGTTTGCGCGAGGTAGCGGTAGAGGGTTGAGCGGCCGATCCCGTACTTCTGGGCGAGGGCTTTCTTGGTCATGCCTTGTTTAGCGAGGGTCTTCGCCTCGCGGGCTTGTTCGTCGGTGAGGACGCGCGCTCGCCCGGTATAGACGCCTCGAGCTTTTGCTGCTTCGATCCCTTCGCGCTGGCGTTCGCGAATCAGTGAGCGCTCAAGCTCTGCCACGGCACCGATCAAGTGGAGCTGGAAACGCGCGTAGGGGTCCTCGGAGTTCGGTCGAAAGACGAGGTCCTCTTTCACGAAGTGGAGGGTGACGCCATCATCGGTTAGTCGCGTGACGATGGACTCCAGATCACGCAAGGAGCGCGCTAGACGGTCCATAGAGGCCACAACGAACAGGTCCCCCTCCCGGAAGTTCAAGGCTTCTCGAAGCCCCTGACGACCGTCTACGCCCTTGCCGGAGGCTTTATCGGAGAAGACCTTGTCGCAGCCGCCTATCGCGAGGCTTTGCCGGTCGAGGTTCTGGTCTACAGAGCTCACGCGCATGTACCCCACGCGCTGCCCGGTGTAGGTCACCATCGCCCTGTCCCCCTGTCTCTAAACCCTGCTGGACTTCGTCTCGTTGAGTTCGAGAGTACCCACAGAGATACCGCGGAGGACACGAGGTCGGTACGTGCCAATGGCGTGTACTCAATGAGACGCGCACGTGCAGCGCGAGCCAATACGGAAAAGCTCCATTTCACTGCCCTATTGAAACAGCACACAAGACATGCGGCAGTGGACGGCCATGTGGCGGCTACGTACAGGAATTCATGCCTTATGTAGACCCTCACCTTGGAGCATGGCCGCACTACGAACGAACGCTTCAGTGGCCACCAACGGCGTGGTCGTTCATCACACGGCATCAGCACTCGAGAGAGAGAAACGATCACGATACATATCAATGAACGCGATCATTTTTTGCCGTGGGGATCACGAGTGAGGAGAACGCCTAGCCAAAAGCCGCCCGGTTTCAGCTCGGGCATGACGCGATGAGTAGCTTCTTGGTGACATCACACGTCTTCGCACTGAGAATTATGGTGTGTACGGAGTACGGAAGATGCGGCATCCTATGCGACGAGCTGGGTGGGACATCGGTCGGGATCAGACCGCCCGGTTGATGAAAGGTGCTGGTGTGTGCGGGGTGCGTCGCGGTCCGTCCCCGATGACCACCAGGTGCTCTCAGTCTCCTGATACACGCCCGGATCTGATCCAGCGCAACTTCCGCGCCAGCGGGCCGAACCGGTTGTGGGGTGCTGACATTACCTATGTTCATACCAGGGCTGGCTTCCTCTATACGACATTTGTCACCGACGTGTTCTCACCGCATAATCGTTGGCTGGTCCACGCGTTCGACCTGAGTTGGGTCACAGAGACTTGACCTACCGTAAGGATCTGATTCTTCGCAAGACCAGCCACACAATTCTTCACCAACCGATCAAATTTTTCGGCATAGTCCGATTACCCCCACCTTCTCAAACAGAAGTAAACTTGAAACACCAATGCGTTCTTTTACACCGAGTCAAGTGAGAAGAGGACCGGCAAAGCCTCAATCGCTAAGGAAGTTAGCCTCTCAACCATAGTATCATCATCAAGGTGTGATAGGCGCGAAGAAGAAACCTCGATCACAACGACTAGTTCCTCCACGAAGAAACCAATATAGTAATCGTGTTCAAAGTACACCTTAGAGGGTCCATCATGCTCTTTTTCACGATAAAGAATATTCAGTGTGGTAGGGAGCATCTCCTTTAGGGTTGAATCGACAAGAATCTTATCCTCTATCGCTGGACCCGCCAAGATTTCACATGACCTTAAATTACCGATCGCTGGGTATCGAATACGCGATACTCCATCGTCATCTACAGATTGATACTCCGGACGCTCCCTCCTATCTTCCGAATGGCAAAAGACGAAAGGTTC
Source organism: Dermabacter vaginalis (assembly GCF_001678905.1). NCBI lineage: Bacteria > Bacillati > Actinomycetota > Actinomycetes > Micrococcales > Dermabacteraceae > Dermabacter > Dermabacter vaginalis. Next base: position 2,201,004 of record NZ_CP012117.1, on the reverse strand, counting down.
AACGTACGCACCGTCAACCTCAGAAAGCTCCTCTAGACCGGCAGCTGTCCACCCCTTAGCGTTTACGCCCGTTTCATAGCCAACATCGTCTATCTCATCCTCTAAAATCTCATCCGCGAGATACAGTATCTCCTCACACTCCTGGTTCTTGTGCCGGCGCAGTACAGACGGGTCAGCAATCACAGACTTACAAAACGACGGCCCCTTGCTCAGTATGCCGGCACGGAGAAAGAGAAACTCCTCACCATCAGGCTTATAGCCAAGATCCTTACATAGCTCCCGCCAAACATCTTCGCGATCTAGCTGCCTCATAAGGCTATTGCGGAGCAGAACAAAGGCTTGCATTTCCTTCTTCCCCGCTCCCTTAAGGCTCTTCTTCAGTTCTTTAAAATCTCTCCATTCAGTAACCAATTTTCACCTCACAAATCAACGACAATTTCGATACCTACATGGTCTGATTTTGTTTTCCATATTATAGCCTCGGTTTTTATAGTGATGATACGTGCCATTTTCTGTAATTCGTGTCCTCTTGTAACCGCCACTAATCTGTGAATCCGCTGCACCACCCGACAGTGACGCCACCTCAGCCGGTTGAGCATCTGTGCCATTCACCTCGCCCGCCAACACAACACCCTCAGGCACTGACGCGGGAGCAAGCGAACCATCCGCCTTCTCCACCAGATCAGTGTTGAACGAGGCCCATTCACCCTTGTCATTCTTGAACCGCACAGGGGCCGCAAACTGCTCCGTGGTCACCGAACCATCCGGATTCACCCACGTCGTCGATGACTCTGAACGCTCCGCCGTCACCTCAACACGCTGACCCGTCGCGCGTGCGCGGATAGCTGCAGACGGAAAATCCACAGGATCTTTCGAGTCAGTAGGCCCTGCAACTGGGGCACTCGGGGATTCTGCACCGCGTGGGGCTGCCCACGCCTCAACTGGCTCCAATCCCGCTATCAACAACGCTGCGCACACAATAAATGCCACAGCAAAAACGGCACGACGAAGAACCCTGTTTTCAGCCCAACCAACCACGCGAGAACCCCTACTCACTTGCAGCACCACTGCTGCTCCCATAACACCCCCGGCCGAGGCATCAACTGAATGCTACGTTCACATCACAGCAATCACGAACAGACCTAAGTCCCAGAAGTTTCGCAGGAGACACAGAGGGATAGCTTGTTTCAGCCTGCCACCCCTGCAGACGCGGTCGTCGTCACCCTTCGCATGGCCCCAGGTGACGAAGCGCGTCAGGTGCAGGCTTTCGGCAGAGGGCAACCCGTCGTGGGAACACTCGGCGCCCTGCAATGAGCCCGGGGATTTCTTGTTGGTATCGCTCGGCAAGCTCAGGGGTGGCGGCGGTTGCGGTGATCGTAATGCCGTGGGTGTCAGCTATGTTCAGAAGTTGCTCTTGGATGAGTGCGCGGTAGCGTTTTCCTTGGCCTGTGCCGGGGTTGCGGGTGATGTGGGTCCCGATAGTCCAGGTATCGCTCTTTGTGCGCAGTGCTAGGTACGCATCACGTGTACCCCCACTACGACACTGACGCGATCTGGTGTACGGGTCCATCTCATGCTACGGAACACGATCTGATTTAGAGGCGCAGGCCCAACCCTGGGTCACGGATTTTGTCTCTCGCGTACTGGGCATGCCAAAGCGAAAGCATCCACGAAAATAGGGCGCTCAACGAGTAGAGAGTGAGATCATTAGCTATGCCACTTCGATCGCCTCGCTATCTCAATAAAGCCGACTTCTACGCCCAAGCCGAGTACTGCGGCATCCCCCGTACACCCAAGCAAGTGGAATATTCCGAACGATCTAGCAACACCGGTGGGGCCGAAGGCAAAGTCGGTATATATGGCATCGGAGGCAGCGCCACCACGACAAAAGTGGTGGAGGTGCAGCACGCGTACACGCTCGAAAACTCCGACAAGGTGACTTTCAGCAAGCCCCTTGATCAGATGGAAAAAGAGAATCAAGGGTTCACAGTACTTCCATTAGGAGACGGCACCCAAGAAGACCACTGGACTACCTGGCGCGACGCCTTTGTGAAGGTCGACGGGAAGCTGTCACTTAGCCCTGTAAGCGCGGTCGGAAAGATCATGGATGCCTTTCGACAGCTCCTTGCGAGAGAAGATGTCGATCTGGAAGCTCTTGCACGAATCTCTCGTGGGGAGTGCACTGAAGAGAACCCTTCCGGGATAATGTCGGATTCCCAGATCTACAGCGTTCTCAAGTCCGTCTATTTCGGGAACTCTCTACCGGACATCCCCTTGCTATACCGCATGACACCAGACATCCAGGGCGTTTTTGACCACCTCTTCATCAGTTGCACCCCAGGACACTTCATCGGCAAAGGCATAGCAGGAAGTGACGCATTGGAGGGAGATGCAACTGTTCTGGGTACTGTTCGAAACCTCATCCCGGACGACCCTGACGAGGGGTATCTATCGACTGAGCGCTGGACACTACACGGGTGGGACCCAACAGTCCGTTCTCGTATGCGTCCAAGCATGGATGACCTTTCAGAGACTCTTCTTCCGACATTAGACCCTTCGTGGCAAAACCACGAAGACGAAAGCTTCTTCCTGAAGGGACCAACCTTAGTCATCGACGCCGTTGCAATTTACTAGGAAACCAGCCAGCTCTAGGCAGTCATCTCGACGTAGCGTTCGAAGAGGAGCGCGAGGCGTTCTTCGTTGGAGTGGAGTGCTCGTTTCGCGCCGAACGCTTTATCCGCCGCGCGGTCGAGGGTGGCGTGTGCTTTGAGAAGTTCGGGACTCATGGCGAGTGGGTTGTAGTGATCTGCGAGTGAGCGTTCGGGGTGCAGCTCACGGGCCGCGATGACACCCTTGCCTGCCTCGATGACCTGCTGCCGCGATTTCTCGTCGACTTCAGGCAGGGGGAGGTTGTTCCACACCACCGTGTTCGAGAAGCGCAGGCGGGACTCGAGCGCACCACCAATTGCGCGCTGCCAGGTAATGAAGGCTGAGCTAGAGATAATCCCGAATCAGGGCGCTCGTGTTCAGTAAGCGATTCGATGTAGTCGAGCGCCTGTGCTTCGGCAGTCTCGAGGTCTTTTCCAGCGCTCTTCATCTCGATAAGTGCCGTACCGGAGGTCAGCGCGTCGATAAACCCATGCTGCCCGGTGGATGCACGCCTGGCTCGCTTCTCGTACACCGCAGCCGTGCGGCCACTAATACCAAAGCAGGCAAGCAGCCCTCGAACAGACTCTTGCGCCTCCCCCTTCTCGTAGCCTTCAGCCTCGCGCCAGTCAGCCACAAAGGCTCCGGCACGAGTCCGGACATCGGAGAGAACAAGAGGCTTAGGCATGGGGGCTCCGAGTGGTTAGTGGGTTAGAAGTCTTGTGCCCTCCCTGGGGGGAGGGGGAACCGTTTTATGCTTATGGCCTGACCCCCCCTAGAGCAGGTCGCGCACAGTGCGAATGTACCGCTTTGCAGTGCTCTCGGAGAGGTTGAATTCGTCCATCACCTCACGTCTAGTCGGCTGTGTCCCCGACTCTGCGATCTGTTTGCTAAGGAAGGCGAGCACTTCCGCTTTCGAGGCTTTGGCCTGTCGCTGGCGCTGCATGTTTGCTTTTTCCCATCCTTTGCGGAGGGGTTCGCGTTCTTCGGGGTTGTTGGCGCGGCGTTGGACGGTCGCTTTGCCGCCGCATGAGCCGAAGGTGCGTAGGGCGTTTCGTTCTACGGGGGTGACGTGTTGGGTGGAGCTGAGGCCAGTTCCCGCAACCTTGCCGGTCTTGTTGGTGGTGACGTAGGCGCGGACGCGGCGGGCCATAGTGAGGCGGTCGCGCATAGGTGGCATTTCGTCGGGGCGGCCTAGGGTGTCTTGGGCGTGGGCGATGCGGTAGGCGTGTTCGTAGGCGTCGATGATGAGGTTGTCTTTGAGGCGTTGGCCGCGTTTGTGGAGCCTGTGGGCGGTTTTGAGGGCGTGGCGGAAGGCTGTTTCGTCCCGTTGTGGGGTGCCTGCTGCGTCGTAGAGGACGCGGACGCCTTGGATGTAGGACGGGGCGTGGCGTTCGAGTTCTTCGACGCTGAGGCCGTCCAGCTCGTCGGAGAGGGCGCGCATGCGTTGAGCGCGTTCACGGTTGGCTTTGGCTTGAAGGATCAGGTCTGTCCCGGTTTTTGCGGGTGTGGGGGTTTTGTCGGGGGCTGTGGTGAGTGCGCCGAGTTGTTCGAGCATCGCTTCGAGGTCTTTCAGCTTGTGGATTCTGAACGGGTAGCAGTTCCAGCGGTAGGCGTTGGGGTTGAGGCCGTGTTGGACGCGTTTGAGCAGTTTCATGGGGCGGTTGGGCTTGGTGGGGTCGCCGTCGCTGTAGACGGGATCGATGGCCCAGATCAGTTGGGCCTTGCCGTTTGTGGGGTTGATTCCGATCCAGCCTGGTGCGGCATGTAGCTGGCGCATTTTGGTGAGGATCGCGAGGACGTCGGGGTGCAGGTTGTTGATGCTTCCGCCGGGGGTGCCGGGGGTGTCGATGTCGGCGGCGGCGAACGCGGCGAAGTGTGGGTCGGTCAAACGAATGCACTAGGTGGCCGCTCGGGAGTATGGAGAGGGCGCGGTAAGCGTCAAACCGTTACGCTCGCATTCGGGGTGGGTCCGACGCTTGCCTGCCTGGAATCGCGACCGAGTGTTAAAGGAGCAGCCGTGGATGTTGAGAACTATCGACGACTGAGTGAGGACATTGCGTCGGCGATCGCGCTCGTGAGCATGCGCGTGGGGCGATGGGATCTCGTGACGCCGATCGATTCGTTCCTTGACGTGTCGTATGACCCGCCCACGATGGCGGTGAGCCTGTATTCGCTTTCGCGCGCCGCGGAGGCGCTTGACGAGACGGGAGTGTGCGCGCTGAGCGTACTTGGCGCCGAGCAGCAGGGGCTCGCCGAGCGCTTCGGTGAGCCGGGCCTCCCACTTCAAGGGATGCTCGAAGGAGTCGCCCATCAGCGGGATGCGTGGGGCAACGCTCATATTGATGGATCGCTTGCGACCTTCAGTCTCGAGGTTGAATCGTCGCACGAAGCCGCAACGCACACGCTTTTCGTGTGTCGCGTTCGTGAGGCGCGGCAGGGGCCGGCGCGCTCTGCGCTTGTACGGTTCTCGAGGCGCTACTCGGGCCTGTAAAACGGTGCCCTGAAGAGATTCTCGACACGCGAGGCGAAACGGCCGCACCGAGCGCCCTTCTCGCCTCTACAATGTTCGCGATACGCGCGCGTTCCTGCCGTGCTTGCTTCGAAGGCGCTTCCCCGCATCGGCATGCCGCGCGACACAAACGAGGGAGCTCATGGCGAAGGATCAGGTACCGGAGAACCGTGATGATCGCGTCCAGGCGGGAGCAGATCCCGCCGAGGACTGGATCTTTGTTCCCGAACCGGGCACTCTCCCCACAGAAAAGCTTCCCGATAGCGATGATTTCGCGCGCCTGAGAATGCAGCGAGCGAACCTCGAGGGCGAGGCGGAGAATTACTTTGCTCCGGGCCTGGCGCCGAAGGAGCCAGTGACGGAGACGGCCGAAATCGCGGCGCCTTCGCCTCCCGAGGAGAGCGATTATGCGCGCTCGGGCGCCACGCCTCCGGCGGCGCCTCGGCAGCGCTCCGTGCAGCTTCCCCCGCAATTCAGCGATTTGAGCGGCTGGGACGCGCTGCGCGACATCATCGTTGTTCTCGCCTTCGGTTCGAGTTTCACGACCACGTACACACACGCCCCGGACGCGCTTCCCGCGTGGATTCCGTCGGTCGCGGCGGGAATTGGCATCGCGACCATCCTCGCCGTGTATCTCCTGCGATGGGTCCCCGCCTATATGAAGGACGCGGAACCCCAAAGGCCCGAGCAGTTCGGCTATCTCGGGATCGTGCGCCGGATAGGCATGCTTCCCGCGTTTGTGGCCTCGATCGGTGCTCTCGGCTACGACCTCATTGCCTCGATTCCCGATCTCCTCGTGCCCCTGCCGAATGGGCCGCGCGTAGGCGTTGGCGTTTCGGTTGCACTCCTACTCATGGGTGCGGTGATGGGGTCCGAGCGACGCGGTTTCGAAGGACACGTTCCGAGCGATGCCGCGAAGAGACGCGCCGCGCGATGGATCCTCCTCCTGCGCGTGCTGCTCATCGCGAGCTTCGTGCTCTCGCTCGTCATGATGGTGGGCAAGGCGATCAACGGTGACCCGGCGTTCGCGCTCGTCACCTTCTCCTACTCTCTTGGTTCTCTCGCTCTTGGCCTCTTCATTGCGAATCCGAAGCTCAATGAGCGCCCCTCGCACTACGTGTTCCTCGTGGGTGCGGCGGCAGCGATGGTTGTGGGCGCGGCTGCCGACAACTCTCTGCGCCTCGAATACGCGGCGCCGGGAAGCTTCTCCACCTCTTACGTGTGGCTCCCGTTTGCGCTCGCCGCCTTCGGACTTCTCATTTCACGCCCTTATGTGCGCTCGAGCACACTCAATTTCAAGCGCGTGGACTGGCTCATGTATGCCGCCCGCACGTTCGAGTTTTCCCGCACGATGCACATCGTGGCCTTCGCAGCCGTGCTCGTGTATTTCATCGCGGTTCTCGTGGGGTACGACGCGCGCGGGGGCTCGGGCCTCGTGATCCTTCAACTCATCCTCGTTGCTCTGCTCGCGCTCCTCTCACACTTTGGTCGCAAGGCCCTCGTGCGAAAGAGTGCCGTCAAAGCGCGTGGAAACGCGGTGTCCATCGGTGTGGCCCTCACGCTTATCGGTTTCCTCGGGGTCGTCGTGTTCTCGGTCGTCACGGGGGCTGCTGCCGGCCTGACAAACGGTGGACTCGGCCTCGTTGCGGGCATCACCGCTGCCTTGATGATTACGGTTCCCGCGCCCATGCGTGATGAGCACGGCGCGCCAGATCTCGAGCGCACCTTCGCTCAGTTCCGTGCCCGCATTAACGGCGTAGCTGACGCTACAGCTTTCCTCCCCGATGTGTCCGAAGCCCGGCGTCGGACGCACCGCTTCCCCGTGAGTGTTTCCCCCGAGGCACTTTCGCCCGCTGCCCCTGATCCCGACCCCGCCAAGGAGTCGTAACCCCTCTCCCCAAAAAGAAAGGCCGCCATGCCACTGTGGAAAATTCATGGAAATGGGCTCACCGTTGAGCCAGGGAAAGTCGTTCTTCCTTCGGAACGACTCGCATGGCCGGTCACGATTGGGATTGGCGCCCAGCACGTCATTGCGATGTTCGGCGCAACGTTCCTCGTTCCGCTCCTGACGGGATTCCCGCCGTCCACGACCCTTCTTTTCTCGGGCCTCGGCACGATCCTTTTCCTTCTCATCACGGGCAACCGCGTCCCGAGCTACCTCGGAAGCTCGTTTGCGTTCATCGCCCCGATTGTTGCGGCAACGAAAGCGCACGATATGGGCACCGCCCTCGGCGCCGTGCTCCTCACGGGTCTGGCACTCGCCCTCGTTGGCGTGATCGTGCAGTTCGTCGGCACACGATGGATCGCCGCACTCATGCCGCCCGTCGTCATGGGCGCCATCGTCGCCCTGATCGGCTTCAATCTCGCGCCCACGGCCTACAAAAACTTCCAGCAATCGGCCCTTACCGCGACGGTGACGCTTTTCGCGATCGTCCTGTGCACGGCCCTCTTCAAGGGCATCCTCGGGCGTGTCTCCGTTCTCCTCGGCGTCCTTGTGGGCTACCTTTTCGCCCGCGCGCGCGGCGAAGTTGACCTCACTGCCTTCTATAAGGCGCCGTGGATCGGACTTCCCGAGTTCCACCACCCGCACTTCGACCTCTCGGTTCTCCCGATGTTCCTGCCGGTGATCCTCGTGCTCATCGCCGAAAACGTGGGCCACGTGACGTCGGTGGGGTCGATGACCGGTGAGGATCTCGACCACATGGTGGGCCGCACCCTCTTCTCTGACGGCATTGCGACGGCCCTCTCGGCAACGTTCGGTGGTTCGCCCACAACCACCTACGGCGAGAACATCGGTGTCATGAGCGCGACTCGCGTGTACTCAACCGCTGCCTACTGGGTTGCCGGCATTGCCGCGATCGCCCTGTCGATGTCGCCGAAGATCGGCCAGCTCATCTTCTCCATTCCGGCAGGCGTGCTTGGCGGCGTCACGTTCGTGCTCTACGGTCTCATCGGCATCGTGGGCGTGCGCATGTGGGTTGACGGTCGCGTGGATTTCTCGCGGCCGCGCAACCAGATGACGGCGGGCGTCGCGCTCGTCGTGGGCATCGCAAACGTGACGTGGACGTTCGGCCCTAAGGACGCCGGCATCACCTTCAACGGCATCGCGCTCGGCACCCTTGCGGCGCTCGTGATCTATCACCTCATGACGGTGATCGGGAAGGTCACGGGAACCGAGGTGCCGGAGGATTCCGACGCGCGCGCAGCGACAGCGGAAGCCGCCTCTACGCGATGACTGCCGGGCAACCGTCCAAGAGAGTGCGTACGGGCTGGGCGCCGATCCTCACGCCGGGGACGCGCGTGACGGCCCGCTACGCGCTCGACCCGCGCACGCATGCAGGTCGAGAAAAGGTTGCGGATGCCCTCGGCTACGTTGTCGAAACCGACGAGGAAACGGTCACTATCCACACGAAACGTGGATACGCGAGGATTCCTCGCGTGTTGATCGTGGCCGTTCGGGAGGTTCCCCCGCCGCCTCGCTAGACTTGGGCCATGACTTCTAGCACTACTCTCGTTCGCCGTCCGTTTGAAGGCCTCATCGCCGAACACGATCTCGTGGCGATGCGCCAACTCATCCCATCGGCGACCCTCGAGGCGAAGATTGCCCCCGAGTTTGGCGGTGGCGATGCCGTGATCGCCACGATCCTCCCCATGAACTGGGCTGCGATCAAGCGCGATAACGGCACAGTCATGCTCGGGATGCAGGCGAGCGTTCCCGGTAATGACACTTCGCGCGGTCTCGGCGCAGCGCTCAAGCAGGCGCTTGATTCGGAGCCCGGAACGGCAGTGACGACCGTGAAGGTCGCGGAGGATTCACCGCGGCTTCAGGACATCCTCGTCATTGAGGAGAACTACACGGTCGACGTGCACGACTCGTTCGAGTACTGGCTCGGCGCCGGTGCGGAGCGCACCGAGCAGATCGAGCAGGGCCTCGAGCAGGCCAACGAGGCGATCATGCCGACGGCCGCCGTGGGCGGATTGCCGCACGCGTATTGGGTCGATGCGGGCCCCAAGGAGCATCTGCGTTGGGTTCTCGACGAAAGCGAAGACCGCGTGATCGACGCGGTTGCGCGCCTGCACGCGAAGCGTCAGTCGGGTATCGGCGAGGGCACGCGCTACGTGGGCTCGTTCCGTGCTGATGGCCTCACGATTCCCGTATGGGACCTGCCGAAGGGCTTCGGCGTCGAGGGCGTGGAGAATGAGGTTCCCGAGTTCCTCAAGCGTTTCGAAGCGGCGCTTTCGAGCGAGGAGCCGCTTACGGCTCTCGAGCGTCGCGCGCGCGGCGGAATTGTCGCACGTGAGGTGACCCTGCGATGAGCAGCGTCGACGCCGCGACGTTCGGGGAAGCGCGGCCCACGCGAGCCGCTGTCGTGATCCCCGCGAAGGACGAGGCCGAACGTATCGAAAAGACCGTTGCCGCCTCGTTTACTATCCGCGGCGTCGACCTCGTTGTCGTTGTCGACGACGGTTCCTCGGATGCCACGGCGGCCTTGGCGAAGGGCGCCGGGGCGGTCGTGGTGCGCCACCGCAGCAATCGCGGCAAGGCCGCGGCTATGGCGACTGGCGCGCGCGTCGTGCACATGCGTGAGGAAACCGAGCACGCCGAGCAAAGGAACGAGGGCGGCGAGCCGTCGCCAATCGAAAAGTCGGCACGCGCGCTGCTGTTTATCGATGCTGACATGCAGGAATCCGCAAGCGGTGCGCAGCCGCTCGTGGATGCGGTGCTCGAGGGCAACGTGGACATGGCGATCGCCATCCTCCCCGCACAAGAAGGCGCCGCAGGCATGGGCCTCGTTGTGAAAACGGCTCGCAATGGCATCCGTAAGGCCACGGGCTTTGAGACCGTGCAGCCGCTGAGTGGCACGCGCTGCATTACGCGCGAAACGTGGGATGCGGTGCAGCCTCTCGCCGACGGTTGGGGCGTGGAAACGGGCCTCACGATCGACGCCCTGCACAAGGGGTTCTGGGTGAAAGAGATCCCTGCCGAACTTACGCACCGTGCGACCGGCAAGGACCTTCGCTCGCAGCTTCACCGTGCGAGCCAGCTCAAAGACGTCATGCGTGCGCTCTCGAAGCGGCGGTCCCTGTCGCCGAATGATCCACTTGGCGAGGAGGGGCCGGTGCGCGCGCTCACGGGTGAGCGCCCCGAGACGCCCGAGATCGTGGAGAACCCGCCTGTGAAACATTTTGCGGTTCCCTCGATCGAGAAGAACGCGCAGGTCAGAGTTTCTGAGGGGTCGGTGGAGCCGGTGGACGAGCCTCGCGAGGAGCCCGAGCACTAAGTGCCGCGCGAGCCGTGAGGCTCAACGCGAAGCCCACAACGTAGGCGAGGCCCACGAGCACGAGGCCCGTGTCATTCGTGAGCGCTCCGATCCACGCGCCAGCCATGGCAGCGAGGCGAAGTCGATAGAGGTAGGGGAGCTCACGCGCGAGAGAGCCCCTGCGTACCGCGCCGTAGGTGAGTGCGAGCGCAAAGAGCACGGGCGGGACCATGAGCAGCGGCGAATAGAGCGTGAGCGGTTCGAGCATGCGTGACGTGCGATCCGCGAACACTGCCCAGAACTGTGAAGCGGCGCCCGCGGGGGAGCCTTTCTCCACAAGCGTCGCCACGAATTCGCCCAGATGCGTGCGCGAGGAGGCGGGGCGCATGTAGTCGAGAGCGCCCGCGAGGGCAAACACCCCTGTGCCCGCCGCGAGCGCCGCGAGAACGTGCCACGGGCGAAGTTGAATGCCGCTGAGGGCGAGGCAGGCGACGAGTGTCACGGGAGCGTAGATGAGGGCGCTTCCGGCGTCGGCCCCCATCCCCGGGGCGATCGAACAGAACCCCACGAGTGCACCTGTGCCGCCCACGAACAGCACGCGCGCAGGGCCTGGCCGTCTGCCGGTGGTGAAGGCCGGAAGTGCGTGGATGAGCATGCCCACTCCGAGGGCCCACGCCGCGAGGGTAATGCCCGTGATGTGGTTGCTCAGGCCGTAGAAGCGGCCAGCATAGATGGGCTGATTGCCAAGCAGCGACGTGAAGCTCGCGTGTGAACCGAGCGCGGCGTCGAGGAGTATCGCGCCGGCGGTCATGAGAGCCGCCAGTGCGGGGGTGAGGAGCCGGCGACTGTGTTCGGGAAGGGCGGAGCCCAGAAGCGTGACGCCCCACGTGAGCCCTATGCCGAAAATTGCCGTGCCGAGCACGGTCCACGCCGCGATCGCGAAAAGAGGATGAACTCCTAGGTTAATGAGGGCGCTGAGCGGGACGATACTCGAGGTATAGCCCACGGGGATCGCGAGAATGCTGACGTTCGCGACATGCCGCGCCGCCGGGACGCGCTGCGCGAGGGCACCTGAAACAAGCAGGATCGCGACGATCACGCCGAGCAGGGGGGCGAGGGAGTCCTCGGTGGTGCGGGAGGCGAAGGTGACCTCGCGGGCGTGCGCGATCTGGGCGCCTTTGGTGGTGGAGGTTCCGACGGCGGCTCGGCCGATACCGAGCTGCTCCGTGCCGGTGAAGCTCGCCGCGAGGTCGAGATTCATGACGACGCCGACCTGGCGCGTCGACGGGCTTGTGAGAAACGCCGGACCCCAGCGCGAATCGATGTACACCTGCAGGTTGAGAGGGGTGGGGAGAGCATCGTAGCCACGCGTGTGCTCCACCTCGTAGGCCTGCTCGGGGGAGGGATTGAGGGAGCCGATGCTCGCGAGTGCCACCCCGCGCTCGCCACAGTCGCCCGCGTGCTTCGCGAATGCCGCATCGATGTCGCGAACACTGCGTTCGTGCGCGAACCTGCTGACGCCCTTGTCCGTTGCCACATCGCCGAGATCGACGAGTGAAATGCCGGCTTCGGTGAGCGCGGAGGTGGCGTCGGACCATTCCTTCCCACCCGGACTGCCGCCCGTTCCCGCTGCATGTGTATCCCCGAGTGCCGGGGTGCGAGCGCCCGTCGCAAGGGTTTCGAGGCCCTGCCGCTTGGTGGGCATGACCGATTCGCTCGAAAGGGCGAGGCCCGCAGCGCCAGAATTTTCGGCGAAGCACCACAGGGCAGGAGTGTCCTCTTTCGTGATGTCTGCCCACGTGAGACCGCTCGTGACGTAGAGCGTGTGCACCCCGTCGACCGGTGGTGTCGCATCTTTGCGCAGACCGCCCCAGTGGAGGGACGGGGCAAGGATGAGCGCGGCGAGAAGCGCGAGGCAGGCGGCGATGAGGCCCGCGCCAGCAACGCGTGTACGCGCATGAGAGATCTCGTGCATGGACTCAAGCGTAGCGATCATGCGCATACCCGTACTCTTAGGGACATGCGATATGGATTCCTCGGCCCCGAGACGACCTTCACCCATCAGGCGCTCTTGCAGGCGCTCATGGGTCCGCTGCCCGTGCGACCGGATGACGGAGAGCAGACCCTCGTGCCCTACCGCAGTGTTGCCGAAGCGATCGGCGACCTCGTCGCGAGCGAGGTCGACGCGATGATGGCCCCCATTGAGAACTCCGTTGAGGGCGGGGTTTCAGGCACCCTCGACGTGCTCGCCGCGACCGGCGGCATCACGATCGTCGCCGAGCAGATCGTTCCCATCACGTTTGTGCTCGCGACCCGTGTGCCGTCGAGCCTCGAGAATCTTGAAGCCGTGTACTCCCACCCGCACGCCCAAGCGCAGTGCCAGGCGTTCGTGCGCGAAAACCTTCCCGGCGCCTCACCGCAGCCCGCGCTCTCCACAGCAGCTGCGGCCCGCGAGATCGCGGAGCTTGACGACGCAGATCCGCGTGCCCGTACCGCCGCCGCGATCTGCTCGCCGCTCGCCGCCGAACATTTTGGACTGCACATCGTCGCCGAGGGCATCGAGGATACGAAAGGCGCCGAAACCCGCTTTGTGCTCGTGGAACGCGACGGTCTCATCCCGGCGCGCACGGGCGCCGATAAAACGACGATCGTTGCGCACCTCGCCCACGATCGGTCCGGATCGCTTCTCGAGATGCTCGAGGTTCTCAGCTCGAACGGCGTGAACCTCTCGCGCATCGAATCGCGCCCCATCGGTGACGCGCTCGGCCGCTACTCTTTCTCCCTCGACCTCGAGGGGCACCTCGAGGATCGTCGCGTGGCCTCCGCGCTGCGAGGCCTCCATCGCATCTGTTCGCGCCTCGTGTTCCTCGGCTCGTACGGTAGGGCCGACGGTTCCGTGCCCTACGTTGTGGACCACAATGCTGATACCGCTTACGAAGAGGCACGCGGTTTCGTCGCGGGCCTCGAGGCGCTCATTGCGCGAGACTAACGCGCATCAGCGGGCCGAACGGATCACGAGAGCGCCTGCATCCACACGCGTCACGAGATGCGTGGCATCGCCGAGATAGTCGCCATCGACTTGAACGGGGAGAGCTTTCGAGGTGCTCACGACAGCCTCGCGGGCCTGGAACGTACGGTGATTCGAGATTTTTGCGAGGGTTTTCGGTGCGCCGGGAAGCACGAGCTGGCCGAGGATCTGGGAAAAGCCCGCCGCCCCCTTCCAATCAAGCGCAAGAATCTCAAGGGAACCATTCGACCGATCCGCGCCTGGCATGAGCGTAATCCCGCCGGGAAGGCGCCCCACGTTGCCGATCATGACGGTTCGGGCCTCGAGAGACTTCGCGGCGCGGCCATCGAGCTCGAGTTCGACGCTTTGCCCGCGGCCCACGATCTTCTTTGCTCCCGCTACTACGTAAGCGAGCCAGCCCACGGTCTTTTTGAGGCGTGAATCGGTATTTTCCATGATGACCGCATCGAAGCCGAAACCCGCGATCACGAGGAACGGTTCTTCCTTCGCTTTGTTCGCACCCTCGAGGCTCTCACCGTGCTGGAGGTAGCCGAGGTCCGCCGTGAGGGCCTCACCCGTGAGGGCAACCCTGACCGCGCCGCGCAGATTATCGATCGGAATGTCGAGGTTGCGCGCAAAAAGGTTACCGGTGCCCATCGGGATGATGCCGAGCGCCACGCCAGTATGGGCGAGCCCCGCGGCGACGAGGCGCACCGTGCCATCGCCACCGGCCGCGAGGACAACCGAGCAGCCGTCAGACACCGCCTGCTGTGCCTGCCCCAAGCCCGGATCCTCCACGGTTGTTTCGTAGAACGACACCTGCGCATCCGGGTCCACACTGAAGACGTGGCTCACGACCCGGCCGCGAAATTCGGCGACATCCTTGAGCTTTGACGGGTTGACGACGACCCCAACGTGTAGTTTTTCCACCGCTCCAGCATACGGGGGCGGCGTGGCACTGTACCCTGGAAAACATGATCGATCTGCGACTGCTCCGTGAGAATCCCGACCGCGTGCGCGAGGCCCAGAAGGCGCGCCGCCGCGACCCCAAAACTGTTGACGCCGTGCTCGAAGCCGACCAGGCCTGGCGTGAGGCCACGCAGTCGTTTGAGTCGCTGCGTGCCGAACAGAAATCCTTCGGTAAGAAAGTCGCCCAGGCCAAAGGTGAGGAAAAGCAGAAGCTCGTTGCCGAGGCGAAGGAGCTGAGCCAGAAGGTTAAGGACCTCGAACAGCGCGCAGGTGAAGCTGAGGAGGCGCGCGAGAAGGCGCTGCGTGCGATCCCCAACATCGCGGAAGGCGCCCCAGAAGGGCTCGAAGAGGACTTTGAGGTTCGCGAGACCCACGGCGAGATCCCGAGCTTCGACTTCGAGGTGCGCGATCACCTCGACATCGCCGAGAAGCTCAAGGCGATCGACATGCAGCGTGGCGCGAAGGTTTCCGGCTCGCGTTTCTACTTCCTCACCGGGGTGGGTGCGCAACTTGAGCTCGCGATCCTCAACGCCGCCCTCGACAAGGCGACGCGCGCGGGCTTCACGCCCGTCATCACGCCCACCCTCGTCCTACCTGAAACGATGGATGGCACCGGCTTCCTCGGCGAGCACGCCGATGAGGTCTACCACCTCGACAAGGACGACGACCTCTACCTCGTCGGCACGAGCGAGGTCGCGCTCGCGGGCTATCACCGCGACGAAGTTCTCGACCTCGACAATGGGCCCCTGCGCTACGCCGGGTGGAGTGCGTGCTACCGCCGCGAGGCGGGCAGCTACGGCAAGGATACGCGCGGCATCATTCGCGTGCACCAGTTCCACAAGGTCGAGATGTTTTCCTACTGCAAGCTCGAGGACTCCTACGAGGAGCACGAGCGTTTGCTCGGCATGGAGCGCGAGATGATGGACCTCATCGACGTGCCCTACCGCGTGATCGACACCGCCGCGGGCGACCTCGGCACATCCGCCGCCCGCAAATTTGATTGTGAAGCGTGGGTGCCGAGCCAGAACACGTACCGCGAGCTCACCTCAACCTCGAACTGCACGCAGTTCCAGGCACGTCGCCTCAACATCCGCGAGCGAGTGGACGGGGCGCTGCGCCCGGTCGCAACCCTCAACGGCACGCTGGGCACGACCCGCTTTATCGTCGCGCTGCTCGAGAATCACCAGCAGGCCGACGGCAGCGTCGTGGTTCCCGAAGGGCTGCGCCCCTACCTCGGCGGCCGCGAAGTCTTCGAGGTTCAATGAGCCCGGCGCGCAGCACCAGAGGATTCGACGAGGAACACTTGCGTTCCCTGCTCGAACCGCTTTCAGGGCATCGGGCCCTCGTTGGCCTCGACGTGGATGGCACGCTCGTGGACCACGCGGGTGTCATGGATCCGCGCGTGCGAAGCGCGCTTCATGCGGTTCGCGAGGCCGGCCACCACGTGGTGATTGCGACCGGGCGTTCGCTCAACACGACTCTCCCGATCGTGCGCTTGGCGGGCGTATCAGACGGTTGGTCGGTGAGCGCGAACGGTGCGGTCACTACGCGGATCACGGGGGCCTCCGACGCCGCCTACGAGATCGTTGAGACGGTGACGTTTGACCCCGAGCCTGCGCTACGCGCCATGTACCAAGCTGTGCCCACGGCCCGCTTCGCGATTGAACGGGTGAGCGGTGGTTTCATCGGGACCGAGAGCTTCGATGATCTTGACTTCGGAATTCAGGCGGCCCCGGCGAGCATTGAGGAGCTTTTCGAGGCGAAGGATGTTGTGCGTGTCGTGGTGACTGCGCCCGATATTCCCCTCGATGAATTTGCGCGCATCGTTGAGCGCGCGGGTGTGAGTGGCTGCGAGTATGCCGTGGGCTGGTCGAGCTGGCTCGACATGTCGGCCCCCGGGACGACGAAGGCGAGTGCGCTCGAGTCTCTGCGGAAGCGCCTTGGAGTGGATCCCGAGCACACCGTGACCGTTGGTGATGGTTCGAACGATGTCGAAATGCTCGATTGGGCAGCCGTGGGCGTGGCCATGGGGCAGGCGAGCGATCGTGTGAAGTCGTATGCCGATGCGGAAACGCTCGATATTGATGAGCACGGCGCGGAACTCGTGCTGCAATGCCTCCTTACCGGCGGTCCCGACTCCCGCTTCCTCCCTTGAGGGTGGGGAAAACGTCGAAAGGGCGTTGATGCGGGGGATGCCCGGCCTGTGTTCCTCCCCCTGATCGAGAGAGGGTAGGATGTACGGGCGCCTCGCTTCTGGGGCGCAGGGAGAGTTGACAGAGCGGCCGAATGTGGCGGTCTTGAAAACCGCTGTGCAGCAACCCTGCACCAAGGGTTCAAATCCCTTACTCTCCGCAAGAAGGCGCACGCCTCACCGTGCGTCCACCCCGTTTCCGGCGTGCTTAATGCGCGTTCGGTGCGGGGTTTTGCTTTTCTCACCGTGGCCGTACGTACGATCAAGAGACTCAGTTCTGACACGAAGGAGAACCCCCATGAACGTCAAACTTGCGCCGGGCGATAAGGCCCCCGACTTCGACCTCCCGCTCGCCGGTGGGGGTCGAATCACGCTCGCTGACCTTGCAGGCGAGCGCGCCCTTTTATGGTTCTACCCAGCGGCGGGAACTTCTCTGTGCACCCGTCAGGCACGCGACCTTCGCGATCATGTCGAAGAACTGACCGCGAATGGTGCGCGTATTCTCGGCATTTCCCCCGACCCGATTGAAAAGGTCGAGGAGTTCGTGGAAAAAGAAAATCTTCCTTATGCGATGGCGGCAGACGAGGATCATGCCGTCATGGAGGCATACGGCGCTTGGGGAGAAAAGAATATGTATGGCGTGAAAAAGATGGGCGTGATCCGTTCGAGCTTCGTCATCGATGCTCACGGCGTGCTTACTGCCGTGAAGTATCGCGTTGGAACGCCAACGCACGTGGAATTCGTGCGCAAAGCTTTGAGCCTCGATGCGCAAGTGTGACGACCTTCCCTAAACCTGAGAATGCACGGAAATAGTGATGCTAGGTTTGTCCGCGTTCCTTTGTGAATCTCGAGAGCGTCACGAATGTGAACCTCAAGGGCTCTGCGAAGGGCGAGACTCATGGGCCGCTGGCCCTGACCAACACGAAAGGTTGACGATGTCTACTTTCATGCGTAAGAACCGTTCGGTATCTATCATCGCCGCCGCTGGCGTGCTCGCGTTCGGCCTTGCAGGCTGTGGCGCCTCCAACGAAGCAAAGAAGGATGATTCCGCCTCGAAGGAGACCACGACCGCTTCAGAAACCAAAGAGGACTCGACGTCGAGCGAGAGCTCAGCCTCGTCCTCGGATGGGGGGTCGGACTCCGGCAGCGGTGCTGTCACGGGCGACGACTTGGGCTCGAGCGTGCACGGCACGCCCGTGGAGCTTGACGAGACCCCCTTCACGGAGGAGGACAAGCAGAAGGGCGCACAGGTTGTGGCCGACTTCTTCACCAGCTCGCTCGATAAGAGGTTTGAGGATGCGTGCCCCAATATGGTGGTGAGGAACGGCGACGGTTACGAGCGTGCGGACACCGAAGAGATCCGCAAGCAGTGTGCTGCTCAGAACGAGAAAATTCTCTCCTCGCAGGGCATCTCTGAGGAACAGGCTGAGCAAATGAAGCAGATGTTGACGCCCGAAAACATTGAGATCGAGCCGAATGGCGACGGTACCGCCAAGGCGACGTTCCAGGGCCAGGATCTTGGCCTCTCGCTCGTCAAGGTGAAGGGTGAGGGCCCGCTCCTCGATTTGCGGAACTGGTGATGATCGCCTCCAAGGCTCGAATCGCTGGTCCGAGCTGAGGTGAGAGAAGAGTAAAGCCTGGGTGGCTCGGTAGTTCGTTCTACCGAGCCACCTTCGCCTTTTAACGGCGGCAGTTCGAGAGGTGCGGGTGGTCGTCGTCTTCGAGGAAAAGTTGCGCAGGCTGACAATATGGTGCGTTGTTCGAGGAATGTGCCAGGAACGCCCATTACGTTAGTTTTACGACACCACCCGGCGCGCCCCACGCCTCATTCATCTGAGAGGTTCCCATGACCACGACATTCCGTAGGACCCGATCGCTCTTTGCTGTCGCTGCCGCAGGACTCCTTGTTTTTGGAGCAGCCGGCTGTGGCGCCATCAACGAAACGAAGAAAGCTTCCGCTTCCGAATCGCCGTCCACAGGCGCGGCTTCGCCGACGCCCGCGCCCTCGGCAAGTGAACTCCCTGACCCGACCGAAAGCCCGACAACCCAAGGGAGCACAGACCCGAACCCTGCCTCGCCGAGCGACGGCGGCGGTGACGCCCCTGCGCCGGGCCCCGGTGGCTTGGGTAGCGGCGCCTTCCCCGCCGGTAGCGAGGTCGCGGAGCTTGACCCCACGCCTCTCACCGAACAGGAGAAGGAGCAGGGCAAGCAATTGATGTCCGACCTTCTCGTAAAGATCACGGTGAGCGGAGACTTCACGGTGTTTTGTGACACCGTGGTTTTCAAAAACACTGACGGAACACGTTACCGCATGGACAGCTCGCCTGAAACGCGCGAGCAATGCGCCCAGATCTACACGGGCCAGTTCCCCGGTGCTGGCGGCGCTGGTGGGGAAGGAGGCGCGGGCATTCCCGAGGAACAAGTGAAATCGGAGTTCGATCCCGCCAAATTTGAACTGAAGGATAACGGCGACGGCACCTATGCCCTCACCATGAGCGGCCAACCCCTCGGCTTCAATGTCCTCAAGATCAAGGACGGCGGCGTTCGGCTCGAACCCTCCCAAATGGATCTCACTGGCCAGCCGTAAACCCGAACTAGGTCCTAGGAGAATCGAGATGACAGCGACAAAATACCTTGCCCGAGCTCTCACGGTGACCCTTGCAGCAGGTGCGCTCGTCACGAGTGCCGCATCGTGCGGCGCGATGAACGAGAGCAGAAAGGACAAGGAAGCGACCTCGTCCTCGTCCTCGTCGGCCGCGACGCCAGGCACGCCTGCCGAAAGCGCGAGCGACAGTGAGGCTGACGGCTCCCATGGCGCCACCGAACCCGACGACAAACAGTCGCCGACCTCCTCAAACGGTAGCGATGCCGGGTCTCCGCAAGGGATTCCCGAAAGCGCACATGCAAAGCTCGATCCCACACCTCTCACCGCTGAAGAGATGAAGAAAGGTCAGCAGCTCCCGCAGGACCTCGTCTTGAAACTTTTCGAGGGGGAGTATGAGCAAGCGTGTGGCATGCTCGTGTTCGCGAAAAATGGCGACCTGTTGCGAGCTGATGTCCCCGAGCTCAAATCTCTGTGTGCGCAAGAGCTAGAGGAGAACATACAGAAGGGCGAGATCTCCTCGATGCCCAAAGAGAAGATCATGGAAGATTCGGACCCCAAACGCTTCACGCTCCACGACAATGGTGACGGAACTGCAACCTTCGAGCGCGATGGCGAGGTCAGCGGCGAGAAACTCGTACGGCTTGACGACGGTAGCCTGCGTATCCTGATCGAGGGTTTCTAAAGCTTTTCGGTGCCCCACGTGGTCCTGACACCTCAACGTTACGGAGGCGAAACGATGAACCCCGCCCGGAGAACCCGTCCTCTATCCACTGTCCTCGCCGCGGTCCTCGTGGCGGGGACGCTCACCGGGTGTGGCGCCATCCTTTCCTCGCGAGGTGGCAGTGAGCCGTCGAGCTCGGCGAGCACGTCGAGCGAGCAACCGTCGGAATCCCCGAAGCCTGCACCCGCCCCCAAACCGGGAGGCGGGGAGACGGCCCCGGCACCTGCGCCTACGCAGCCAAACCCGAGTGGCGGTCCCGCTCCCAACCCCGCGCCGAACCCTGCGCCCGCGCCGGCCACGCAAGATCCAACTGCCGGAGGTGGCGCGACCGTCAAGCTCAGCCCCACGCCCTTCACCGAGGAGGAAAAGCAGCAGGCCGTAAAAGTCACCGCGGCGTACATCCAGGCGCGCACGGAAAGCAACTGGTCAGTGGCGTGCGAGCTGGCGGCCGCCGAGAGTAACGGATCCTACTTTGTGCTCGAGAGCCAAATCGAGAAGGACGCATGCATACGCGCCGCGAATCAGAACGTTCCGCCCGTGGATCCGACCAAGGCACAATCCATCAGACAGGCCCTCGACGGGGCCGCCTTTACCGTCAAGGACCACGGCGACGGGACCGCGGATGTGAAAATTGAGGAGCTCGGTATGGGCTTCACCGTCGTCAAGCTTGAAGGCAAAGGCGTCTACGTCAAACCGTGATCTTCGCCCCCACGCAATGTGGCGCGTACCGCGAAAAATTTGAGCCCCTCGACGAAGTTCGGTAGGCTGACTCAGCGCCGTGCGCGCAAGGAGACGTGGCAGAGTGGCCGAATGCGCTCCCCTGCTAAGGGAGTAGGCGGTGTAGAGCCGCCTCGGAGGTTCAAATCCTCTCGTCTCCGCAGATGGGATGTTCCCCCGCCCGCTTAAACGCGGGTGGGGGAATCTCTTTTAACCTTTGCCGCGTTGATTTTCCACGTGGCGTCGCATAGGTAACGAACGCGCTGGAGTGCCTCGTATCACTCGCTGCAATGCGTGTCGGATGCGGTTCAACCCCGTGGATGCAGGTGGGACGCGTGGGGGAGTAGACTGGCCCCGGCTCATTCGGCGCTGATGGGGGACCGCGGGCGCCGCGCCGGTGTTTTCGGTTCGCCACGGGTGCCACCCGCTTCCAAACGAGAGGTTTCAGGTGCGCGAACAGCACGACGATAGCCTTCACAACGTGCCCACATTGACAGCGGAATTCCCGGTCGTGGGTGATGACCCGCTCATTGACGCGCCGCTTCGCGCGACTGTGCGTAGGCTTTCCACACTCCTCGGTGAAACGCTTGCCGATCAGCACGGCCAAGAACTCCTCGACTTGGTTGAGGAGGTGCGCCAACTTGCGAAGCAATCGAAGCAGTCGAAATCGGCCGAGGACACGATGCGCGTGCAGCGCCGCCTCGCGGAACTGCCCATCGAGCAGGCCACGGAACTCACCCGCGCATTCACGCAGTACTTCTTGCTCGCGAATGCCGCCGAGCAGACCTATCGCGTGCGAGAACTGCAGGGGCAGAACGAAAACGATTCGTGGATCCCTCGCACGGTGCGGTCGATTGCAGAAGAAGCCGGGGCCGAGGAGCTTCAGCGCACGGTCGATGAACTCGATGTGCGCCTTGTCTTCACGGCCCACCCCACCGAAGCATCGCGCCGCGCGGTTCTCACGAAGCTGCGTCGCGTGTCCACCCTCCTCGAAACCGACACCGACGAAGGCACGCGTGCGCGTAAAAAGCAGGATCGCGACCTTGCAGAGACGATCGAGGCGCTCTGGCAGACCGACGAGCTGCGCCGCACCCAGCCAACGCCCCAAGATGAGGCGCGCAACGCCATCTTCTATTTGCGTTCTCTCTACCTCCATACTCTTCCCGAGGTCCTCGACGCCCTTCGCCACGAACTGCGCGACTACGGCGCGGATCTTCCCGTGAGGAAGGTGCCGCTGCGTTTCGGCTCCTGGATTGGCGGCGATCGCGATGGCAACCCGTATGTGACCGCCGATGTCACGCGCGAAGTCCTCAAACTTCAGGCCGATGCCGCGATCGATATTGCCGAGGCGTTCCTCGATTCGCTCACGCTTGAACTGTCGATGAGCTCAACCCTCATCGGTGAAGACCAGGAGTTCAACGAGAGTCTCAAAAAGGATCAAGAGGCCCTCGCGTTTGTCCCTGAGAAACAGTTCGAGCTCTTCGCCCACGAGCCCTACCGGCTCAAGCTGTTCTCGATGCGAGCGAAACTCGCGGCAACGCGCAAGCGCATCCACAATGGCGAGGCCCACGAGCCCGGCGTCGACTATCTCACGGGTGCGGAGCTCCAGGACGACTTCGAAGAGCTGCGCGCATCACTTCGTACTCACCGCGGTGACCTCATGGCCGACGGTTCGGTAGCCCTCGCGCAGTCCGTTCTCGCTGGCAGCGGTCTCAACCTCGCCATCATGGACGTGCGTGAGCACGCCGAAAAACATCATGACCTCCTCGCGGAGATGTTCGACCGCGTGGGCGAACTCGACAAGGCCTACGGGGAGCTCACGCGCGAAGAGCGCACGAAGGTGCTCTCCTCCGAGCTTGCGTCGAAGCGACCACTCGCCAGCGCGCAGCTTCTCGGGGAGGAATCACCGCTCGATCCCTCGGTGCAGAACACGTTCAACGTGTTCCGCGAAATCCGCACGGCACAGCGTACGTACGGCCCCGATGTCATCCAGACCTATATCGTTTCGATGACCCGCGGCGCCGACGACATCCTTGCCGTGGCACTGCTCGCGCGCGAAGCCGGACTCGTGAACCTTGCGGGCGACGAACCCCGCGCGGACATCGGCTTTAGCCCTCTCCTCGAAACTGTCGAAGAGCTTCGCCACGCCGGCGAGATCCTCGACGAACTCCTCAGTGACCCGAGCTACCGCGAGATCGTGCGCCTTCGCGGCGATCGCCACGAGATTATGCTCGGCTATTCCGATTCGAACAAGGAATCGGGCGTCATCACGAGCCAGTGGGAGATCCATCAGGCGCAGCGCCGCCTTCGCGATGTTGCCGCCAAACACAACGTGACCCTCCGCCTGTTCCACGGTCGCGGGGGAAGCGTCGGACGCGGCGGTGGCCCCACGTATGACGCGATCCTGGCCCAGCCCTACGGTGTTCTCGAGGGTGAAATCAAGTTCACCGAACAGGGCGAGGTCATCTCCGATAAATACATGCTGCCCGTGCTCGCACGCGAAAACCTCGACCTTTCGCTCGCGGCGGTCATGCAGGGCTCGGCTCTGCACCGAAAGCCCCGCACGAGCCCTGAAGATCTGGAGCGCTTCGGCACGGTGATGGAAAGTCTTTCCGACGCCTCCTTCGCGCGCTATCGCACCCTCATTGACGATCCCGACCTGCCCGAGTACTTCGTGGCGTCCACGCCTGTGGAGCAGCTTGGTGACTTGAAGATCGGCTCGCGCCCCTCTAAGCGAACGACGAGCGAAAAAGGCCTCGACGGTTTGCGCGCCATTCCGTGGGTGTTTGGTTGGACGCAGTCCCGCCAGATCGTCCCCGGCTGGTTCGGCGCGGGCTCAGGCCTCAAGGCTGCGCGCGAGGCCGGCTACGAGGACGACCTCAAGGAAATGTACGAGAACTGGCATTTCTTCCGCACGGTCATTTCGAACGTGGAGATGACGCTTGCGAAAACCGACATGGGTATCGCTTCGCACTATGTGCACTCTCTTGTGCCCACGCGCCTGTGGCATCTGTTCGAGACGATCCGCGAGGAGTACGAGCTCGCGGTTGCCGAAATCGAGCGCCTTACGGGTGTGCTGAACCTTCTCGACAACTCGCCCGTGCTCAAGAGGACCCTCGAGGTGCGTGACCGCTACCTCGACCCGATTAGCTACATGCAGGTCGCGATGCTGCAGCGTGTGCGCGATTCGCACGAACGAGGCATCGAGATTACGGATGCGGAAAAGCGCGCTCTGCTGACGACCATCAACGGGGTTGCCGCTGGTATGAAGAACACCGGCTGATTCCCCGCAGCACGGTCAACGTGAAGGCCCGGCCCCTCGATGTGAGGGAGCCGGGCCTTTGACTGTTGGCGAGGAAGGTGCGCCGTTACTTAGCGGCGACAGCGGCTGCGCGCTCGGCCTTGATGGCATCCTTGCGGTAGGCCACCCAGAAGTAGCAGCCCACGCACAGGGCGCCACCGATGATGTTGCCGAGGGTCACGGGGAGGAGGTTGCCGAGGATGATCTTGTCCCAGCTGATCATGTCGAAGTCCGCGGCAGTGACGCCAGCGTTCGTGACGGCTTCACCAGCCCAGAAGGCATCCGCGCCGAAGGTCTTGATGAGCCAGCCCATGGGAAGCATGAACATGTTCGCGACCGAGTGCTCGAAGCCGGTGGACACGAAGATCACGAGCGGTACGACGATGGCGAGGCCCTTGTCGAGGAACGAACGGCCCGCGAAGGTCAGCCACACGGCCATACACACGAGGAAGTTACAGAGAATACCGAGCACGAAAGCGTTGCCCCAGTCGAGCGAAAGCTTGCCCTTCGTGACGTTGAGGATGATGAGGCCCCACGCGCTCTTGTTCGTGGCAGGGGTGTTCGCGAGGAACACGAGGATTGCGATCGTCACCGAACCGATGAAGTTTGCGACGTAGGAGAGGCCCCAGTGGCGGAACAGCTGGCCGGCCGTGATGCGCTTCGACAGGAACGGCATGACGTTGAGGGTTGTGCCCGTGAAGAGGTCAGAACCGGAGTTGATGACCATGATGAGGCCGGTCGCGAAGAGCGCGCCACCGATCATCTTTGTGATGCCGAGCGGCCATTCGCCGGGAGCACCCTGCTGGGTGGTCACGAACATGATGAAGCCGAAGGCGATGTAGGCACCGCCGGTGAGGCCGAGCCAGAAAATCTTCCATGCCGGCATCGTGGCCTTCGCGTACATGCCATCTTCGACAGCCTTCGCCATGGCCGGCGCAGGCGGGATATTAATCTTGTTTGCGAGGTCGTCCATGGGACGTCTCCTTTAGGAGTAAGGGATAAAGGGAGCAGTAGCGCACTGTGCGCCGTGTCCCTAGCCTACGCCCTCGCCCGGTCATTAGTGGAAATCAGCGTCTATTTCCACTCGAGAATTGACCAGCGATTC
This sequence comes from Dermabacter vaginalis, assembly GCF_001678905.1. Classification (NCBI taxonomy): domain Bacteria; kingdom Bacillati; phylum Actinomycetota; class Actinomycetes; order Micrococcales; family Dermabacteraceae; genus Dermabacter; species Dermabacter vaginalis. The sequence continues at coordinate 2,175,969 of NZ_CP012117.1, read as the reverse complement.
TTCTTTGCCTCGGCGTAAAGGCCGAGGTCAGGGGAGATCGCCGTGGGGTGTCCGAGCACTGCGAGCCAGGCGGCGTCGGCATGCGAATCGCCATAGCCGTAAGAATGGGCGAGATCGAAGTTCCCGTTGTGCGCGTACTTCTTGAGCCAATTCGCGCGGGCTTCTCCCACGACCGGGGGAGTAGCAAGGTAGCCCGTGAGCACGCCGTTTTCTTCGTGCATGTGGGTCGCGACGACTTCGTCGAAGAGATCTGCGAGCGGCTCCACGAGAATGTCGAGGGCCCCCGTAATGAGGATTGTGCGGTGACCAGCAGCCCGGTGCTCCTCGAGGCGCTCGAGCGCCTGAGCCCTGATTTGGCCCCGCACCTTCTCGCCGAGCTCACCCGCAAGAACTTCCTTGAGCTCCGCGACACTGAAGCCCTTGTAACGGCGCATGACGCTTCGAATGAACTCCGAGCGCGAGTGTTGCTCATTGCGCAGGTACTGGGGGAGCGCCCCCGCGAGCTTGACGACTTCCTTTGCGCCACCGGCGCTTGAACGCGTTTCCTTCACGATCGCGAGGTACTGCTGCACAATGTTCTGCGCGATCACCGTGCCGTCGAGGTCAAACACGGCAAGAGCGTCGCTCGAGGCTGTCAGCTCACTCGGCTTGCGTTCGGCTCGAGCCTTGCGGGCCGCCTTCTGGCGTGAGTAGGCGTTCGTGAGTTCGGTGACCGCGGGCAGGTGGTGATCGCGGAAATAGGAGCGCCAGTCGAGATCCGTGATGTCGAAGTCGTACTTCTCGAGGAACTCCTTCGGGAGCGAGGCGCGAAGCGCGCGCGTGTTCGCATCGTCAAAGACCATTTCGGTCTTCGTGTACGCCTTGTAGAGCCCCATGAATTTCTTGAGGGTGTCGAGGCCCGCGGAGTTCTTGTGGAGCTTGCCAGCCCAGGCGCGGGTAGTGCGAGTGCCGGGGAGGCGTCCGACGGCAACCTCGGCTGCCTTGACTGCTTTATTGGTTGCCCAGAACTTCGCCTCTACCAAATCAACGGAGGGGAAGGTCCACATAGGAACCGCGATCGGCTCGCCCTTGTCGTCCGTCAGAGGATTCTCCACGAAGTAGTCGTGGACGATACTCACCATCTCGTGAAGGGGGAGCGGGTTCGAGTTACCCGAGGCAACCTGGTAGTACGCCTCATCACCCGTGCGCTCAACGTTCTGAGTTGCGAGGGCGAGGATCACGCCAACGATGTGGTCGACGGGGATGATGTCGAGAATCGAATCGGGCAGGCCCGGGAACTCCGAGAGCCGGCCCTTGCCGTAGGCCATGATGAGCGGGTCGGCGACCTTGTACCCGTCGATCCAGCCAGGGAAGGGGTGAGAGACAGCGGATTCGATGATCGCGGGGCGCACGAAGCTCAGGCGGTGGCCGGAATCGGCCCACATTTCCTCGCCGACGCGCTCGGCCATGGCCTTCGTGAACGTGTAAATGTCGGTCCAGCCAAGCGAATTCGCGCGCTGGAGTCCGTAATCCTGCAGGCGGGCGCGCACCCACGCGCGGCGGGCATCCTCCGCGACCGAGGCGATTGCCTTCGGGCCCATCTTGCCGCTCTTCAGCTCGGCGAGGCGCAGGTTCTTCCTGATTTGTTCTGGCGTGCGCGAGAGCGCATCGACCTCTCGAGCCGCGGCGAACGCGGCGTCGTACTCTTCGCGCCAGCTCACATCGTGCGTGAGACGGCCCTCGCGGCACAGGCCCTTGGCGAGACCGCTCACGTACGAAGTGGACACGTGAATGACGTGGGGATCCTGGCCGCCCGGGAGGGTCTTTTGCGACTCGAGGAGTGCCTCGTAGAGGTTCTTGGCTCCCCCCACATTCGTGGCGAAGGCTTCGTTAATGGGCGGGTCGAAGCTCACCGAGCTCGCCGAGTGCACAACGACATCGAAAGTGCGCTCGAGCGGGGGAAGATTCGTCAGGTCGCCCTCGATGACGTCGGTGCGTTCCTCGAAGGCTTTGCGCACGGCGTCCTCGCCTACGCGATCACTCCACGAGGTGAACGAAGGCTTGCGCAGCAAGGTGGCAAGACGCTTCTTCCCCGTGAGCGTCCCCTTCGGGCGCACAACCGCCGTCACGCGAACCTCGGGGAAATGCTCGAGGAAAGCTTGAAGAACAGCCTGGCCTAGAAAGCCTGTGGCCCCGGTAAGAAGAACTTCGCGATACTGAGTATTTGCGCTGGTAGAGGGCACAGACATGCGGATAAATCCTCGCGATCGAGCAATGGTGAAAGTATTGGGGCGCGCTCGTGGGCGCGCGGGCCTAGTGTATCGTAGGGGCCATGCATAGGGCCCTCATCACCGGCGGCACCTCTGGTATCGGGGCCGCTTTCGCGCGCGAATTCGCTAAGCGGCGTGTCGACCTCGTGCTGGTTGCTCGCAATGCCGATCGCCTCTCGCGTTTCGCTCAAGACCTCCGCACCCGCTACGGCATCGATGTCGAAGAAATGGTGTGCGACCTCGAAGTGGAAGCTGAGCGGGACCGCGTCGCAGCGCGTCTTACGCAAGAAAGCATCGAACACCCCGCCGTTGACATCCTCGTCAACAACGCGGGCTTCAGTGTGCGCAGCGACATTCTCGGCGATGACCTCTCGCTTCATGACTCGGGGATCGAGGTCATGATCAAGGCCGTGCTTCACCTCTCGAATGCGGCCGGTCGCGCGATGGCTCGGCGCGGCAAGGGGTGGATCATCAACGTGAACTCCGTTTCCGGGTATCTCCCGCAGAACAATTATTCGGCGATCAAATCGTGGGGCAACACCTATACCGAAGCCCTCGCGGTTCGTCTCGCGGGAAGCGGCGTGCACGTGACCTCGCTCCAGCCGGGCTGGGTGCGCACCGAATTCCACGAGCGCGCCGGCATCTCCGGCTCGTCGATCCCGGATTTCCTGTGGCTTTCTCCCGAGCGCCTCGTCAAAGAATGCCTCGATGATGTCGCACGCGGAAAGCTCATCTCCGTGCCCTCAAAGCGTTTCAAGGTGCTCGCTTTCCTCGCCCGCACCGCTCCCCGGAACATCATGCATTCGATTGCGGCATGGTTTACGAAGCGGCGCGATAAAGAAAAACCACTGTCGAAAGCCCCCAAGAAGGGAACCAAGTGAGCAAGTATCACGACCCTTCCCTCTATCGTTCGCCCTGGCGCGCCTACCTTCGCGCGCTGCTCGTGCGAATCGGCTTCAAGGGCGTCGTGAAAAGCGCCGTCACGCAAAAGATCATCGTCAACCCCAAGGTGAAAAAGGTGCGCGGCGCATTCCTGCTCGTCGCCAACCACTCGAGCCACCTCGATGCACCCATGCTTGCTCAAGGTCTCCCCTTTACCCAGGGAAAATACCTCTCCACGGGCGTCGCGCGAGAGTACTTCTTTGACATTTGGTACCGCCGCATCTTCGTGCGAGCGCTCTTCAACGCATTCCCCATCGACCGCGACGGCTCCCGCAAGCACTCGGGCATCACGCGAACACTGCTCACCGCGGGCGTCCCCGTGCTCGTTTTCCCCGAAGGCACGCGTTCAAAAACCGGGAAGATGGCCGAGTTCAAACCCGGCGCGGCTTCCCTTGCCATCACTGAAAACATCCCTGTCATTCCCGCCGCGCTTATCGGCGCACACGAAGCGATGCCGAAAGGTCGAAGCTGGCCCAAACCGGGCAAGCCTCCCGTCGGTGTGGTGTTCGGTGCGCCCATGCGCGCGGAGGAGGGCGAAAGCGCCCTCAGTTTCAACGCGCGGATTCAGGAAGCCGTCGGAACTCTCAAAACCCAGAATTACCTAGCCATCATGGGAACCCAACCACCCGAGGAGCAAGCGTCATGAACAGCCCTATTTCGGCACGCGAGGTTAAGCGACACAAGTGGTGGGGGTGGGGTCTTGACGACATCACCTTCCGCTGGGACAACAAGCCCGCTTTCCCCGGCTTCGCCAAGTCCAAGATCGGCATGGATCTCGAGAAGCTCACGCCGGCGCCGGAGCCGCAGCTGAGCGACTATGAGGTTCCCTCGAGCCGCCTCGGTGCCGAGGACCGCGTCGCCCTCGCCGGCATTGTGGGGGAGGACAACCTTCTCGATGATGACGAGTACCGCGTCGTCCACTCCTTCGGCCGCTCCGTGATCGACCTGTTCCGCGCGCGCACCGGGGATTTTGCCCGCATCGTCGACGCCGTGATCTACCCGAAGAGTGACGACGAGGTCCAGCAAATCCTCGCCTACATCGTCGAGCACGATCTCGTGGCGATTCCCTACGGCGGCGGCTCCTCAATCTCCGGCTCGGTCACCCCCAACGTTGACGAGAAGCGCCCCATCATCACGATCAACCTCGGCCGCATGCGCGAGGTCATCTCGATCGACGACACCTCGGGCCTCGCACGCGTCGATGCCGGCGTGTACGGCCCGGACCTCGAAGAGCAGCTCAACGAGCTCGGATGGACGATGGGGCACTTCCCCGACTCGTTCACGTACTCAACGCTCGGTGGCTGGGCTGCGACCCGCTCGACCGGCATGCAGTCCGATCGCTACGGCGACATCGAGGACATCGTGCGAGGACTCAAGGTCGTGCGCCCCGACGGGATCGTCGAGACCAAGCCGATTCCCGGCCGCGACTCCGGCTCGAGCATTCACGAAATGATCCTCGGCTCCGAAGGCCGCCTCGGCGTCATCACGGAATGCACCGTGCGCGTGCACCGCATGGCAGAAAACCGCGTCGTCATCGCGTACATGTTCCCCGACTGGGAATCCGGCATCCGCGCCATGCACGCCATTGCCCGTAGCGAAGTCCACCCCGTGTTCACGCGCCTGAGCGACGGCCCCGAGACCGCCTTTAGCCTCTCGATGCTCAAGGAGCCCAAGGATAAAAAGGGCGAGATCACCCGTAAGGTCCAGGACACCCTTTTCGCGTACCTGCGCAAGAAGGGCTGGGACACCGAGAACGAGATGTGCATGAGCTACGTGTGCTTCGAGGGGTCGAAAGCCCAGATCAGCCGCGAGCAGGCCGCAGTGAAGAAGATCGTCAAGAAGGCCGGCGGCATTACTCTCGGTGCGGGGCCCGGGGCGATCTATGACCAGAAGAAGTTCGATACTCCCTACCTTCGTGACTTCCTTCTTGGCCTCAACGTGTTCGGCGACGTTTCCGATACGGGCACCACGTGGGCACGGATCAACGAGATGCACTCGAAGGTGTACGACACGTTCTACGCGAAGCTCGAGGAGCTCGGGATTCCCGGCTTCTTCTTCTGCCACATGAGCCACAGCTATCACCAGGGTGCATGCCTGTACTTCACGTTCGCCGTTCCTTACGCGAACAACGAGGTCATGCTCGAGCAGTACACGGCGATCAAGCATGCGGTGCAAAGTGAGTTCCAGAAGCACGCCGGCACCCTCTCGCACCACCACGCGGTCGGAACCGAGCACCAGCCCTGGATTGAGGAAGAGGTGGGCCCGCTCGGCGTCAAGATGATGCGTGACCTCTACGAGACTCAGGACCCGGGCAAGAACCTCAACCCCGGCAAGATCGTCTCCTGACATTCGCCCAGGCCATCGAGGTCGAAGAGAACGCCGCACACTCGCCCATGCCGGGTGGGGTGCGGCGTTCCGCATGGGGCACACTCTCCATGAACGGTGGAGAACGCAAAAACCCTCCACCGAAGTGGAGGGCCTAGTTGCTGGCGCGCCCGGAGGGATTCGAACCCCCAACCTTCTGATCCGTAGTCAGATGCTCTATCCGTTAAGCTACGGGCGCTTTTTGTCTGTTCTCTCGAACTGACCTGTATTACTTTACTCCGGTACGTCCCGAAGTGCGAGCCGAGGGCCCGTGAGTCTAGTCACGGGCCCTCGGTTGTGATGCTCTCAGGGCGCGGTGGGGTTACTGCTTACCGAAGGTCTGGCCGGGGTTGTCCTGAGGACCCTGATTGCCAGGTTCGCTGAACGAGTGCCCCTGGAAACCCTGCTGAGGCGGCTGCTGCCCCTGCTGCGGTGCTTCATAGCTGCCCTGCTGGGGAGCCTGGTAGCTCGGCGGCTGGGGCGCGTTAGAGGTGCCCTGCGAGGGGTGCTGGCCGAAGCTCGGCTGGGCACTCGGCTGTGCCTGCTGCCCCTGCGGCTGCGCACCTCCGTGGATCGAGTTCTGGAAGGATCCCTGCTGCTGGAAGTGTGCGTCGCCGGCACCGGACTTCTTCTTGCGCTTCATGAACACGAGGGCGCCGATGACGACCGCCGCAAGGACAAGGAGAAGAACAACAACGACCACGATGATGACGATGAGCCAGGGGAAGCTGCTGCCCTCGGCCTTGATGTTGATGTCGGAGAAGTATTCTTTCGTGTCGGTGATGTGGACCTTGTTGCCGTCGATCTTGCCGACGCTCGATTCGGTGACCTTGCCGGGGAAAACGAAGGTGAAATCGACCTTGAAGCCGGCAGCCGCCGCCTGGTCACCAAATGAACCCTTCGAGTCTTCGTGGTAGGTGTAGGTGTCCGATTCCTCGTCGTACTTCAAGGCATCGCCCATGGGGTTTTTTTCATCCTTTTGGCCAGAGAAAGTGCACACGACCTCGTCGTCTTTCTCCTCTAGCTTGAGATCCGGCTTGGTCTCACCAGTAAATTCCTTAAGAGCTTCATCGCCGCAGAACTGAGAGGGGGTCATGCCGATTTCCTCGAGCGAGGATTTCTTTATTGAGACGACACCCTCGAGGGTGATCTTTTCGGGGCTCTCGATGTTGATGGTCGCGTCAAGCTTGCCGCAACCCGCGAGGAGAAGCATGAACGGGATGGCGATCAAGGCGGCGAACTTCTTGAGGAAGCGTGGCTGTGTGTGCGTCACGTGGAACCTTTCTTTCATGAAAACGCGGGTGTGTGCTGGTCGACAACGATGGCTGGTTAGTGGTTGGCAGAAGTGGGACCCTGGTCGCCGTAGAAGTTCTGGGGACCGTTGCCCTGAGGTGGCTGGCTCTGCTGCGGCGCCTGGTTGTGCGGCTGCGACCATTGTGGCTGCTGGAACTGCTGAGCCTGCTGGGGGAAGGCGGGCGAGGGGTTCTGGCTAAAAGGAGGCTGGCCCTGCTGCTGGAAATTCTGGACGTTCGCGGCGGCCCCCTTCTTCTTTTTGCGCATCAGGAAGAAGAGTGCGGCTGCGGCTGCGACGACGACGAAGAGAAGGACAAGCACGACCACGACGATGATGACGATGAGCCAGGGGAAACCGGAGCCTTCGGACTTGATCTCGTACTCCGAGAGAAACTCCTTGATATCGGTGATGTGGACCTTGTTGCCGTCGATTGTGCCGACGCTCGACTCCGTGACCTTGCCGGGCATGACGATCGTGACGTCAGCCGTAAAACCGCCTCCGGCGAGCTGGTCGGCGATCCGCGGTAGGGGCAACATGCTTTTTAGCGTGTACGTGTTCGAATCTTCGTCGTAGGTGAGGATTTTCTTGATGTCCTTGGCGTCCTCGACCGTACTGGTGAACTCGCATTCGAAGGTGTCGCCGCTTTCCGTCAGTTTCACCTCGACCTTGCCTTGGGTCGTTTCTCCACCGTCATTGGTGGTGTCTTTCGCGGAGCATACGTCCGAGGGGGTCGCGCCGATCAGATCAAGTGAGGAGGTCTGCCCGGTCACGACTCCCTCCAACACGACCTTCTCGTCGCTCTCGACGGTGAGCGTTGCCTCCAGCTTGCCGCAACCGGCGACGAGGAGGACGAAGGGGATCATCAGGAGGGCTGCAATTTTTTTGAGTGCGCGTGGCTGAGTCATCGTCATGAGGATGCCTAGGGGTAGGAGGGTTGTGTCCGAGTGCACACTATCGCACAAGAGCGCCGCTAGTCTTCCGCTTCCCGGGAAGCTGAGCCCGGCGGCATGCCCTCGCCGAAGACGGGGGAGGCTTCGGGTCGTTTGGGATGCACGGCATCTCCCGAGCTTTCACCGCGAATGCGCCGCATCACCCAGGGACCGAGGTGGTCGCGAGCCCACACGAGGTCCTTCTCGGCATCCTGGCGCCACGTGCGCTGCGGCGGGTCGTGGGGCTTAAATTCTCGAAGCTCGTTCGGGACGTCGAGGGTGGCAAGGACTTCGCGCGCAATCGTGTGGTGGCCGAGTGGTGAAAAATGCAGGCGGTCCTCGGCCCACATGCCTTCGTGCACGAGCTGGCGGGTGGCCCAGAGGTCCACAACGAAAGTGTTGTAGCGCTTCGCGATCGTGCGCATGTTTTCGTTGTAGATCGCGGAACGCCCTCGGATGAGGTTCAGAACGGGAGTGTTGCCAACGTCGGGGCCGGTCCACAGGATGATGTCGGTGCCCGTTTCGGCGAGTTGAGCGACGGCGACCTCGATATCGGAGGCGATCGCGTCGGGATCGCCGCGACGGATCACATCGTTGCCGCCCGCGAAGAAGCTCACGAGGTCCGGCTTGAGATCGATCGCCGGTTCGAGCTGCTCCTCGATGATTTGTTTGTAGAGCCGGCCGCGGATTGCGAGGTTCGCGTACGCGAAATCGGGGCACGTGCGCCCGAGCTCTTCGGCGACACGATCTGCCCAACCGCGGACCCCGCCTGGAACGTTCGGATCGGGGTCGCCGATACCTTCCGTGAACGAGTCACCGATGGCGACAAAGCGCCGCCATGGGTGAAGGGGTGCGGTTTGTGTGTCGCTCATGCTACCTCCAGAAAGTCAGGAGTCCCCCGCCCGCGAGAAGGATGCCGATGCCGACGGCGAGGTTCCAATCGCCAATGGGGAGCGGATACTGCGCACTCGAAATGTAATACACGACCATGTACAAAATGCCGAGGATGAGGAGTGTGACGGCGGTGGGCACGAGCCACGCGGGGCTCGGTTTGTAGGCCTCGGCGGCGCTTTCTTGTGCGCGACGTGAGCGGCGGGTTTCGGCCTCGGCGCGTGTCACTCGATCCCGTGCGGGTTGATTCTGCTGGGTGGGAATGGTCGAGGAGCGCCGAACTTTCTTGGCCATGGGTAACGGTAACCTTTCACAACTGGAACGAGGGTGTCGGCCCCGCCCCGAGGGGTGGGAGCGGTGCCGGCAGCGGCATATATTAGGGTACAGTGCGTGAAGGAGTAGGTTCGTTTGATTCCGACGCCTGCCGATTAAACCCCCTTCCGAATCGGAGACATTGTGACCTCTTCCCGCCACAGGCGAGTGCCTGAGCGTAAACGCGGCATAGCCTCGAGCATTATCGGTGTGCTCGGCGAACTGTTGATTACCGTCGGAGCTTTCCTCCTCCTTTTTGTTGTGTGGCAGCTGTGGTGGACAGACGTCGTTGCCGACCGCGAGCACGCGGTGATTATTCAGGAGCTTCAGTCGAAGTGGGGCGGGCCGTCGCCTAAGAAGATTGCGCCGCCGGAAAAAGGTGAACCGCCGAAGATCGAGAATGTTAAAGAAAACGAGGTGTGGGGCGAGCTTCACGTGCCGAAGTTCGATAAGGCCACGTCTCCCATGGCCGAGGGCGTGAGCATGGAGAAGGTCCTCAACGTGATCGGCAACGGCCACTACCCCGACACGGCCCTTCCCGGCGAAGTGGGGAACTTTGCGTTCGCCGGTCACCGCTCGACGTATGGCCGGCCGCTTCACGATATCGCGCGGCTTGAACCCGGTGATCCGGTGATTGTTGAAGGTCCGAAGGCCTATTACGTGTATTACGTAACGGGATCGGAGATTGTGCAGCCGAACGACGTGCAGGTGATTGCCCCGGTTCCGAATAAACCGGGGGAGGAGCCCACGGAGCGGATGCTCACCATGACGGCGTGCCACCCCATGTATTCAGCCGCGCAACGTTACATCACGTACGCGAAGTACGACCACTGGGTTGATCGCAGCAAGGGCATCCCCAAAGAGCTTGCGGAGGTAAAGAAGTAATGTACGGCTGGCTCTACAGGATCATTCCGGGCCCATGGTGGGTCAAGGTGCTCGTGCTACTCATCCTCTTTGCGGCCCTCGTGGTGCTGCTGTTCGGGTGGGTGTTCCCCGTGATCGCACCGTATATGCCGTTCAACCAAGGCACAGTTTCGGCCCTCGCCGCTTACTAGCGCGTTCAGCGAGGCAAGCGGCGAAGGCGTGCCCCTCGACACGGAACCTTCGGTGCGTCCTCAGTGAGGGGTGACGGGCGTGAGGAGGGGTGCGAGCCCGCGGGCGCGGTCCTTTGCGCGTGAGCCATCGCGGCCCTCGGCAAGCTCAAGGAAGAAGGCGAGCATCGCATGCCCGCCTCTCGTGAGCACGCTCTCCGGGTGGAACTGCACGCTGTGAAGTGGAAGGCTTCTGTGAGACAGCCCCTGGATGCTGCCGTCGTCAGCGCGGGCCGTGATCTCAAGAATGTCCTCATCAACCGTTTCGGGAACAACCGCGAGCGAGTGATACCTCGTCGCTTCAAAAGGTGTAGGAAGCGACGCGAAGGGGCCGCGACCATCATGATGGATGAGGCTCGTTTTGCCGTGCATGAGCTGCGGCGCGTGCGTCACGGTCGCACCGAAATAGTGGGCGAGCGATTGCAGGCCCAGGCAGACTCCAAACATGGGAGTTGAGGTACGGGCACATTCGCCGATCACCTCGAGCGTGCAGCCCGCGGTGAGAGGGTTGCCGGGACCGGGGGAGATGAGCACCCCGTTGAACTCCGAAAGATCGGGGGTGCCGCCCGTGGATTCGGGGATGGCATCATTGCGCGCGACGACGCATTCGGCCCCCAACTGTTCGAGGTACCCGACGATCGTGTACACGAACGAGTCGTAATTATCGACAACGAGGATGCGGCACGGGGCGCTTGAGTGTTCAGTTGCCGCCATTACCGCGGCCCCGACCGTTCCCTTTGCCATTGCCATTGCCATTCCCGTTGCCGTTGCCATTCCCGTTGCCGTTGCCATTCCCGTTGACTGGCGAAACCGTTGGCGCGGGGGTGGTCGTCTCCGGCGTAGGTTCAGGCGTTGGCGTGGGTTCCGGACCCTTCGACACGATGATCGTGACGCTCGAGCCCGACTTCACCTCGGAATTAACCTCGGGATCCGTGCGGATAACGCGTCCCTTTTCCACGGTGGCAGAGAACTCCTCTTGTACGTGAGTGCCAAGGTTGAGAGCTGGGTCGCTCAAGCGGGCACGAGCGTCCTCGAGAGTTTGGCCCACCACATTCGGGATCGTCACCGGTCCGGCTTCTGCAGCGACGACGAGACGCACGGTCGAGCCTTTTGCTGCTTTGCCTTCGGCGGGTGTTTGCTCGAGAACGGTGCCGATCGTTTCGCCGTCCTTCGCCTCGCGGCCGGCTACAGTCACCTCAAATCCGGCATCCTTGAGGGCCTGTTCGGCGTCGGACTGGGTGAACCCAACCACGCTGGGAACCTCCACCTGGCCACTCGAGACCCACACCTTTACGGCGCTGCCTTCCGGCGCGCTCGCGCCCTCGCTCGGCTCGGACCGGAGCACAACATCCTTGTCGAACTCGGCGGAGTCTTCCGTACCGGCAACGGACATGGAGAAGCCGGCCTCTTCGAGGGCCTGTTTCGCCTCGTCCTTAGTGAGGCCCTCGAGCTTCGGGACGGCAGCGGCATCGGGACCGCTCGAGACGACAACGTTGACGGTTGAGCCCTTGACCACGTCGGTGTCGGCCTCTGGGTCGGTCGAGATGACGAGGCCTTCGTCGACTTCCGTGCTTGCTTCCTCGGAGAACTGTGGAGTCAGCCCCGCCTCGGTGAGGGTGTTTTTCGCATCGCTTTCCGCCATGCCCACGACCGAGGGAACACTCACCTGCTCAGGCTCGCGATTCTGCTGCGCAATGAACCACCACGCGGCCCCAGCCACGACGAGGAGGAGAACGATGAGCGCGGCAATCCACATACCCGCATGGCTCTTTTTCTCCTCTTCCGGCGCGATCTCCTCAATAGCGCTGTGTGCCCCCCGAGGTGCGGGCGAAGCTGAACCTGCGGCGGGGGCATTCGAGGTGGCGAGTGGAGCCGTGTGCGCGGGGATGATCTGAGTTTCTTGGTCCTGGAACGAGTCCGGAGTCGAGAAATCCGAGGGGCTTAGGACCTGCGTTGCCGCTTCGGCGCTCGCGGGGCCAGCAGCGCCCGCGGCGGCCGCGCCGAGGATGCGCGGCTCACGGCCTGCAGCGGCATCGCGAATGTCCTTCGCGAAATCCGCGGCGCTCTGGTAGCGCACCTCGCGATCTTTCGCGAGGCCGTGGAGCACGACGGCATCCATGTACTTACCGAGGTTCGGGTTGTACGTCGAAGGGACAACTGGAGTCTCGCGAACGTGCTGGTAGGCGATCGATACGGGGGAGTCCCCCGTGAACGGCGGGCGGCCCGTGAGGAGCTCGTAAAGCACGACGGCGGCCGAGTACACGTCGCTGCGCGCATCCACCTGCTGGCCGCGTGCTTGCTCCGGCGAGAGGTACTGCGCCGTGCCCATCACCGCTTGGGTTTGCGTCATCGCCGCCGTGGACTCGGATACCGCGCGAGCGATACCGAAGTCCATGACCTTCACCTCATTGTTCTTCGTGATCATGATGTTGCCGGGCTTGATATCCCGGTGAACAATGCCCGCGTTGTGCGAGTACTCAAGCGCGCTCAGCACGCCCTCCATGACCGCCGCAGCGCGATGCTCGCTCATCGGGTTTTCTGCGGAGATGAACGAACGCAGAGTGTCACCCTCGACGTATTCCATGACGATGTACGGGATCGTCACTTCTTCGCCGGTGGGCTCCGTGCGGTGATCCTCGCCCGTGTCGTAGACGCCCACGATGGTGGGGTGGTTGAGGCCTGCAGCCGACTGCGCTTCGCGACGGAAGCGCTCCTGGAAGTGCGGGTCGCGAGCGAGATCCGAGCGCAGAACCTTGAGGGCGACAGTGCGGTGCAGGCGCGTGTCGCGCGCAAGATATACCTCAGCCATACCGCCGCGCCCGAGAAGGCGTCCGATTTCGTAGCGGTTGCTGAGCAACATGCGATCTTCACTCACAATGTCACCGTAGCCTTCCTCAAAAGTGCGCTGACGTCCGCGCCCGTCCAGTCTAATGAATCTGCACTCGCGCCAAGGGACACGACCCCCGTCCCCACGAGAATTGCCACAATTGCAGCGATCACGACCACCGCAATGACGATGATGAGCGGCAAGCTGACCTTACCTACGCTCTGCCCCGTGGATGTCCCGCGGCGAGCCGCCTCACTGTGCTCGCTGCTCGCGCTCGCTGCGGAGTTGGCGCTCGCGGCCGAACGCGCGCTTGGTGCCGAAGCCGCCGTGGACGACGAGCGGATCGTGACGGGTTTCGACCCGACGCCCGCAAGCGGCATCGCCGCAGTCCGCGTTCCCGTGGGGGAAATCGGATTTGCCGTACGAGAGTTGGCCTTCGACGTGATTTTGCGGCTCGAGTGCGTGCCGTCGTTCTTCTTCGAGGTGGCGCCCGCGTCTGAGCGTGCGCCCGGTGCACGAACGGCGCTCGTCCCGAAACGCGGCTCTTCGCCTCGTTCGATCGAGTCGAGTATGCGTGCAACAACGGCTGCCGAGCGTGGCCGGTTCGCGGGAGCCTTCGCAAGCATCATCATGACGAGGCGCCGCAGATCCGCGTTGATGCGCTCGGGAAGCTCCGGCGGCGCTTCCTTGACCTGGGCCATCGCGATCTCCACCTGGCTCGTGCCCGTGAAGGGGCGGGAACCGGTGAGCATTTCGTAGGCGACGATGCCGAGCGCGTAGATATCGGAAAGGCTCGTGGCTTGCTTGCCCATTGCCTGTTCGGGTGACAGGTACTGCGCGGTGCCCATCACGAGGCCCGTCTTCGTGAGTTTCGCCTGGTCATTTGACCGGGCGATGCCGAAGTCGGTGATCTTGAGCGCCCAGTCGTTCTTGTCGTCAACGAGAACGTTCTCGGGCTTGACATCGCGGTGCACGACGCCCTTCACATGCGCGGCGTCGAGCGCTTTCGAGAGCTCCTTGAGGATGGCGATGACGCGCTCTTCGCCGAGGCCATCGGGATTCTCCTCGATGATGTCGGAGAGCGGCCGGCCCTTGACGAGCTCCATCACGATATAGGCGCGGCCATCGAGCTCACCGTAGTCGTAGAGGCCAGCGATCGCTTCGTGTGCGAGGGCGGCGGTATGGCGTGCCTCTGCGCGGAAACGCTTGAGATAGCCCTCTTCGCCCGCGAATTCCTCGCGCAGAACTTTGACGGCAACGGGACGGTCGAGTTCCTTGTCCTTGCCTTCCCAGACCTGGCCCATGCCACCCGTGGCGATAAGGCGAGTGAGCTCGTAGCGTCCTTCGAGAACGAGTCCTTTACGTGTTTTCATGCTATTCCTCGATCACTGCCTTCATGAGGTCCCGCGCGATGGGGGTTGCGACGGCGCTTCCATAGCCGCCTTCTTCGACGACAACGGCCACCGCGACCTTCTTGTCGCCTTTGATTGCGTAGCCAACGAACCACGAGTGGGGCTTTTTCCCTTTCGCCCACTGCGCCGTTCCCGTTTTTCCGCCCACGTCGGCACCGTCGATCTGCGCTCGCTTGGCGGTACCGTCGGTGACGGTGGCTTCCATCATTTGCCGCATCTGCGCGGCATTTGCGGCGGAGAGCGGCTGGCTCTTCTTGTGCGGGGTGAGCGTCGTGATTTCCTTGAGGTCACCCGTGCGCACCGACTTGATGAGCTGGGGCTCCATGACGATCCCGTCGTGGGCGAAAGACCCGGCCATCATCGCCATCTGGAGCGGGGTCACCTTGTCTTCGTACTGGCCGATGGAGCTCATGGCGAGCTGCGCGTCGTCCATGTCGGAGGCGATCGAGGAGGGCGTGACGGCGAGGGGAATCTCCATTTTCTCGCCGAAGCCATACTCGGCGGCCTTCTTCTTCAGAGAGTCTTCGCCAAGCTGCACGCCGAGCATCGCGAATGAGGTGTTGCAGCTTTGCTCGAGAGCCGATTGCAAGCTCGACACATCATTCGGGCCGCATGGGGAGGTGTCGCCCCTCGGGTGGTTCGCCAGGGAGACTGACGAGTTCGGCAGCTGATAGCTTCCGGGGCCGGGGATCTCCGATTCGGGAGTGTAGCCGCCGGAATCGAGCGCAGTTGCGGCCACGAGGAGCTTAAACGTTGAGCCCGGCGGGTACAGATTCCCCGCGATTGCACGGTTGTGCATGGGCTTATTCGGGTCGTCGTTGAGCTGCTTCCATGCTTTTTGCACGTCTTTTGAGTTGTGCGAGGCAAGGGCATTCGGGTCGTAGCTCGGGGTTGAGACCATCGCGAGCACTGCGCCCGTGGTGGGGTCGATCGCCACGGCCGCTCCCCGGCGATTGCCGAGGGCTTCGTAGGCGGCCTCTTGCGCCTTCGCATTAATCGTGAGTTCGACCTGCGCGCCTTGAGGGTCGTGACCCGAAAGCACGGTCATAAGCCGGTCGTAGAAGAGTGAATCAGCCTTGCCCGAAAGCTCTTCGTTTGCGGCCTTTTCCATGCCGCCGAACCCGTACACGACGCTGTTGTAGCCGGTGACGGGTGCGTACAGGGGGCCACGAGCGTATTCGCGCTTGAGGCCGTAGCGGTTGTTGACCTTCGTACTTGAGGCGACTGCCACGCCGTCCACGACGATTGGCCCGCGTGGGCGGCCAAACTCGTTGTAAATCGTGCGGGCGTTGCGGCCATTGGAGTTGAGCTCTTCCGCTTTGATGACCTGGAAGTACGTGGTGGAGCCGAAGAGGAAGAGCAGGAGCACGGCGAGCACGAGTGAAACGTGGCGAAGCGGCTTGTTCATGCGGTCACCTCCGCGTCCATGGTGCGCCGTGAGTGCTGCTCGACCGCGATCGTTTTTTCAGTTTCGCCGAGGCTGCGGGCAGCGGGCCGTCGAGCCGCGTCGCTGAGCTTCATGAGCAGCCCCACGATGATCCAGTTCGCCACGAGGCTCGAGCCGCCCGCCGCCATAAACGGCAGCGTGAGACCCGTCAGAGGGATCACTCGCGTCACGCCTCCCACGACGATGAATACTTGAAGGCCCAGTGTGAAAGAGAGCCCGGCCGCGATGAGCTTCCCGTAACCGTCGGAAATCCCCACCGCCGAGCGGAGTCCGCGCTGCACGAAAAGCGCGTAGAGCGCGAGGAGCGCGAACACGCCCACGAGGCCAATCTCTTCCGCGACCGAGGCGAAAATGAAGTCGGACTGCGCGAAGGGGACCGTGTCTTGGCGGCCTTCACCGAACCCCGTGCCGAAGATTCCACCGTTCGCGATGCCGAAGATGCCGTTGTTGATTTGCCCGCAGTTACTGAAGTTCTCGCGGCTCATGGGGTCGAGCCAACACTCGAAGCGCCGCTGTACGTGTCCGAGCTTGAGCACGTAGTAGATCCCGGGAGGGGCAAACATGAGCGCGCCGATGATGAACCAGCTGAGGCGATCCGTGGCCGTGTAAAGCATCACGACGAACAGGCCGAAGAACAGAAGCGAGGTGCCAAGGTCGTTTTGGAAAACGAGCACGGCGGTCGCGCCTGCCCACGCGAAAAGAAGCGGACCGAGATCGGACCAGCGGGGGAGCGTGATGCCAAGGATGCGCGGGCCCGCAAGAGCGAGGGTATCGCGCCTTGACACGAGGAAGCCCGCGAAGAACATGGCAAAGAGGATCTTCGCGACCTCGGCGGGCTGGAACGAGTAGCCCGCGATACGGATCCAAATGCGCGCCCCGTAGTTCGCGGCACCGATGCCGGGTGCGAGTGGGAGGAGCAGGAAGAGGAGTCCGACGGCTCCCGTGATCCAGGTGTAGCGACGTAGCTGGCGGTGATCCCTCATGAGCACCAGGACACCGATCACGCAGGCGAGGCCGAGTACGGTCCACATGATTTGGCGTGAGGCGAAACCGTGCCCCCACGACGTGTATTTGGCGTAGACGAGGTCAACGCTCTTGATGGTGGCGAGACCCACGAGGTTCACGAGGAAAGCGATCGGCAAGAGCAGCGGGTCGGCATAGGAGATCCGCAGCGACGCGACGATGTACGTGAGCAACGCTGCGACGCCGAGAGCACCGATCTGCCACCAGGTCAAGGAGGAGATTTGGTCGTTGCGACCGAGATCCACGAGGACATTAGCGCCGAGACCGATCGCAAAAGCGGCAACGAGCAGAACAAGGTGCAAAATGCGCCTTGTCCGTGCCTGGTAGCTGATCACCGTTGCCACTATCGCCCACCGTCCGAGGGGGTACCGCTCGAGTCGCTCGCGCCGCCCTGATCGCTCGCGTCCGTGGAGGTGTCCTTCGAGAGGCTCTCTTCGGCTGCGAGCTGTGCAACGATGCGGTCGGCATCCTCGCGGTTCTTCGCGCTGATGGTGTTCGTGACCTGGGTTTGTGTCACGGGCTGCAAATCGTTCAGGGCAACGTCGGTGACTTGCTCTTCGTGGGAGAGGGAGAGCGGGCCGAGGTCCTGGGCGATGCCTTTGTAGACCACGACGTTTTCGCCGTTGCTGCCCACGTAATACTGGTCCTGCGTCCAGTCGTAAGCGAACCACCCTCCGCCCACGAGAAGCGCACCGATGAGGGCGAAGAGGGCAATCACGGGCCACGTGGAGCGCCGGGGAGGTTCCTCTTCGTAGTCTTCGTCTTCGTAGGGTGCTTCTTCGCGGGTGAGGGCCGCGGCGCGCGCCGCGGGGCCCGTTGCAGCGGTGGGGCGGTGACGGTCGCGTGCGGCGGCGCCAACCACGACGCTCCCGCTCGAGGGGCCTGGATCGCCCTTGCGGAGAGTGTCAAGATCGATGACATCCGCGATGACGCACGTGATGTTGTCTGGGCCGCCGGCCTTGAGGGCGAGTTCGACGAGGTGCTCGGCGCATTCCTCGGGGTCCTCGACCGTGGCGAGGACGTCGCTGATCGTCTCGAAAGATACGAGGCCCGAAAGGCCATCGGAGCACAGCATCCAGCGGTCACCCGGGACGGCGGGCTTGAGGCTCAGGTCGAGTTCTGGATCGGCGTCAACGTCGCCGAGAACGCGCATGATCATGGAGCGCTGCGGGTGGCGTTCGGCTTCTTCGGGCGTAAGGCGGCCCTCGTCGATGAGACGCTGCACGAACGTGTGATCCTTTGTGACCTGCGTGCACTGGCCATTGCGTACGAGGTAGGCGCGTGAGTCACCGATATGGACGAGCGCGAACTTATTGCCCGCGCGAAGGAGCGCGGTGACGGTCGTGCCGAGCCCCGCGAGCTGTGGTTCTTCGCGTGCGCGCCTCAGGATCGCGTCGTTGGCATCGAGAACCGCGCCTTCAAGAGCGGCGACGATGTCGGTTCCGGGAGCGTCGGTTTCGAGTTCGGCGAGTGTCCCCACCGCAACGGAACTTGCGACATCACCGCCGGCGTGGCCACCCATGCCGTCGGCGACGACGAGGAGGTGCGAGCCGGCGTAACCGGAGTCTTGGTTGTTCGAGCGTACGAGCCCGACGTCTGTTTTCGCGGCGTAGCGCAACGCGATGGTCATCGGGGGCCTCGCCTCAATTCAATTTGGGTGTTGCCGATCGTGATGGCGGCGCCCGGTTTGAAGGGCGCGGAGCCTTCGAGCGGCTTGCCGGCGAGCGTCGTGCCGTTAGTGGAGCCCAGGTCCTCGACATACCATTCGCCGTCGTGCGGGAATACCCGTGCGTGACGGTTGGAAGCGTACTCATCTGAGAGCACGAGTGTGCATTCGGGGGCCCTGCCAATAAGGATCGGCGAGGCTGCGAGGCGAATGGTGGTGCCGCGAAGCGGACCGGCGGTCACAACAAGCTGGGTTTGCACGGCATTCGGGTCGGTGGTTTTCTGCCCTTGATGGAGCGCAGAAGGGTCGCTTACGGTGCGCCGCTCAGCCCCTGCCTTTCGGCCGCTCCCGCCGCGCGTAATGACCGTGGTTCCGAAGAGGTCGTTGCGCATCACGATGAGCGCAACGATGACGAAGAGCCACAGCGCGACGACGAAGCCGAAGCGCAGAACGATGAGGGTTAGCTCGCTCACGCAGACCTCACCACTCGGAGGGAGCGCCCGAGGGCAGAATGACGGTGAGGCGAGTGCGACCGATGCGGATCGTGGCGCCATCGGGCAGACCGGTAGGGGTCGTGATGCGCTCGCCGTTAACGAACGTGCCGTTCGTCGAGCCGAGGTCAGTCGCGGTCATAGCGGTGCCATCCACGCGCAATTCGAGGTGGTGGCGGCTCACGCCCGTGTCGTCGAGAATGATGTCGCTATCGCCCCCGCGGCCAATCACGGTCACGCGTCCCGTGAGCAGGTACTGCTGGCCGTCGATCTCAAGGATCGGCTGGAAGTTTTCGCCGCCGGTCGTGGCGGGTGCGAGCGAGGAGCGTTCGGTGCTCGATTCCGTTTCGAACCGGCCGGCCTTGACCTCGTCATCGCGCTTGAGGGCGACCGTCACATTGCCCACGAACAGGTACTTTTGCTGATCGGCGTGGTCCACGAGGATTCGCTGCAGCTCTTCCACGAGGGTGTCTTCCCACGAGGCGAAGCGTTCGTAGTCCACGGAGTTGAGGTACACGGAGTACGTGTTGGGTGCGAGCGTGCGGGCGCGATCGAGGACCTGGATCTGGTCGTCGCATTCGCGCTTGAGCCCCTGGGCGAGGTCAAGCGGCTTAATGCTGCCGCCGCGCGAGAACACGTTCGACACTCCGCGGTCGAGGCTGCGCTCGATTCGGTCGAGAAAACTCAACGTGGGTCTCCTTGGGTAAACGTCGTACGCCGCGAGTCTATCGCGTGCGCCGCATGCACGATTCGTTCAGATGTAAGGATGTGGTGGAGGATTGGTGCATGAGTGATGTGCACGCGAATCCCGCCCACGTTGATCCGGAGTCTCTTGAGTCGCTCCTCTCGCCCTTGAGCTTTGATTCGGCCGTTGGCCTCATCAGTTCCGACGGTCGCTTAATCACCGCGTACGGGGACCTTGACCGAGTGTTCCCGCTCGCGAGCGTCTCGAAGCTGATCGCGACATACGCCGCGCTCGTCGCGATCGATCGCGGAGCTCTTGCCCTCGACGATGCTGCGGGTGACGAGACTCCACAGGGCTGCACGGTCGAACACTTGCTTGCCCACGCCGCCGGTTATGCGTTCGAGGGCGGGGAGTTTCTTGCCGCGCCCGGAAAGCGCCGCATGTACACGAATGCGGGTATTGAGCAACTCGGGCGCGTTGTTGCGCGCGCGGTCGGCACGGACTTTGAGCGGTGGGTGTGCGAGAGCGTGACGGAGCCGCTGGGGATGGAGAGCGTCGAGGTGGCCGGCTCGCCAGCCAAAGACTACCGCGCAAGCATCGAGGATCTTCTTGTGCTTGGTCGTGAGTTAATGAGCCCCACGCTCATATCGTCGGAGCTTGCTGAATCCGCGCACCGCCCTCATTTCCCGGATCTTTCCGGTGTTCTTCCCGGTTACGGCCGCCAAAGCCCGAATGACTGGGGTCTGGGTGTGGAGATCAAGGGGAAGAAAAACCCGCATTGGACGGGCGCCCTTAACTCGGAGCGCACGTTTGGGCACTTCGGCCAGTCGGGGTCGTTTCTCTGGGTTGACCCGGAGGCGGTTCCGGGTGGGCTCAGCGCAGCATTTTTGTCGTCGAAGCCGTTTAGTGAGGAGCATGCCGACGTGTGGCCCGCTCTCAACGACACCCTCGTTCGGGCGGCGCGAGCGCAATCCTGAACAACGATGCTGTTCACTAGGTCACTATTGTGGAGTAACGACACGAAGTGAGAGGAACGGGCAGTGCAGCAGGCTAGCGATCAGGGTACGAAACGTGGGCTCCGCATTATTGTCGCAGGCGGTGACGGTTTTTGCGGCTGGCCCACGGCGCTGCACCTCTCGAAGCAGGGACACGAGGTCACGATTATTGACTCCCTCGTGCGGCGCGATATCGATGACGAACTCGGCTCGAACTCGGTGACTCCGATTCTCCCTCTCGAGCAGCGCGTCGCCGCATGGAAGGAGATCTCGGGATCGAGTATCGACGTACGGATCGGCGATCTTGGCGACTACGACTTCTTGCGCGCAGTCGTCACCGAGGTGCAACCCGAGGCCTTCGTGCACTTCGCCGAGCAGCGCAGTGCCCCGTATTCGATGATCGACCGCGAGCACGCCATTTACACGCAGCGCACCAACGTCGAGGGGACGCTCAACGTTCTGTGGGCGATCCGCGACTGTGCTCCAGAATGTCATCTCGTGAAGCTCGGAACGATGGGCGAGTACGGCCAGCCCAATATCGACATTGAGGAAGGCTTCATCGAGATCGAACACCGCGGCCGCAAGGACCGCCTGCCGTTTCCGAAGCAGCCGGGCAGCTTCTACCACCTCTCGAAGGTGCACGATAGCGACAACATCATGTTCGCGTGCAAGATCTGGAATATCGCCGCGACCGACCTCAACCAGGGCATCGTTTATGGGCTCCACACGAATGAGACCCGCATGGATCCTCGCCTCGTGAATCGCTTCGACTACGACGCGGTGTACGGTACAGCGCTCAATCGCTTCCTGATTCAGGCCGCGGTCGGCCACCCCCTCACGGTGTACGGGGAGGGCTCCCAAACTCGTGCGTACCTCAATATCGAGGACACCGTGCGATGCATCGAACTCGCGTGCACGAACCCCGCGGCGCCCGGTGAGTTCCGCGTGTTCAACCAGTTCACGGAGTCATTCAGCGTTGAGGAACTCGCCGTCAAGGTCGTCTCGGCAGCCGCGCAACTCGGCATCGATGCACGGATCGACCACCTCGAGAACCCGCGCGTGGAAAAATACCACCACTACTTCAACGCGGTGAATACGCGCCTTATCGATCTGGGCCTCGAGCCGCACCTTCTTACCGAGAGCGTGCTCGTGGAGATCCTCGAGTCAGCCCGCTCTCACACCGACCGCGTGAAGAACGAGTTGATCCTCCCGGGCGTCACGTGGCGCAAGTAAACCTCTGGGCTGGCGAGGCACCACTCAAGGTTCTCCTCGTGACCGAGACATTCGTGCCGAGCGTCGACGGGGTCGTCACGCGCCTAACCCACCTCGTTGATCACCTCCTCACCGAGGGACACGAGGTGGAGATCATCGCGCCGGGGCTCGGCGTCGAGAAATACCAGGTGGCGTCGGAATCCACGAAGCTGCGCCGGGGCCTGAGCGCTCCCATTCACGGTGCCCGAACCGTGCACGTGCCGTTCTACCCGAGCCGGCCCTGGTCGCTCCCCACCCCTTCCGCACACCGCCTCACCGAGCGGGTCGTGCGGGAGTTTCGCCCCGACGTTATCCATGCCGCGCAGCCGATCCTGCTCGGCCAGACAGCCGTCCGCGCGGCGCGGCGGTACCGGATTCCGCTTGTCGCGAGCTACCACACGAATCTTCCTGCATATCTTTCCCGATATCGCGGGTGGGCGTGGAGCGCGCCGATCATCGCACAGGCAACTCGGCGCCTCCACCGCGGTGCCGCCGTCAACGCCGTTACGAGCGAAGCGATGCGCGAGGAAGCTCTTTCGATGGGGCTTGAGCACGTCGAGGTCGTGCGCAGGGCCGTGGACACGCGGCTTTTTCATCCGGCGGAGAGTCCGACGCTAGCCCCGCCACATGGCGACAGACAAGGCAGGTTGAAGCTGCTTTTCGTGGGGCGTCTCGCCGCCGAGAAAGATCTGATTCGACTCGTGCCCCTCATGCGCCGCCGCAATGACCTGGAATTGACGATCGTGGGCGAGGGGCCGCAGCGCGCCACTCTTGAGCGTGAGTACCGCGGCACCCGCACACAGTTCGCAGGAGTTCTCCGCGGTGAGGCTCTCGCGCAAACCTACCGCGACCACGACCTGTTCGTATTCCCCTCCGTGACCGAGACGCTTGGCCTTGTCCTCCTCGAAGCGATGGCTTCGGGCCTTCCGCCCCTCGCGGCTCGCTCCGGCCCCACGATGGAGCAAATCGTTGACGGTGAAACGGGTTTCCTCTTCGGCAGCGAAACTGAACTCGAGCAGAGGCTCAATGTACTCGCGGGAAAAAGAGGCGTGGAGCTAAGAGCGTCCGTGGCAGCCGCAGCGCGACGCGAGGCTGAAAAGCACTCGTGGGTAGCCGCGAGCGAGGACTTCGTGGATCTTTACCGCCGCGCGATCGCGGGTCGATAGCAGGTAGCGCTAGATCTTGGCGGCGTAGGTGATGACGTGCTGTGTGTCGGTGCTCTGAGCCACGACGTAGCTCGCACCGGCATCGTCTTTGAGGATGCGGATCAACACTGACTGCTCATAGCGGTTTACGATCGTCGCCTCAGGGTCATTTGGGCTTGCAGCCGCTCGATCAGCACTCGTCTCGACGTCGGAGATCACCTCACCGAACGCTTTCATGTACGCCGAGCCGTCACCTGCCGGGTCCTTTTCCATGTCGAGAACACCTTCGGGGAAGGTGCCGCGCCCGGTGGAGTCCTCCTCATACATGTGCGCACCGGCTGTCGCGTAGGTTTCCCACATTTCAGGGGTGTCCTGTGTGCGAGAGCCGGGCAGGCTCGCGGCCTCGGGCGTGAAGAGTGACTCGTCAAACTTTCCGTCTGGGTCAGCTTTTGAGGGCACGTATCCGTCCCCTGGCGACGCTTCGGATTCGCTCACGCGCCCCTCTTCGGGGATAGTCGTAGCGCTTTGTGTTGCCGTGGCGCTTTCGGAACGCGAACCCGGTTCGGGTGCGGAGCCGCCCGAGCACGCTGCGCAAGCGCTTACGAGCAGGGCGGCCGTTGCGCACACGACCCGGCGAGTCACCTGTTGCACTAGAAGGGCCTCAGAACGTACGGGTCAGCCTTGCGACCGGGAAGGTTCCGGGTGTACGAGCGAATGTGAACGCCAGGACCCCAGGAATGCAGCATCTGACCATTGCCCAGATACATCGTCATGTGACGGATGGTGCCGCCGGAGTCTCGGTAGAAGATCCAGTCGCCGCGCTGAATCTGCGAGATTGGCACCTTGCGGAACTTCTTGGAGTTGTAGAAGTAGTGCGTTGAGAGCCAGTTTGCACCGGCATGTTGTTCGGGCGTTACCCCCGTCTCGAGACCGGCGGCATTCATTGCCTGGATAGCGATGCCTGAGCAGTCGTAGCCTAGTGTGTAGCCGCCGGCACCGCCCCAAGTGTAGGGCGAGCCTACCTGCGAACGCGCAAAATTCACCATGGTGTCGATGCGCTCTTGACGGCTTGCAGTGATGCCTACCTTGGGTTTCACTGTGAAGCCATCCGCGTACCAGCTCACGCCAGTGCCTAGCGAATCCCACGTGCGCTTATCCACGACACCGGTGACGGGCAGACCTCGCTTGCGCTGCCAAGACTTGACGGCTCCGATCGTTTTCGCGTTCATCGTTGCACTGTGGCCATTTGAGTAGATCCCGAGGCGTTTTTGGACAGCGGCTACGCGAACGCCGTTCCAGCCCTTGGTGAGGTTGTGCCCGCCGCGAGAGGTCGTGGGATTATTCGTGGGGCCGAAGTAGTAGGGATTCGCGGGCTCCCAGCCCACGACCCCTGTGCCATTCGAACGCGTCCAGTACAGAACTCCGTTCTCGAAGTTTTGGCGGAACTGCCCCTTGTAGGTGTACTCGTTCGAGGTGGGAAGGCCGAGGAAGCCCCGCTCAAAGCCGCGCTTGGCGTACTGGTTGAGCATGCCCGAATGGACGCCGTAGGCGCCCGTGCGCGGATGCCAGTACATCTGCCCGTTCTCGAAGTACTGGATCACCACTCCATTGTTGAGGGTGATTTCACCGGTGCGAGGCAGCCCAAAGGCGCTCTTCGGCCCACCCAGTTTTACGTAGTTCGCGTGGATGGCATGCTTGGTGACCTCGGTGATGCCGTTGCGCGAATTCCAATAGATCGTGCCGTTTTGGAAGTTTTGCGCTCGGCCGCCGCGTACCGAGTACTCTTCGGACGTGGGGAAGCCAAGTTCGCCGCGTTCGTAACCGTTGCGACCCCAGATGCCGAAAATTGCACCCTTGTGGGAAATGGCATGCGCACCTGGGCGCCCCGAGTAGTACACGTGTCCGTTTTGGAAGCGCTGATAATAGCCGCCTCGAGTCTTGGTTTCGTTCCCCGTGGGCAGGCCGAGCCAGCTGCGCGCCCCACCCAGTGACTCGTAGTGGTCACCGATGCCGCCCTTGGTGACCCACACATTCTTCGTGGCAAAGTCGAAGTACAGGGTTCCGCCCGTGAATTTTTGCGTAACGCCGCCGGGCACTCGAATCTCATCGGTCGAGGGGTACCCCAGCCATCCGCGCGTATGACCGCTGCGCTTCCAGAACGTTTCGAAACCTCCACCGCGGTTGACGGCGTGTGCTCCACCGTTGCCCGGGGACCAGTAGAGGTCGGCATTCTCGAAGTGCTGGACGTAGCCACCGCCGTTGAGTTTTTGCTCGTTGGACGTGGGGTTACCAATCCAAGAATCCGCGCCACCGGCCTCGTCCCAGTAGCCGCGCATCGCGCCGACGATGGCGAAGCGTGGCGTGCTTTCGGGGGTCGCGCTGAAGGTTCGGATGCTCGACGCGGGCTTCTCTGCGGGCGCATCGGTGGTGGATTCCTCCACGGAGGTGGTTGTGGAGTCGCGTGGGGCGGGTGCCGATTCGCGAGGCGCAGGGGCCGGGGTTTCGTCCGTGGACGTAGGGGCCTCGAGCGGCGCGTCGGTGTTGTTTTCGCTGGGAGCCTCCGTGCCGGGAGTTTGAGCGGCCGGGGTTTCCTCAACAGGGGTTTCAGAGGGGGCCGGTTCTGAGGGGGCCTCGGTCGTCGAGAGGGTCGGTTCGTCGGTTGGATCGGAGGGGGAAGCCTGCACGGCGAGCGGGGTGAAGGTGACGCCGGCGGCGAGAAGGGCAGCCGAGATGCGTCGGCCGGTAAGAGAGGAGAGGGGATACATGGCAGCAGCCTCACGCGAGAGGAATGGAACGCCCTCAGCTTAGGTCAGTTATGCGGACCGATGGTCCCCGAAGAAGCCTTTCGTCACAATCGTAATAATATTGTAATGCAGCAAGTGCTCAAGTGTGATCTGAGCTACCTCTTGGCGCCGTAGAGCAGCCAGGCCGTGCGCGTTGAGGCGATCCACCGCATCCCTGCGATCGCGAGGATCGACACGATGCCCAGGAGGATCGCGGGGGTGAAGTTCGCGGAAGTCGCGGCTTCAGCTGCCGCGGCGTTCGCGCCGGGTCGCAAGGCGAAGGCGAGCGCCGTGGCAATTCCGACGGTGACGACGCCGAGCACGATGCCAACGACCATAAAGGTGCGCGCGAAAGTGCGAAGCCATGCCTCTCCATCCGCGGGATACCCCACTCCCGCGCGATGTTTCTTTGAGGCGACGCCGGCGATGCACCCTGCCGCGATCACGCCAATCACCCACGTGAGGAAAAGCCCAAGCGAAAGCCACCACGTGATTTGTGAGGCGGCAAGACCTGCCAGAACGCCCGCGAGTGCGCCAAGAAGCCCAAGGCGCGCAAGGAAGGCCGCGGCGGCGGCGTCGGTGTTAAGGTTCGGCGGGAACTCCGCGAACGCTTCGTCGCCGTAGCCGTGGGCGTTCCAATCCTGGGTTTCGCTCATGAGGTCATTCCTTGGTTGAGGCCGCGGCTTTTGCTGCGGCGGGCAGTGCGGTAATGATGCGATCAAGGATATCGGGCGTGTGAGCCTTCGAAACGAAACACGCCTCGAAAGCGCTCGGGGGAAGGTAAATACCCTGGCTTAGCATCGAGTGGAAGAAGCGTGCAAAAGCGTTGGTGTCCTGGCTCTTCGCCTCCTCGTAAGAGCGCACCTCGCGATCCGTGAAGAACACGGAGAAGAGGGTGCCGAAGCGATTGATCGAATGGGGTACGCCTTCGGCGCTCAGCGCGTCGTCGAATGCAGAGATAAGGGTGGTGACCGACTCGTTGAGCTGGGCGTAAAGCGCGTCATCGAGCTGGCTCAACGTCGCGATACCCGCGGCGGTGGCGAGTGGATTTCCGGAGAGCGTGCCCGCCTGGTACACGGGGCCAAGGGGCGAGAGACGCTCCATGATGTCGGCTCGGCCGCCAAAGGCTCCCACGGGCATGCCGCCGCCGATGACCTTGCCGAAGGTCACGAGGTCCGGGACCACACCGTCGAGGCCGTGAGCGCCGGTAGCGCTCGCACGAAAGCCCGTGAGAACCTCGTCGACGATGAGGAGCGCGCCTGCCGCATGCGCTTTTTCGAGAAGGAAAGCGTTGAAATCTCCCGGATCGATCACACCCATGTTGCACGGTGCGCCCTCGGTGATCACCGCGGCGATTCTCTCGCCGTGCTCGGTGAACGCTTCGTGCACAGCCTCGCGGTCACCGTAGGGGAGTACGAGGGTTTCGGCGGCCGTCGGATCCGTGACCCCCGCCGAGCCCGGCAGCGAAAACGTGGCCACCCCCGAACCTGCCTCCGCGAGGAGCGAATCGACGTGGCCGTGGTAGCAGCCCGCGAATTTCACGATGAGATCGCGCCCCGTGAAACCGCGCGCGAGTCGAAGCGCGCTCATGGTTGCCTCGGTGCCCGAGTTGACCATGCGGATCTTGTCGACCGCGGGGATGCGGTTGATGACGAGTTCGGCGAGGCGAATCTCGCCCTCGTGGGGAGCGCCGAAGCTGAGGGAATGAGAGGCGGCGTCGGTCACGGCGTTGACGACGGTCTCGTCGGCGTGGCCGAGAATCATGGGCCCCCACGAGCCCACGAGGTCCACGTACTCGGTGCCTTCGACATCAGTGAGGAGCGCACCCTTCCCGCTCACGAGATACGGGGGAGTGCCGCCAACGCTCCCGAAGGCGCGCACGGGGGAGTTCACCCCTCCCGGAATCGAGTGCTGGGCACGGGCGAAAAGCTCGGCGTTCGTGGACATGGAAACCTCCTGAGGGGTGGGGATCAGGCGAATTCGCGAAGGTGCGGGGGCAGATCTGCGAGGAGCTTTGCCGCGTACGGGGCGTAGTACGTGAGCACGTGCGCCGCCCCCGCGCGCTTGAACGCGAGGAGTGATTCGAGCACGGCGCGCTCGCGGTCGAGCCAGCCGTTCTGGCACGCGGCCTCGATCATCGCGTACTCGCCCGAGACCTGGTAGGTGCCCACGGGCACGGGGCTCGCGGCGGCGACCTCGGCGAGCACGTCGAGGTAGGGGAGGCCGGGCTTGACCATGATCATGTCGGCACCCTCGGCGAGATCGAGCTCGAGCTCGCGCAGCGCCTCGCGGCCATTTGCCGGGTCCTGCTGGTAGGTTTTGCGGTCGCCCGAGAGCGAGGAATCAACGGCCTCGCGGAAGGGGCCGTAGAACGCCGAGGCGTACTTCGCGGTGTAGGCGTAGATCGCGACGTCCGTGAAGCCCTCGGAGTCGAGCGCGTCGCGAATTGCGGCGATCTGGCCATCCATCATGCCCGAGGGGGCGACGACGTGCGCACCCGCGCGTGCCTGCGCGAGCGCCATCTCGCGGTAGACCTCGAGAGTCCTGTCGTTGTCCACACCACCGCGCTCGTCAAGAACACCGCAGTGGCCGTGATCGGTGAATTCGTCGAGGCACAAATCGGCCATCACGAGGAGAGAATCGCCGACCTCTTCCCGTAAGCGCGAGATGGCAACGTTCAGGATGCCGTTCGGGTCGGTGGCGCCGGACCCGACGGCATCCTTCTTTTCGGGGATGCCAAACAGCATGATGCCGCCGAGCCCAAGTTCGGCAGCCTCGCGGGCCGCCTCGACGAGCGAGTCGAGCGAGTGCTGCATCACGCCCGGCATCGAGGTGATCTCTCGCGGTTCACTCGCGCCCTCGCGCACGAACGCGGGGAGGATGAAATCGGCGCTGCGAAGAGTCACCTCGCGGTTGAGGCGGCGCATCATGCCGCTCGAGCGGAGGCGGCGCGGGCGGTGGAGGGGAGCATTGGTGCTCATGGGTCAGTTTTCCTTTCCAAGGACCTCGGCGACGGCCTCGGCGAGCGCGCGGTCGCTCGGGTCTTTTGCGACTGCGGCGACCGGAAGATTAACGCTGATCGCTGCATCTTCGCTCGGCTTTCCGATGACGACGAGCTTCGTTCCTTCGTGGATCGCGAGCTTCGAGAGAGCGCGCACGATCATGGGGCTCGTGGCGACGACGGCGCTGAAACCGCCGGCTGCGAGGTTGTCCACGATCTCGCTCGGTTGCGGAATGGTCTTGGGGCGGTACGCGGTCTCGCGCTGAACTTCGTAGCCGGCCATGCGGAGGGCGAGCTCGAGCTGCGGTGCGGCCGCGGAGCTCACGGGGTAGAAGATGCGCTGCGCGAGGCCATCGCCACCCTGCTGATTGACGGGGAACACGTCAATGAGCGAGGCTGCGCTTCCCTGAGCGATCGTTTCGACCTCGAGGCCGGCCTCGCGTGCGGCCTTCGCCGTGGCCTCACCGACCGCGGCGGCTTTGAACTCCTGGACCGCGGGAAGTTCCGACCATTCCGGCAGCGCTCGAAGCGCTTTGACGGTCGTGACCGACGTGAGGAGCAGCCAATCGAATTCGCCGTGGGCAAGGTCGCTGAGGGCATCGCGAAGATCGGCGTCCGTTTCGAACGAGAACTCCGTGAACGGAGAATGCACGGCCTCAAAACCGCGAGCGTTGAGCTCCGCGACGAGGCCTTCGCCGCGCCCCTCGGGGCGCGTCACAAGAACGGGTGCTGTCATGCTAGCCACTCCTCAGCAAGTAGATCTCGGGCGCCAGCGGCGAGCATGTCCTCCGCAAGCGCTCTGCCCGCGGCCTCGGCCGAGGCCGCCGTCACCGATTCGTCGGTGTGGATATCGCGAACAATTGTCGTGTTTCGACCGTATACCCCAGCCTTGAGAAGGAGTCGATCATCATCCGTGACCTCGGCGAATGTCGCAACGGGCGCCGAGCACCCGGCCTCGAGCGCGCGTAGAAGCGCGCGTTCGGCTGCCACAGCGAAGCGCGTCGGTGCGTGATCGAGCGCCGAGAGCGCAAGGGCGAGAGCGCTTTCGGGATCCAGATCCTCACGAACCTCGACCGCGAGTGCTCCCTGCGCGGGCGCGGGCAGGAACTGCCACGGGTGAAATACCTCGGCGATGCGGTCGTTGAGCCCCAGCCGCAGAAGGCCCGCCGCGGCGAGCACAACGGCGTCGAGTTCACCGCGTTCGGCGAAAGCCATGCGCGTCTCGATATTGCCTCGGATTGGCACGATCTCGAGGTCCGGGCGCGCGAGCATGAGTTGCGCCGCACGCCTCGGGCTGCCGGTCCCCACGCGGCCACCGTGTGGGATCGCCGCGAGGTCGCTCACGCCCTCGCGGGTCACGAGCGCGTCGGCCGGATTCTCGCGCACGGGGATCGCCGCGAGGCGAATGCCGTCGGCGGGAAGCGTGGGCAGATCCTTGAGCGAGTGGACGACCACGTCGACCTCACCGGCGAGGAGCGCCTCGCGCACCGCGGACACGAAAACGCCCGTGCCGCCGATCCGCGTGAGCGGGCTCGTGCGGTCGCGATCTCCGTGTGTGGACACGTTGACGAGCTGGAAACCGTCGGAATCCCCCTCGCCGCCCGCGACGAGCTGGCGGGCCACCCATGCGGACTGCGTGCGCGCGAGCGTCGAGGCGCGTGTGCCGAGCCGCATCATGCGAACGTGCCCTCCGGGGTGCGGACGAGGCAGCACTCGAGTCCGCAGTCACCGGTGCGCTTCTCGTTCTCGAGCGCGCCCGGAACATCGATCACGGCGCGACGCTCGAAACCGGGTGTCACGGCCTCCTCGACGAGGTCGGCGAGTGCACCGATGAATCGGTCGTCGCTTCCGGACGTGGCCACGCGGATGAACGCGAGCCCCTTCTTTTCGGCGGATTCCTTCGCCTCCGTGTGGAGGTCCCATACGACCTCGACGTGGTCGGTCACGAAGCCGATCGGCACGACAACGACAGCCGAGCGTCCCTCGAGCTCATCGATGACGTCGTTGATGTCCGGCTCGAGCCACGGCACGTGCGGCGCACCCGAACGCGACTGGTAGACGAGTCGGTAGTTCTCGGGAGTGTGCGCAGAGCCCAGCTCTTCGCGCACGCGTTTCATCACGTACTCGATCGCTGCCTCGTGCTGGGCGACGTACCAGCCGCCCGAGCCTTTTTCCCACGTGTGTCGTGGTCCCGAGACATCCGCCATCGTCGTGGGAATTGAGTGCGTCGAGAAGAGAATCTCGATGGCACCGGCCTCGTGGCCGTGCGCGCGGTGTGCCTCCAGGGCATTCTTCACGCCGTCCACGACGGGTTCGAGGAATCCCGGGTGGTTGTAGTACACGCGGGCCTTATCGATCGCGAGCGTGCCCTTCAGTCCAGTCTCGTCGAGGGCCTTGCGAAAATCCTCGTGGTACTGGTGGCAGCTCGAATAGCTCGAATACGCGCTCGTCACGAGGCCCACAACCTTCGTATGGCCGTCTTCGTGGATCCGTCGAACCGTGTCGGCAACGTACGGCTCCCAGTTGCGATTGCCCCAGTACACGGGAAGGTCGAGCTCGCGGCGCTTCAGTTCGGCCTCGAGCCTGGTGATGAGGTCGCGGTTTTGCTCGTTGATGGGGCTTTTTCCGCCGAGCGCGCGATAGTGGGTCGCGACTTCTTCGAGGCGCTCATCGGGGATGCCGCGCCCGCGCGTCACATTGCGCAGGAACGGAATCACGTCCTCGTGCTTTTCGGGCCCGCCGAACGAGGAGAACAGCACGGCCGTGTAGGCGCGGCCGTTCTCGGTCACTGCCGCCTCGGTCACAGGAGCACCTCCACGACCTCGTCGAGTTCACCGATGCGATGGCCCGTGTGGAAGGGAAGTTCCTCGCGTACGTGCAGGCGGGCCTTCGTGTAGCGCAGGTGGCGCATCATGTCGACGAGCTCGGGCAGGGTGTCGGCCTCGAAGCTCAAGAGCCACTCGTAGTCGCCGAGCGCGAAAGCGGCGGTTGTGTTGCCCCACACGTTCGGATATTCGCGCCCGTAAATGCCGTGCTCTTTCATCATTTCGCGACGCTCGGCTTCGTCGAGGAGGTACCAGTCGTAGCTGCGCACAAACGGGTACACGGTGATCCAGTCCTTGCGCTCTTTATCGGCCTCCATGAACGCGGGCTTGTGGCTGCGGGAGAACTCGTGGCCGCGGTGCACGCCCATGGCCTGCCATTCCTTCTCGAGGTAGGTGCTGGCGATCGAGTTTTCGAACAGGCGCAGGGCTTCCTGGATCGCTTCGGGGCGCTCGCTCGCGAGCCAGATCATGAGGTCAGCCTCGGCGCGGAAACCGGAAACGTCGTAGAAGCCAAGAACCTCGACGTCGGCGCTCGCGAGGGAGGCGACGGTGCGCTCGAGATCCTCGAGCACCTGCTCAGGCGTGACGATACCTTCGTCGTTGAGACCGCCGATCTTGCGGTACACGGAATAGGCGGTGAAACGGATTTGTTCCTTGACGTCCTCGCTCATGGGAGGGTCCTTTCTTTTTGTGGTGCTGAGTGGATTTAACGTGAGGCGAGCTCGCGCGTGAAGCGCGTGATGGCTTCGAGCCCGTTACCGGCGCGCCAGGCGCCCGTGAGCTCGAGGTGGGGGAGGGGAGCGTCGGCCCCGCGGGTCTGCGTTTCGAGTGCCTCAGCGAGGGCCTTGAGGGCGGCCGTGTGGCCGGGACCGGATTGGCGCATGGTGCCGGTCCAGTCGGTGAGGGCCCAGTCAGCAACGGTGAGGTCCGACGCCTGCAGGCCAAAAATCGCGGCCGCATCGTGGATCGCGAGCTCGGGGAACCGCTCGGCATCGGGCAAGGAGCCGTCGGCGTCTGGGTTGTAGGAGAGCCGCACGACGTTCCGCCCTGGTTTCGAGGCCTCCGCGGCGCGGTGGATGTGCTCCCACTTCGCGCTCGCGTGGGTCATGGCCTTCGCGCGGATCGTGGTCGCGGCGGGGTCCACGAGAACGCCGTTCCCGCGCGGCTTTGCGTTCAGTTCCGGGTTGTCGAGAACGAGGGTTGCGAGCCGCACGGGCGTTGCGGGGGCCACGGGGATGAGGTCTGCGATGTCGGGTGCCGGTGCGCTCAGAAGGTGCCGGGCGAACTCGGGGCCCGTAGCAATCACGAGGGTGCGGGCCTTGAACTCGCGCGTGAAGGCCGCTGCCTGGGTCGCGGCAGTGATGATCCACGTTCGATCCTCGCTTGAGGCGCGCAACCCGAGCACGGGGGTGTGAGTGAAGATCCTTCCGCCGTGGGCCTCGATGTCGCGAGCGAGGGCCTTGGGAAGCTCAGCCATCGAGGGGGTGAGTGAGTGGACCGCGGAGCCCGAACTTGACCGCACCCCGCGTTGGTCGAGAATTTCTTCGATGGCCTTCCGGGCGCTTCCGAGTTCCTGCACGCGCTCGGCGAGGCGAGGCATCACGGCGCGAAGCTCGAGCTTTTCCGGGTCGGCCGAGTGTACGCCCCGAATGATTGGGGTGACGAGCCTCTCCAGCACGGCTTTTCCGTAGCGCGCCCGCACGAACTCCGCGACGGTGACGTCATCTCCCGTTGCGCGCTTCGCCGGGACGAAGCGTTCGCGCCAGGCGCGCACTGCACCCCAGAATCCCAGGGCCTCGCGCACATCCTTCGCGAGGGGCTTCGCGGGCATGCCGAACACGGCGTTGCGGGGCGAGGCGTACGCGCGATCATCGCCCACGATGAAGCTCGAGCCGGTCGCGGGAGCGACCATGCGATCCTTGAGCCCGAGGTCTTTGACGAGACCGAGCATCGCGTCGCGACCGATCGCGAACGCTTCCGCCCCGGTGTTGGTTTCGATTCCTTGAAGCGTGTGCGACCAGACCGCTCCACCCACGTTGTCTTGGGCTTCGACAACGAGTACCTGATCGCCCTTGAGGGCGCGCTCGCGGGCGTAGATGAGGCCGGATACTCCGCCGCCGATCACGACGGTGTCGATCGTGTGCATGCCGAGTGCTCCTACTGTTCGTGGATGAAGGCCACGAGATCGGTGAGGACCTGCGGGTCCGTGTCCGGTGGCACCCCGTGGCCGAGGTTGACGACGTGCCCGGCTGCCGCGCGGCCTTCGCGCACGATGCGCGCGGCCTCGGCGTAGCGGGCTTCTTCCGAGGAGAAAAGGAGGGCGGGGTCGAGGTTGCCCTGAACGGCAGTGCCGGCGGGCAGGGTTTCAATCGCGGTGGGGATGGGGGTGCGGTGGTCGAGTCCGACGGTTGTTGCGCCAGCCTCGTGGATGGCCTTGAGCATGTGCCCCGTGCCAACACCAAAGTGGATGCGGGGAACATCGAGGTCACGCACGTAGTCGAGTGCGGCCCTCGAGAACGGAAGGACGTGCGCGCGGTAGGTCGCTTCAGCGAGGGACCCCGCCCACGAGTCGAAGAGCTGCACGGCGCTCGCCCCAGCTTCGACCTGCGCGCGGAGGAATTCGCCCGAGATGTCGGCGACCCACTGTGCGAGGCGTGCCCACAGCTCGGGCTCGGCGGTCATGAGGGCGCGCGTGCGGAGGTGATCGCGGCTCGGGCGGCCCTCGACCATGTAGCTCGCGACCGTGAAGGGGGCTCCGCAAAAGCCGATGAGGGGCTTCTTGTCGAGTTCGTGGGTCGTGAGGCGAACGGCCTCGCGAATGGGCTCGAGGGCGGCGCGGTACACGTCATCGACCGGGGGGAGTGCGTCGATGTCGGCTTTGGACCGGATCGGGTGGGCGAGCACGGGGCCGATGCCGGGCTCGATGCTCACGTCGATTCCCGCGAGTTTGAGCGGGACCATGATGTCGGAGAAGAAGATGCCTGCATCGACTTTGTGTCGGCGCACAGGTTGGAGCGTGATTTCCGTGACGAGTTCGGGCATGAGGCAGCTTTCGAGCATGCTTGTGCCTTCGCGCGCCTTCCGGTACTCGGGAAGCGAGCGCCCCGCCTGGCGCATGAACCACACGCTCGGCGGCTCGGAAGCGACCTCGGCACCGCGGCCCGCGAGCCGCTTCACGAGGGCGCTTTCGCGTGCGGCGGAGGAGACTGGTGGCAGTTCAGAATGTGGCGTGGTCATCGCCTCTATTGTGCCCGATCTCAATGAGAAAGAAGTCCCCGCACCGTAGGCTTGCTGCATGCTTATTGCTCTGCGCGCCACACACGACAACCTTGGGCTCGAGGGGCTTGAACGCATCACTAGAGGCTCCGAGAACCTCGATGCGCGCCTCGCCGCGCTCAATGAGGCCCATCCCGAGCAGCCGCTCACCGGCTGGGTGTGCCTCGCGACGTGCAACCGTCTTGAGGTCTACGCCGATGTTGACCGTTTCCACGACGCGATCGACCTCGTCACGCGCGCCGTGACTGACACGAGCGGCCTGCCGGCGGAGGACGTTGCGCGCATGCTCGTCGTGGATGCGGGCAGCATTTCCGCACGTCACATGTACGAAGTGGCGTCGGGAATGAACTCCCAGGTGCTCGGCGAGGCCGAGATCACCGGGCAGGTGCGCACGACCTTCTCGAGCGCGCTCGCCTCCGGGCACACCACAACTCTTCTCAACGACCTCTTTCAGGGCGCGCTGCGCACCGCGAAGCAGGTCACATCGAAAACGAAGGTGGGGGCCGCGGGCCGAAGCTCCGTCGCGGTGGCACTCGATTCCGCACATCTGTTCACGACCGAGCTCGAGGGGCGTGAGGCGCTTCTCATTGGCACGGGGGCTCTCGCGCGTGTTGCAAGCGCGGAACTCCACCTAAGAGGCGTCGGAACCTTGCGCGTGTACTCCCCAAGTGGCCGCGCTGCCCAGTTTGCCGACTCGCACGGCGCTCTTCCCGTGGCGCCCGACCAGCTCGAGGCTGCTCTTTCGAGTGCGGCGGTGGTGATCGCGGCTTCCGGCGGTGGCACGCACGTGATCGATCCGCCTTTACTTGAGCGTGCCCTCGAGGCTCGTGCCACGAGTGAGGAGCTCGTGATCCTCGACCTGGCCCTCCACGCCGATGTCGACCCTGCAGCCGCGGTGCTTCCGGGTGTGCGTGTACTGGCTCTTGAATCGATCCGCGCTGGCGAGAGTGCCCGCGGTGAGGTCGAGCGCGCACGTGAACTGATTGATACGGGGGTGGTGCGTTTCGAGGAGCGTCAGCAGATCCGTGCTGTTGATCCGGCCGTGAGCGCTCTGCGCCGAAGCGTCAAGGACATGATCGTTCTCGAAGTAGACGAGGTGCGCCGAAGCTCCGGCGAAGCCGCCGCCGAACAGGTGCAACGCTCGCTGGGGCGCGTCTACAACAAGCTTCTTCATTCCCCGATGGTGCGCGCTCAAGAACTCGCCAAAACTGGACAGGCTGATCAGTTCCTCGAAGCAATCCACACGATCTTTGGGGTGGACGTTGCGGGATCGTTGAGCGTCGATGGTGCCCGGCCAGCGTCGGAAACCGCAGATCCCACGCGTGAGGGGCTTGAGCGGCCGCCCATGAGCGTCGCGAAAATGGAACAAATGCGCCGCGATCTGGAAGCCGCCCAGGCGCGCGAAGAAGAGCAGCCGGCGCACACCCAAACCGAGCACGGGGGAGTACGCGATGTTTGATGACCGCGTTGAGATTGGCGAAAGTGCCGAGGCGCGCCTTCGAGCGCTTCTCAGCGAAGGGGCTCCCGCGTCAAGTGCGGGTGCGTTCGCTTCTCTTCCCGCGCTGCTTGTCGATGGGGATGACGCCCCCGAGGTGATCCACGCACGCATCGATCTCGCTCTCTTGTGCGCGGCCGAGGGGCTTCTCGATAGCGCCCTCTACCAGATCGACGAGCTCACCAAGGACGCGCGCCGCGTGCGCGACACGTCCGGCGATAACGAGGTCGTTGAGCGCGCCGACGCGGCGAGAGAGGCTATCGAGGAAGCGGCTTAGATCTTTGACGGTTCGCAAGGAGTAGGCGAACTAGAACGAGAATCCGCTTTCCTCGAGTTGCTTTTGCGCGACGTCCTGCAATGATTCGGCGTATGACTTCGTGATGTGGTCGACGTCAAGGAAAACGGTCACATTGCCAATGGCCGGGACGCACTCACCGTCAGGGCAGATGCTGGGATTGAAGTCGACGAAGTGGACACGCGGGTCATCTGCCAACTCCTGATCGGGGCGCTCGGCGGGAAGCTTCTGCCACGATCGGTCGATGCAAGCCTCGGGGTTGTCAGGGTTAGCTTCTCGGCATTGAACCAGATTCGCCTCGAGGTGGG
This sequence comes from Dermabacter vaginalis, assembly GCF_001678905.1. Classification (NCBI taxonomy): domain Bacteria; kingdom Bacillati; phylum Actinomycetota; class Actinomycetes; order Micrococcales; family Dermabacteraceae; genus Dermabacter; species Dermabacter vaginalis. The sequence goes on along the minus strand of NZ_CP012117.1, from coordinate 2,138,972 downwards.
GCTGGTCCCTCAGTGCAATGACCTCGATTCCGGAGTCAGTCAACTCTCGAACAACTCCGATGACCTCGGGCTTAATGCTTTCCTCGTTCTCTGCGTCGATAAAAGTCGTGTCCATCACGACCACTTTCGGGTGGAGCGCCTTGATGACGTTTGTGCTTTCCTCCGCAAATCTAACGCAGTAGTCGGGTTCGTCGAAGTACGGAGCGCACCCATTCTTGACGAGCGCGACGGAATTAAACCCTGCCTTTTCAGCCAAGGGCTCAAAAGCTGATGCCGTTTGTTGAATATGAGAGTTGCCGAAATACACAATCGTATTGGCGTCGGCCTCGCCACGAAGCAGGGCGTGGCACGTATCCTCGAACGGCGCGGGTGCGTTGGAATCATGAATAATTTCGTCACATGACTCGGGCAGTGACCACCATTCATTCTCTAGGCCCGCAGCCCCAGGAAGTTCAGGAGCCGAGTCATCAGCATCTTCGAATGGGGTGTAGTCGTCAGCGAGTACTCGCGCGCCGGGGTTGTTTTTGTAAGCCTCCGCGCGCACTTGTTCCGTTCGGTACTCGAGGTACTGCTGGGCACCGATAACGGGAACGAGCCCGACGGCGACGGTCACAAGGGCGACCGCGACCGACCTGTGCGTCTTGGCGCCGGCCCACTTCCAACGGCGGAACGGCGTGTCCACGAACTTCGTGATCAGCCATGCGAGCGCGAGGCTTGCGAGCACGAGGATCACACCGAGCCAGAACGGCGCCTTGGGGATGTCAAGAATCTGCAGGGTGAGCACGAGCAGCGGCCAGTGAGCGAGGTACAGCCCGTAGGAGATGCCACCGAGCTTTTGGAGCGGCTTCGAACTGAGAATCGGGTTGTAGCCCATCACCATGATGAACGCGGCTGCCGAGAGTGGCCAGATGGCGAGCCAGCCGGGGAACTTTCCGGCGACATCCACGAGCATGCCCATCGATACGAGCGCGAGAACGCCGACCATCGACAGGGCAAAACGCCACGAGCGACCCTTCGGGCTATGGGGATGGAGCGTATCGGTGCGCTCAGCAATCAGTGGAAGAGCGATCGCGACGAGCCCGCCAAGGCCGAACTCCCAAAAGCGGGCGAACGTGTCGAAGTACGCGGTCTGCTGGTCCGCGGCGGTTTCGATTACCGACCAGATGAAGCTCGCGAGAGTGACGGCGCCGATCGCGATACCGCTCGTGGACCACACGCGAATGTTGTGCTGGTGCTGGCTCTTTGGCGGGAAGCGGCGCTCAAAAGCCTTCAGTCCCAGGGCGAGAAGTGCGAAAAGCAGAGGCCAGGCAAGAAACACCTGCCCCTGAATCGACAGCGACCAGAAATGCTGGAAGGGGCTTGCCGCGGTGCGGTCGGCTGCGTAGTAATCCGTGGCCTGGTTGATGAGCCACCAGTTTTCGCCCTGGATGAGGGTGAAGAACGCGTCCTTGAGCATCGGCACGTAGGTGCTCGCAGGGAGGAAAAGGTAGGTCGCGGCCAGAATCGCGAACGTCACCACCACGGTGGGTGGTAGCAGACGTTTGAATGTTCGGCCCCAGTACCCCACGGCAGCGATCGGTTTTCCGGTTTCCATGCGTCGCACGAACGTTCCGGTGAGGAAGTACGCGGAGATGAACAAGAAAACGTCAACGCCGCCCGAAACGCGACCCACGAACACGTGGTAAATCACGACGAGGAAAACCGCGAGGCCCCTCAATCCGTGGACGTCGGTGCGAAAAACACGCTTTTCCTTCGGGAGCTCCGCACGATGAGTGGGAGCAGATGCTGCAGATGACGACATAAAACCGATTCGTTAGGGGGTAGAAGTCCGCTCGAGACTAGAAGCCGGTGGGAACCTCGGGGGAGAGCACGGCGAGCGCGGCTCGATACAGATCATAGGGGTCGGTGACCGCCGTAAGCTCGCGGCACGAGTGCATTGAGAGGATGGGAACACCAACGTCGACCGTGGTCATGCCGAGGCGAGTCGCGGTGATCGGGCCGATTGTGGAGCCACACGGCATTGCGTTATTCGACACGAACTCCTGGTACGCCACGCCGGCGTGAGCGCATGCGCGGGCCCAGAACGCTGCGCCGCGAGCGTCGGTCGCGTAACGCTGATCAGCGTTGATCTTGAGGATCGGGCCCTTGCCGGCAACGGGCTGGTTGGCCGGGTCGTGCCGCTCGGCGTAGTTCGGGTGGATGGAGTGTCCGACGTCGGAGGAGACCACAATCGAGCGGTTAAACGCACGCCGCCTCTCTTCATCACTTGCACCAAGCGCCGTGTAGAGGCGCGCGAGGACATCTTCAAGGAACGGGCCGGCGGCTCCGGAGCGGCTCGCCGAGCCGACTTCTTCGTGATCGTTGGCAACGAACAGCGCGATGGGTGCGCCTTCAGTGCTGTGAAGCTCGGCCATCGCGCGCATGCCCGCGAAAGTCGAGAGGAGGTTATCGAGCCGTGCGCTCGCGAGGAACTCTTTGCGTGCGCCGATGAGTTGGGGCTCTTGCGTATCGACCGTGACGATGTCGTATCCGGCGATGTCCTTGGGGTTGACCCCAGCGATCTCGGCGAGGTCAGCGAGCACATCGTGGTCGCCGCCGCCCGCAAGCCCGGTGATGGGCTGGAGATGCTTTTGAGGATCGAGCTTGAGGCCGTCTCGGTTCACGGCCCGATCGAGGTGAACGGCCAGCTGAGGCACGCGCAAATACGGCCCGGTGTGAACGAGCACCTCCTCACCGCTTACGAGGACCATGCGACCCGCGAGCTTCAGATCGCGGTCGAGGAACGAATTGAAAAGTGCACCGCCGTAGACCTCGACACCAACCTGGTTGAAGCCGTGCGAGCTGATTGAGCTCTTGGGCTTGAGCTTAAGTGCGGGGGAGTCCGTGTGCGCCCCGAAAATGCGAAGAGGCGTCGTGCCAGTGGTTCCAGTCGGAACGTCGAAAGCGATGATGGAGCCGTCGCGACGCACGAAATAGCGGCTTCCGGTGGTGATCCCGTCCCACGACTCCGCTTCATGCAGCTCCGTGTAGCCAGCTTCCAGGAGGGTGCGGATCACGGTCGCCACGGCATGGAAAGAACTCGGCGACTGGGTGACGAATGCGCCCAAGTCGGTGGCGAAAGCAGATGCGGCCTCATGGTCGTGAGCTGTCACGGGAGAACTCCTCGCAAGATTGTGGAAAGGGCGGCGATTCGACGGGGAGAAGCGCTGGCTCCATGCCATCGGTGCTCGGGTAGACTCTCGACCGTGCATATGACTCAGCAGAATGAAGCCCCGCGCACCTCAATTATCATGCCAGTTTACGGCACCGAAGCCACGGTGGTGCGAGCGATCGAAAGCGTGCGCTCTCAATCGGTTGCGGACTTTGAGTTGATCATCGTGAACGATTGCAGCCCGGACAACGCCCGCGCAGTAATCCTGGAGCACCTCGATTCGTGCAAAGATGACCGGATACGGTTCATTGAGAACGACACTAATTTGACCCTCCCCGGTGCACGTAACGCGGGAATACGTGAGGCGCGGGGTGAGTGGCTCGCGTTCCTCGACTCCGATGACGCATATCGCCCGAACTTCCTCGAGCGCATGCATGAGGCGACTTCTGCGGACGTCGATATCGTCGTGTGCGCACACACGGTCGTAGGGCCCGACGCAAAGCCCAAGCGTGACCGGCTCAAGGGCGAGGCGGGGATCTACAGCGGAAGCGAGGCGCAGGAACTCCTTCTCATTGATCGACTCTCGCAGTACGCATGGGACAAAATCTTCCGACGTTCTGCTATTGAAGGGGCGGAGTTCCCCATCATCAACCGCCTTGAAGATGCAGCGTATGCCGTGAAGGTCTTTGGAATGGCGCGCAACGTTCGGGTGATCGAGGACGCTCTGCACCTCTACACCGTCAACGAAAAATCGATCACGTGGAGCTCGGTGCCTCCCATGAGTGAATCGGTAAAGTTCCTCGACTACCTGCGAGAAGTTCTGAGGAGTCAGCGAAGCCCTCGTGATATTGAGCCCGGGCTTTCGATCTGCTTGATTAACACTTACGTGAATGCGGGGCACGCTGCCCTGCGCTTACTGAAAGACGACGACCAAGCTCTCTACATGAAAGACGTGCGGAAAAAACTCGGCTTCAAACCAATCGTGAGAACGGTGCCGGTGCGTCCAACTCTTGCCATTGCTGCGATGCTCATGAAGAGTGCCCCTCGCGTATACGGTTGGCTGTACGCCCTCTATGCACGCAAACAATACGGCGTGGTTTAAACGAGTTCGAGCTCGCGTTTGTCGTTACCCTCGGAGGCCTTCTAGCCGTACCTGCGACGACTTCCCACGATAACGATGTGGAGGAGAGCGTCGACGTTAGCCCTGGAGGCTGAGGAATAGTTCTGTTGGACAAGAAGGAGCGGTCACGGAGATGAGAACTCCCCGAACATCGATCATTATGCCCGTCTACAACACCAGCCGGACAGTTCTTTCTGCAATCGCCTCGGTGCAAGCTCAGACCGATGCGGACTGGGAACTGATCGTCGTCATAGACGCTTCACCGGACGATGCACGGGAAAAAATCGCTCGCTATCTCAGTGATGAGCCAGACCCTCGAGTGAAGACTATTTCGTTCGAAGTTAACCGCGGAGTGTCTGCGGCGCGAAATGCTGGACTGGAAGAAGCGGTCGGAGAGTGGATTGCCTTCCTTGATTCGGACGACGCTTACGAACCGACGTTCCTCGCCACACTCCATGAGGCTGCACAGGTGGCGAACACCGACGTTGTTTCGTGCGGCCACAAGGTTATATCGGCCGACGGTGAGGAGAATCTAAGAAAACCCGCCGAATTAGGTCAGCAAGCAGGCTTGCGCGCGGCCATCAAAATGTTGAGTGGGTCGTTTACCCCGTTCTTGTGGGACAAGATCTTCCGCGCGCGAATCGCCGGGGGCCTTCGTTTCTCGGAAGAGATTCATCGTGCGGAAGATGCCCTTTTTGTGCTTCAAGCCTTGATGAACGCGAGCTTGGTCTCCATAGTAGAAGAGCCGCTCTATCGATACTCGATCGATACCGATGGACTGACGTGGGGGAGGGTCACCCCGGTGGAGGAAAGCGACAAGCTGACCACGCTCATGGCTGAAGCGACTAGCGAGTACCGAAGCGACCCCAAGCTCCGCGAGGCACTGACGGTTTCGAAAGTTCTGACGTATCTCAATAACGCTCAACAGGTATTGGTCGCGAAGTCCAGCACTTCAAGCGAGGCGCTCAAAGAAATCCGCCGTCGTATTTCCTTCGGCGAGGCCGCAACCTGTCTTAAAGTTCGACCAGTTTTCGGAGCTGCTGCCATACTGCTCAAGGTCTCGCCGAGCCTCTACAGGGCGCTCTATGGCGCGTACATCAAGCGCCGCTACGGCGTGAGCATGAACTCTAACTAGATCGCCTCGGCTACGCGAGCGCGGAAACGGCCGGCGGAGCGTTTCATGGCGAACAGGTGGGTCAAGAACCCCACCGCTGGCCCGCAGTAAAGCGCGACAAGAACCTTCGGAATGATGCTGAGGGGCAAGGCGAACAAGAGTGCTGTCGTCACTGCCGCGGCGACTACCCAACCCGCCAGGTATGTGCGGTGAAGATCAAGTGCAAGAACCGCTGTACCGGAGAGAACCAAGAGCGCCATAATCGCGGAGCCAAACGTCAACGCAGCGAGAACAGGACCGCTTGCCACAGAGGCATACGCACCCTCCGCCCCCGCCTTCGGTGGGTAGATCAAAAGAAAAAGCCAAGGCCCCACGAAAAAGGCCGCAATCGCACCCGCAGCTCCCACACCGAGTAACGCCGCGGCTGGGCGAGTAAACGCCGCGATAGGACGGTGACGCTGGCGCAAAAACGCCGCAATCGCCACCCCCTGGAAAGCCTGAAGAGGGATCATGATCGGGGAACGGCAAATCGACACTGCCAAAATCAGTGCCCCCATGACCAAGAACGTGTATGACCCAGGAGACGCCTTCTCACTCGCGTTAAGCAGCACCGGAAACCCGGTCATGAGGACGGCCGAGGCGGTTGAGGAGCCCATGGCCATGAAAACGTTTCGCATGAGCCTGCCGTATGAAACGTCTGCTCGTGAGCGAATGATCGTTCGGGTCCCGGGATCAAGTAGGGCGAGTACTAGCCACAAAAGAATCGGTGAAATCGCGGCCGCCTCGAGTCCCAAAAGAGATGCAGAAATGAGCGACACTGCCGCCATTGCCGCGAGACGCCAGAGCGCTTCACCACCGCCAAAGACGGAAAACAGAAACCACCGCTGGGAACCTGCGGCCGCACCACTCAACGCGGAATGAAACGCATAGAGCGCGACACCGAGAGCCAAGAGCGCGACCGAAACGGCGGTATTCGTGGGGAGCGTTGCATTCGCCCACCAGGGGGAAGTCGCAACGGTTGCGAGAGCGCAGAGCCCTCCCACCGTCGCCGCGGCCAAAACGATGGGGGCACCTGTGGAGTTGCGGTCAAGGCGGGCGGCTCCCACAGCACGAGTAACCTCCTGCTGAATACCCGCAACGATGCCAAATATGCCAAACTGCACCGACCAAAACAGAAGAAATTCGGTAACCTCTGACGGTTCGAGGTAGCGGTTAGCAAACCACGTTGCCAAGAGCGCGGACACCGCCGCGCATGCGGAAGCGGCAAGGATCGCCGCAGAATCGCGCTTTGTGACCGTTTGATCGTTACTTGACGGCATGCGTCGCGAGGTTCTTGACGCCCTGCCATTTCTTGGCCAGGGCAGCCTTAGGCAGAAGCCTGAGCGCGTGGAGTCTCGACGACACGTGCAGGCGCGCGGCTCGTGCGGCCTTCGCCCAGCCCTTCTCAGTCATCTCGTTCGCAATTTGATTGAAGAAGAGGCGCTCCTCCTCAAAACGAGTTCCCTCGAGGGCGCGCCACGACGAATCAGAACCGCCGTGGCGGCGATACATGAAGGCGACCGTCGGATCATAGTAAAGCCCGCCATCGCTCATGGCCACGTCAAGCACGAGAGCCGCGTCCTGAACAACATTCAGCCCCTTGCGGAAACCGATCTCCGTAATCGTGCTTGCTCGCCAGCCGAGGGACGGGAAATACAGCCAGTTGCCGCGAAGGATTGACGTTGCGAGCTCTTCACCGCTCAGAACCCCCGCCTTGGAAGGGCGGTAATGGTCCTTGACTCGCTCAACGAGGGTGTTCGAGAGAGCGTTGTTCTCGTCAATCACGACGCAGCCCGGCTGGAAGATCTGTGCTTCGGGCTGGGACTGTGCAGCGTGAACAAACCAATCAATGTAGTTGGGGAGCATAACGTCGTCGGCACCCATGACGGTGACGAGGTCATTCTCAACGAAGCTCAGAGCCTTCGTGTAGTTGCCGTTCGCCCCGAGGTTCTTCTCATTGCGCATGTACGTGATGCGCGAATCGTTGAGAGACTCGAACCAGCCGGGAATTGAGTCATCTGGGTAGCCATCGTCCACAACGACCAGCCGCCAATCCGGGTTGGTTTGCCCGATGATCGAGCGCACCGCTTGCTTCATAAGCGCTACGTCGCCGTAAAAGGGAAACAGGATGTCAACAGTCACGTTCAACTCCAAAATTTTGAGAGGCAGGTTCAGTAGTGGTTATTAGCTAAAACATCCGGTAACGCGGTAGAGGGAAGCGTTCCCGTTTTGATACACGAGTTCGAGATCTTTGGTTTCGTCGAGGTGCTGCAAGCCCCTGTAGGTAGCGTAGGTGAAGTCGACTTCAGGACCGGAAAAGTACACAACGTGAGTGTAGCCGCCGGCCTTCAGCGCCTCGCACACAATCGGATCGGTGTCGATCTGATTGAGATGCTTGAGGAGATAGATGTCGGAGCGGCTCTCATACGAAAGCAAGTGGTGGGTGGAAACGTTCACCCCTGAGAACGCATAGATGAGACCCTCGCCGCGCCAGGGATTCGCGAAGATCTTGTCGTTCGGCCCCACGTAGTTCGGGAGGTTCGAGATGAAGGTCAGTTCTTGGCGGTTAACCGAGTTTGTTCTCGCGTCAAGCGTGTAAACCCTTTCGACCCGGTCAATAAACGAATCCATCATGGGGTTCGCTTGCGTGGTGGCCACGAGAGCGGCAGCGGCGACTGCGGCGATGCCCGATCGACGAAGAGGAGTCTGGGCGATGACCTTGCTTCTGCGCGCGAGCCACTTGCACGCATACCCCACGCCGATTGCTGCAGCGGGAATGAGGAAAAGCCCCATTTGTGCGTAGAGACGGGGAATATCCGAATACCACACCCCTACGATGTCGCGCCGGCCGGGTCCCATAGGCCACGACGCGGCAACAACCCAGAAGAATGCCGAAAGGATCCACAGTGCGAGGGGGAGGTAGAAGCGGGTGCGGAGAGCACCGATGATCGCCAGCACGACGAGAATGAGCACGAGATACTGGGGGATCCCGTTGACGAGCCTATGAATGAAGATTCCGCCGATCGCGCCGACGGTGTCGGTGTCGGGACTCCACGTTTCCGCCGCGCTACCCGGTGGGCGGATCTTGACCCACGACACGACGGTGACCGCCCCCAGAAGGAGTCCCGCACCGCCGAGCAGAGCGAGTTCGCGAAGAGCGTGTCGCTTGATCGCCATCCTTAGGAAGAAATAGACCGTAATGATCGTTGAACCTGCAAGCATCATCAGTGCGGCCGTGGGATGGGCGAACGCGGTTCCAATCGAGCCGAAGAAACCGACCCCGATGCTCTGGAATCTCGAGATGTTGAGTCGTTTCGCCTGCCCTAAGAGGGCAAGGAAGGGAACGTAGAGGGAGGGCAGAAGGCAATACCCGAGGAGGTTCGGGTAGAGAGTTCCGTGCTCCACGAACGTCAAGGGAAACGCCGGAAGAGCCGCGAGAATAACCCCGGTGGGGAAAAGCGTGTAGCGCAGCAAATTTCCGGGCGTGAGAACGTACACGAGGGCCAGCATCGATAGGGGCCAGACGACGCAAACCGTGGCGATGATCGTGGCGTTCGTGAGAAGCGAGACGTGGTGTACCCCCGTGGTGAGCCCCGTCAGTGAGGCGATGTCGTGCCACGCGGCCGGGTAAAACTTTGAGTCCCAGGGGGCTGCCGTCATGGTGAGGGCATCGAGGCTCGAACCATTCCGATGCTCGATCATCCACCGCACTTCGTTGAGGTGAAAGATCGCATCGAAGGCCTGCGCAAACGCGTATGGGGTGCCAAGAATGTTGCGTACATGGCGAAGCATGAGAACGAATGATCCGGCGACGGTCACAAGCGCAAGAACGGGAGGGGACGTCAAGCGAGCGCGCCACGAAATGCGTGCGCGCCGCGGAGCCTTCACCGGACCCCCGAACTTTCTCCGCAGGAGAAGGCGAAGCCCAATGATGATGACGGCGCAAAAAATCGTCACGAGCACGACAGGCAATGGACCCCACGGAAGGTGCACGAACGGGCCAAGAATTGCCGCGACGACAATGAGACCAACCGAGGTCAGTGGACTGAGGAAGACTGCCGTGAACCGGCGGCACCCCAAAGTGAGGTTCACAAGGAAACCCGGCACGGTCACCCACAGGCACGCGACGATCGCGGGGAGGATGAGTGGTTGCCAGGTCATGTGCCGCCTTGGGTCGTGAACGTTAGAAGAACATGGGCTCGAAGGCCATGTTCGAGCGTACATGCTACAGGCACGATCGCGCCGCCACTTCGAGCGTGACGTACGTTGCCGGAGGCACGATTAAGCCCCGCCACCGTCGGACCCCGCCCTACCAGCGTTTCCTTCGAGCGGGATACCGAGCCGCTCAAACCTCGCCGAAACTTTCTGCGCGATCCCGCTCGTGAACGTGCGCGTAAGGTGGTTGTCGTCCATGTACACGTAGGCGTTGCCCTGGATCGGGGCGCAGCGGCCATCGGGGCAAATGAGATCGCTGAGATCCATGCGGTAGAGCTTCGCGTCGCTTTCCCCGGTCATGCCGTCGAGAGCCGCGCTCGGGTCCTCCTCGGCGAGCTTTGAACTCAGGTTCGCTCCGCACTCATCGTCGGCGCGCATGGGCTTGCCGCCTGCGTTGATTACGGACTCGGCGCACGTGTAAAGGCTCGTGGGCCAGCGCGGCGCATCGCGGAGGGCGAGAACGTTGACGCCCTTGTCGAGTACTGCCTGGATGCCTTCACGGGTGCCCTCGGGGACCGCTTCACCCGTCCCGGTCGGGGTTGCTTTGGTGGAAGTCATGAGCACGAGATCGGGCTCGTGGGCGTCGATCGCCTTCATGACCTGGTCGAAATACCCCTTGCAGTACTCGCCATCCTCGAGCGACGAATCTTCGCGGAACGTGCACGCGTTCTTGGTGAAGTTGATGATCTGCCAGTTGTGCGCTTGGGCCTCGGCGAGGAGGGCGGGGATGAACTGGCGTGAGTGGGAGGAGCCCACGACGAGGACGGTCGCGTTGGTTTTCGCGTCAAGAGGCCGCAGGGTTTCGCAGGGAATATCTTTCGTGGCGACGAGAACGCCGCTCGGGTCGTCACACAGATGGGGAAGGCTTGGCCACTGGTCGTCCAGCTCGAAGCCCTTCGGGCTGAGGGTGTCGGGGTTGAAGGGTTCGGTGAGAACGCGTGAGCTCTCGGGCGAGTCGGCGGTGATGGGGTCCGACGTTTGCTGGCTCGCGAGGTAGCCACGGAGTCCCAGCGCCCCGCCGAGAACGAGGGCGAGGCACGTGCCGATGACCGTGAGGGAGCGCCACCAGGGCGCGCTTTTCCACGAGGGCTTACGGAAACGCGAATCGACGATTGTGGAGAGAATCCACGCAAGGGCCATGCTCCCCGCGATGACGAGGAGGCCGTCGATGGCGCCTGCGCGCTTTTGCCCGGAGTGGGCGAGCCACAGGATGAGGATCGGCCAGTGCACGAGGTAGAGGCTGTACGAACTCGACGCGAGAGCGCGAGGGAGCTTCATGGTGAGCACGCGGTCGAAGCCCCACGACGTACCGGAGTATCCCGCAACGATGATGAGACCCGCTCCCGTGAGGGGCCACAGGGCGATCCAGCCGGGGAAGAGGCCTTGAACGTTGAGCACGATGCCGAGAGACACGAGCAGGGCAAAGCCCACCCAGCCGGCGAAGGCGCGCAGCGTGCGGTGGCGCGGCGCGGTGGGGGAACCGGGGCGGGCCGAGCCGAGGAGACGATCGAGGGTGGGGAGGCTCAGGGCGAGAAGAGTGCCGCACGCGACTTCCCATGCGCGCGCGGGCGTGGAGAAGTAGGCGGACGATTGATGCGTGGCCGTGTAGTAGATCGAGAATGCGAATGACGCGGCCGCGATCACGGCAAAGAATCCGAAGGCGACGCGGCGAGGGTGCGCGCTTTTCCTCGCGGCATACTTCGCCGCGATGAAGAGCAGCGGCCACGTGAGGAACACCTGCCCCTGGAGCGAGAGTGACCAGAAGTGTTGGAGCGGGGAGGCGGTTGAGGCGTCGAGCGCGTAGTAATCCACGCTCGTGATCGACAGCCAAATGTTTTGGATGTACGTGGCGGAGGCGATCGCGTGCGAAATCACCGTTTGCCACGAGGATTCGGGCAGGATCAGGTAGCTGCCAAGGAGGGTGCCGAGGATCGCGATGGTCGCGGGAGGCATGAGCCTTGTGAAGGTGCGCAGCCAGTACCGCACGGGCCCGAACGGTTTGCGCGCATCGAGGCGTCGCGCAAACGAGGAGCCGAGCAGGAACGCTGAGATGAACAGGAACACGTCGACGCCGCCCGAGACGCGCCCGAGCCACACGTGGTAGACGACGATCATGAACACGCTTACGGCGCGAAGCCCTTCGATCTCGGGGCGGAAGTGGGAGGGCTGCGCCTTCGGTGCGGAGGCGCGAGGAGTCGGTGCTGCAGGGGTGTCGTGACCGGGTGCGGGGGAGTCCGACGCCTGCTCGGCAACCTGCGGTTCCTGGTACCACACGAACGGCTCGCCCGTGTCTTCAGCGGCGCCCCACGCGGCGATGTCTTCGCTTTCGCGTTCCTCGGCCTCTTGCACCCACGAGAAGTCGTCGAGATTCTCGAGTGCGGGCTCTTGCGCGTCTTGAACAAAATCCTCGAGCGCAAAGTTCGGCGCGCCCTCGCTCGTTGAAGGGGCACGGTGCCCGCGTGCGTTCGCCATGTGCCCTTCCGATGATGTGAACGTGGAACGATACAGAACTTTACAGGCCGCAGGCCCGAGCGCACCCCTTATGCGCGTCGACGGTGTGCGCTCTCTCGTGGGAAAATGGTCCAATGAGCACGAGCGAAAAAGAAGGCGCGGGTTTCGACATTGCCGCGCGTCACGGAGAGAAGGCCCGCGCGGGCGTGATTCACACGCCACACGGCGATATTCAGACCCCGGCGTTTATTCCGGTGGGCACGAAGGCGACTGTGAAATCGGTCCTTCCGGAGTCGATGAAAGAGCTCGGCGCGCAAGCGATCCTGGCGAACGCCTACCACCTTTATTTGCAGCCTGGTCACGAGCTCGTTGACGAGGCGGGTGGTTTCGGGGCGTTCATGAACTGGAGTGGCCCCACCTACACCGATTCGGGCGGTTTCCAGGTCATGAGCCTTGGCGCCGGTTTCCAGAAGGTGCTCTCCGAGTCCTTCGCGGGCAGTGATCGCGCGAGCACGCCCGACGGCACGGATCTTGCGACAAAGAAGGGCAAGGAACGCCTCGCGCACGTGGACGATGACGGCGTGAACTTCCGCAGCTTCATCGACGGTTCCGAGCATCGTTTTACGCCGGAGTTTTCAATGCAGATCCAGCATTCGCTCGGAGCGGATGTCATGTTTGCTTTCGATGAACTCACGACTCTCATGAACTCGCGCGGCTACCAGGAAAAGGCGCTTGAACGCACGCGGCTGTGGGCCGAGCGCTGTATCGCCGAACATCAACGTCTCACCAAAGCGCGCGAGGGGAAGCCCTACCAGATGCTGTGGGGCGTCATTCAAGGCGCGCAATACGAGGATCTGCGGCGCAAGGCCTCGCGTGATCTTGGTGCGATGACCGTGGAGGGCTGGCAGTTCGATGGCTTCGGCATCGGCGGTGCCCTCGAGAAGGAAAACCTCTCGACGATCGTTGGTTGGGTGACGGACGAGCTCCCCGACGAGAAGCCGCGCCACCTTCTTGGCCTTTCCGAAATGGACGACCTGTTCGCGGGCATCGCGGCGGGTGCCGACACGTTCGATTGTGTCTCGCCGTCGCGCGTCGCGCGCAACAGCGCCGTGTACACGGCACGTGGCCGGGTGAACCTCACGGGCGCGAAGTACCGCACGCAATTTGCACCGATTGATGAGAGCTGCGACTGCTACACGTGCACCCACTACACAGCCGCGTACATCCATCACCTTTTCAAGGCAAAGGAGATGCTCTCCTCGACTCTGTGCACGATCCACAACGAGCGCTTCGTTGTGCGCCTCGTCGAAGAAATTCGCGCGGCGATCCTGAGCGGCGACTTTGAGGCGCTTCGCGAGGAGCGCACGGGTGCCTACTACGGTGAGTACCGCTAAGCCGAGCGCGGCTTCGATAGTGTTGAGGCGTGAGTGTGAGCGATCTTCAAACCTTCGGCGGCCATAGTGCGAACGAGCGTGCCGAGGCCTACGAGCGGCTTCGTCGCATGTCCACGTGGAGGCTGCTCTCCGCAACGAAGGCGCCCGCAACCCTCGCGATTTTGCAGACCGTGTTCCCCGCCGGTGATCGCAGACTCGATCGCTCCGAATTGGTCGCGCGTGTGGCAAGCCACCTGGACCTCTTGCGCGGCGATGAGGATGTTCAGCGCGGGGCTTCGGAGTATGTAGATTCGTGGGTGCGCGAAGGCTATCTCACGCGGCGCGATGACCCGACCACGGTTGAGACGACCTTCGAGCTTTCGGTATCGACCGTTGAGGCGATCGGTTTCATTTCCTCTCTCGAGGAGCATCGCCCCACGACCACCGAGTCGCGCCTCACGCTCGTGATGCAGCAGTTCGAGCGACTCGCCGAAGACACCGAAGGCGACCGCGACGTGCGCCTTCGTGGCCTCCAACTGCGCCGCGCACAGATCGAGCGAGAAATTCAAGCGCTCAGCGAGGGCGAACTCATGCTGCCTCCCGCTGAGCACTCCGCGGAGCGCCTTCGCGACATCCTCCAAGTCGCCGACGAGCTGAGCGGTGACTTCCTCCAATACCGCGAGGACCTGCGCGCCGTGGACCTCAACCTTCGCGAGCAGATTCTCTCGCCCGAAGGCTCGCGCGGCGAAATTCTCGAACAGCTCCTCGCGGGCGATGACCTGCTCGGTCAATCCAAAGTGGGCAAAACCTTCACGGCGTTTTTCCGGATGCTCAACGACCCGAAGCAAAACGAGCGCGCCCAGGACCTCGTGGATCGCCTGCTCACTCGCGATTTCACGCAGAACCTCACGCGACGCGAGCGCGACCGCCTCGCGAACGTGTTTAGCGATCTTTATGAGCCCGCCCAAGAAGTGCTCGACGTCAAGACCGAGCTCTATCGTTCGCTTGCGCGCTTCGTGCGTAGCCAGGACTTCCGCCAGCACCGCGTTCTGCTCGACCTCCTGCAAGAAGCGCAAGGCATCGCCCTTTCGCAAAAGGATGACGTGAGCCACCGCAAGGCCGAATACATCGACCTCGGGCTTTCGCGCGCGCGGATGAACTCCGTCGCGCAACACCTCCTCAAGGACCCGAGCGATCCCGGCGTGCCGCCCGAAGCGGAGGTCCACGATGCCTCACGCCTCAGTGTCGAGGTGCTCGACGAGCTCGTGCGCACGAACGACATTGATCTCGTGGGGCTCGCCTCCTCCGTCAACGGCGTCGTCAAGGCGAAGGGGCAGGCAAGCATCGGTCAAATCGTGCGCGAGGAGGGCGCCCCGCAGGGGCTCGCAAGCGTCATTGGGCTCATGTTCCTCGCTACGGCGCACGCGGATACGCGCGAGGGCGATACTGAGATCGTGCGCTGGCGCGAAGACACGCTCGAAGGAGCGGGCACCGACTATGTGGCGCGCGTGCCCTCGTTCTTCTTCCTCAGCGAGGTTCCTGAGCCGTAAGAGCTTCGCCGGGTTGGGCACTGCTCGGTTGCTTCGCTTGAGAGACGACGATTCCTGCGACCATCATCAAGAGGAATCGCACCCAGTCGACGAAGAACGGCCCGAGCATGAAAATCCATGAGAGGAGCGGGAGCTTCTCAAAGGCCTGTGAACTGACTTTTCCAAGCGATCCGGAAGCCCCTTGAAGAGCGGGGAAAAAGGAAAGAACGAACGGGCCGAGCGCTAATCCCCAGACCGCCGCGTTGAGGAGAAGACCCGCGCCGAACACGATCGCGGAGATGGTTCCGAACCGTGCGGCACTCGGCGTGGGGCACCGTTTAATCGCACGGACGACAGCGGGGGCGGCGAGCATGACGAGGACATTGGCGGCGAGGGCGGCCACGACGCACACGAGAACCGAACGCACAACGGTGTAGGTCAGCGTGTTGACACCCCGGAAGGCCGGCATTGTGTCCGGCGGATCCTCGATGAAAACGGGGAATAAAAGGAGCGCGACCCCAACGCCGGGAGCGAGCACGAGCAGGGCAAACGCGATCGACGACAGAAGGACCCACACTCGCGCGGGGCCGACATGATTGCGAATCGAAATCTTGGTTGGCGGAGCGTTCACGACGCCTCGACCTCCTGGTGGTGCGGCTTCGTGCGGTACACCCGGATACCGGCGAAGAGAAGATAGGCAAACCTTGCGATGTCGAGGAATGGGGGGATCACGACGATGGCGATAAAGAAAGGCATCGCAGTGTTTTGTGCAGCCTCCCTGTTCGACGTCACCGCGTCGACCACATTTATCACTACGAGGTAGAGGACGACGAGCACGATGAGGCTCAGGACCACGAGAATGGGCCCCACCACGAAGTAAATGAGCGAATAAATGTTCTTTTGGCGAGCCTTGCGTGAGCACCTCTTGAGAGCCGTGAGAGCAAAGGGGAACGACAAAAGAGCGAGAAGGTTCGTGCCGACTATCCAGCAGACGACGAGAATAGCGAGCGATTTCAGGCTCTCCACGAGCGAGTCGAACTGCTTCGCGTAGGTGCCCACATCATTTGGAACTTCAGGCGACGGTGAAGGGGACTCGCCTGCCGGGAAAAGAACGATGGCCGGCAGTACGGGGATCATCGCTAGTGCGAGGCCGCTGAACAGTATCCATAGCGCAGCGGGGCGTCGGTGTGAGGGGGGTGCAGACGCCGTCACGATACCTCCCTGGGCGTATCGAAGGTGACGCACACAACTTTACGGCACGTTCGCGGGCTGGGGGAGTAGGACGGTTACCGCGCTCAAGGGGAGCCGGCAGGGTCAGAGCGGGGGTCAGCGAAGTACACGATGACTCCCGCAAACGACAGGACGGCGAATCGCACAAGATCGATTGCGAGCGGGACAGCGAATGTTCCAAACTGGAATCCCGCCCTTAGGCGATCTGGTTCTTCGCCGCCTTGGCCCCGCGCATTCCGGCAACGGTGAGCACGATGCACAGAATCAGAATGACGATGCTGGTGAGGATCGCGAAGACTGCGCTCCCACCGTTTCCTGCTATGACTCTTTGAATCACGACGTTGATGAGGCCCGTGGCGCCAGTCAGCAGCGTGGTGATCGTGGCAATGATGCCCATCGTGCGCGCCTTTTTGCGCCCCACGATGGCGAGCACCACCGATGAGATGAAGGCGAGGAAAGAGACGCCGATGAACAGCAGGACAAGAAGTCCCGTGATCATGATGGCGACCTCGAAAGCGTCGCGGTTGTCTCTCGCGACGGCTGCGCCGCCGTAGCCGATGGCCTGGCCGAGAAGCCACAGGAGCGTCATGATGCCGCCGAGGATGGCGGTGGCGAGGCCCGCGAACTTGGCAGGCTTATTTTCCGTGGGGAATCCCTGGCCGCGGTGGGCGGGGGCGCCGAAGTTTTGGGGGCCCTGTGCTGCGTGCGGGGGAATGGACATGGAGTGGGTCCTATCTAGGCTCAGTGGATTGTGTGGGTATGGGATCGAGGTCAGATGGAGTGGCGGATGGCCATGCGGCCGCAGAAGATTGCGGTGATGCCAAAGAGAAGGGGGAACAATGCTGCCCCGATCAGCACGGGCTTGATCTCCAATCCGATGGCCATGGACATGCAGGCGATGAAGCCGGCTGCCGCAATCGCCATGGCGATGAGGGTGATGATTCCAGCCGTGCGCGAGCGGCCGCGGCCAACGAACAGGAGGATGAGCGCGGGCCAGAAGGCGAGGGGGCCGGTACCCATCGCGGCGAGGAGACCGATGATCCCCGGGATGACGTATGCGGGCAGTTCGTCAGCGCCCCCTTTGGGCAGCATGTTCGACGCATCAAGTGCCCCGGCGGCCGCAGTGGTGAAGGTGTAGAGGAGCCAGCCGAGGGTGAAAATCGAGGCGAGAACGATGAGGATCCAGCCGAGGACTCGGGCGGCCTTTCCGGTGGGTGCTGCAGTGGGTGTGGGATACGGGGCAGGGCCGGGGTAATGGCCGGGGTACCCGTAACCATTGGGGGCCGAAGAGTGCGGCGTCATCGTGTTCCTTTTGCAGGGAAGAAGGCCTGTCGGGAAAAGCGTTATGTATGCAACTGCAAATAGCGTGTCAGGGGTGTGACCGGACCCGCAAGCTCGTTCACTCAAATATCATTTTGGGCAGGCTCGGTGGCATCGGGGCCGCGGGGCTCAGGGGAGACGGTGTGACTCTGGCATGAACGCCCGCCATGACGGCGAAGGCGATGCTAGAGAGTGGGAATAGTGAATAGATGGGGAGCACGAGGGGTAGGGCCAAGAACGAAAAGAGGACGAATGCCCAAGTGAACTCGGCGACGACGAATATCAGGAACGGGGTCAATCCCACGCTGAGAGCGAGAGGAATGATGTGCATAGAAAAGGCAAAGGTGGCGTGCTTTCGAGCCTGCCCCTTGGGGGCATTGATGACGAGGACGATCAGGGGGCGATAGTGGCGGCAACGAGCACCGCGAGCGTTGCTGCATTGACCGCTAACGCGATGTTACTTGCCTGGATCCGCTTCGCTGCGTGCTCCGCCGTTTCGGGGGCGAGCGGGTCACTCAGCAAGCGAAAAATAGTGAATATCCGCGACCAACGCGACGTTCACGAGCACGAAGTACGTGAATGTGAGTAGCCCGGGAAGCAGTGCCGCTGCGCGGGTGTCGCGGCTTCTCCTCGCGGTCACCGGCGGATGCAGGGGCGGCAGCGCGGGGGGGGGGGGAGGCAGACGGTTACCGCGCTCAAGGGGAGCCGGCAGGGTCAGAGCGGGGGTCAGCGAAGTACACGATGACTCCCGCAAACGACAGGACGGCGAATCGCAAGAGATCGATTGCGAGCGGGACAGCGAACGTTCCAAAGACGACCAGAGAGCGGAGTCCCTCCCACTCGGTCCTCACCGCGCCTGTGGCGGGATTGCTGGTGACCTCGGTTGCGAGGACCAAAGAAAGGGCGACCATGGCGAGCGCGCTCAGAACGGCGAGGAGCGGCCCGAGGATGAAGAAGGTTATCGCCGTGAGAGCAAACCCGATGCGGTCTGCACCTTTGCACCGCGTGAGAGCCGCGATCGCAAACGGGACTGCGGCAAGCCCGGCGAAGTTCCCTGCGCCGAGGAACACGCTGATCACGAACAAAAACGCGAATATGCGCAAGAGGATCTGGTCGAACCCCGCCAGTGGACTGTGGCCCCAGGCCGACTCGGGGCCGACAGGCACGAGCCACATCGCGGCGGGGGCGAGGCACAGCCCTAGAACGACACACACGAGAGCGAACGTCGCAAGGATGATCCAAATTTTCGCGGGAGTGCGATGAGTTCCGCCAGTGAGCGAGGGAAGGGACACTTCGGCTCCTTCGGGTGAGGTGAGCTGATGCAGTCAACCTATGAACTCAAGCGCCGGCCCAAAAGAGGGCGGGGGAAAATTGTGGATAACTCTTGTGCGGCCGGTAGTCTGGAGGGCGTGGAAAATGAGGAGAGCGCGCGCATGCGAGAACACGAGGACACGGTCACCGACGGTCGAACCGCCCCCGAGGCGATGCCAAGCGTGGATCGAGACGACTGGGCGCTCGCACGTGACGATGACGACCTCACCTACGCCGGCTCCACCGGGGGAGCGCTTGTCGAGGATTCCCGCCGCGTTCTCGTTGCCCTGCTTCAAGGGCCCTACCTTGACGGTCGACGCGACCCCCAGCGCTACGGCCAGCTCCTTCGCGATCGCGCCTACATCGAACAGCGCCTCGCCGACATGTTCCTCGAACTCGTGCTCGACGACGACGCGCAGGTCGCATTCGTGCGCCAAAGCGAGGACGACCCCGACGCCCCGAAACTCCTTCGCCGACTCACGGGCCTCAACCGACTCGATACCGTTCTTCTTCTCGTGCTGCGCCAGCACCTCCTCACGCAGTCCTCGCGCGGCCAGCGCGCGGTTGTGAGCGAAGCCGAACTTCTCGCCAACATCGCTCCCTACCGGCGCTCGACCTCGACCGATGAAGCAGGCTTCACGAAAGATATCCGCACGTCGATCGCGAAAATCCAGCGCGCAGGACTCCTCGAAGAGCAAGGCGATTCCTTCGAGGTCTCACCCGTTCTCAAACTCATGATCAACCCCGACACCGCGCGCACCTTCATCGACCTTTACGAGCGCGCGGGCGACGACGTCACGGGCGCAGCAAACGCACTTGACGATTCCCGCGCCACGACCGAAGGACAAGCCGAATGAGTCCAATGAGCGAAGAGACGCCCATGAACGACGCGCAAAACCCCCTCGACGGCTTGGGCGAGGCAAGCGTCGGAACCGCCCCAGAGAACCCCCGACGCGAAGTGGCGGATCCCGACCACCCGCACCCGGGCCAATGGCGCCTCAACCACGTGCAACTGAGCAACTGGGGCACGTTCCACGGCACCCACGACCTCGAGATCAGTTCGAAGGGCTACTTCCTCACGGGCGGTCCCGGCACGGGCAAGTCCACACTGCTCGACGCGATCAGCGCGCTACTCACCCCGCCGCGGGCCCTCCACTTCAACGCCGCCGCCTCCGACGCCGGGCCGCGCAGCACGAAATACCGCCGTACCGTTGCAAGCTACGTGCGAGGCGCGTGGGCGATGCACTACGACGCCGCGACCGGCGAATTCAGCCAGGAAGTGCTGCGCGAGAACTCCACGCTGAGCGTCGTGAGCCTCCGCTTCGGCAACGGTCTTGGCGAAACCCTCCAACTCACGCGTATGTTCCTGCTCCAATCGGGGCACAGCTCTGACTCGGACGTCAAGAGCCTCTACGTCATCTCCTCGAAACCCTACGACGTTGCTGACCTGCGCCCGTTCGTGAGTGCGAGCATTGAGGGGCGCGAGCTCGAAAAGACCCTCGAGGGCACCGAGACGTTCCGCCAATTCCGCGAATACCGCGCACGCTTTAGCCAAATCCTTGGCATTCCCGACGAGAAAGCACTCGGGCTTCTCCACAAGATCCAATCCGCGAAGGAGCTCGGCGACGTCAATGCGCTGCTTCGCGACTACATGCTCGACGAGCCCCGAACCTTTGACCTCGCCGATCAGGCTCTCGCGAACTTCCAGAACCTTTCCGAGGTATACGACGCGCTCGTGACCGCGCGCGAGCAGCGTGACGTTCTCACGGGGCTGCGCGAAGCCGACAAGGTGTGGCGTGAGGCGCGCTCGCGCGGAAGCGAACTCGTGGATCGCCGCAATGATATTGATGTTTTCGCAGCCCAGCACCTTGTGCGCCTCCTCGCCGACGAAAAGGACCGTCTCACGCGTGACCAGGACAGGCTCCGCGCGCACCGCAACCGCCTCTCCCAGGACATCGCTGATGCGCGCGGCGACCTCGCTCAGCTGAAGGAACAGCGCAAGAGCGCTGGCGGCGGTGAAATCGACGATTGGAAGAAACAGATCGCGGGCCTCGAGGTGGAACGCGACCGCCGCCGAGAACGCGCGACCGAGTTTTCCGGGCAGCTCGCGCTCGCGGACCTGCGCACACCGTCGAACGAAGAAACGTTTACACAAACCCAGCGTGAGGTCGCGAAATTGCGCGCCGCGCTTGAGGAAGACGAAAAGAACGAAGTGCAGACCCAGTGGGAGGCCGAGGCTCAGGTGCGCGAGCACGCGCACGCGCTCGAGACCACCCGCCAGGAACTGGCCTCGCTGACGACTCGCGCCTCGAACCTCCACTCCGACGACGTCGCCCTGCGCGATCTTCTCGCCGAACGCATCGGCGTGGCCGCAACCGATCTCCCGTTCGCGGCCGAGCTGCTGCAGGTGCGCGCGGGCGAAGAGGAATGGACGGCCGCCGCCGAGCAGGCCCTGCGTGGCCTCGCACGCTCGATCCTCGTCCCCGAGCGTGCCTACCGTGCTTTCGCACGCGAAATCGACGGCATGAAGCTTCGCCGCCGCGTGTCCTATAACCGCATCAACACGGGCGTCAAACCGGCACCGAAGCGGCTTGAACCGCGCTCACTCGGGGCGAAAATTGACATTCGCGAGGGCGAGTTCCACGAGTGGCTCTCGAACGAGGTTGCCTCGCGCATGGATTACCTGTGCGCGGAGAACCTCGAGGAGTTTACGAAGCACCCCCGCGCTGTGCTCCGCTCGGGTCAAATCAAGCACTCGGCAACCCGACACGAGAAGAACGCCGAGCGGCAGATCAACGACCGCTCAAACTGGGTGCTCGGCTTCGACAACCGTGCGAAGCGTGCCGTGTTCGAAGCGGAACGCACGCGCGCCGAACAGGCCCTTTTCGAGGCGCAGGCTCGCCGGCGCGACCTCGAAAAAGCGGCCCACACGCGCCGAGAAAAACTCTTCGCGCTCCAGGCGATCCAAACTGTGACCTGGGACGATGTGGACGCTGCGAGCGTCGCCCGCCGCATCGCGAACCTCGAAGACATGGTGCGAGCCGCCGAAGATGGCTCAAGCGCCCTCACCCAGATCGCCCGGCAGATTGACCAGGTCGAGATGTCGATTAGCGAGGGAGATGAGGAACTCCTCGAGATCGTGGGGCAGCTCGGCCGCGTCAACGAACAGCTCGACCAGATCAGTGAACGCCACCTCCAAGCCGAAGCCCAGATCGAGGAACGCGCCCTCGCCCCCGAGACGAGGGCCGACCTCGAGGAACGTTTCCGCGCGATCGCCCCGACCCTTCTCCTCTCCAACATCGACCGGGTCACGCGCGATGCTTCCGCAACTCTCGATGCGGAACTCATGGCACTCACGAAGAAAACCGCACGCGCCGAAGAAGACATGCGCACTGCGATGCGCGAATTCACGAGGCGCTGGCCCGCGGGCGGCGCAGACGTTGACACATCGCTCGAGGCCACGCCCGAATACCTCGCGATTCTCCGCAGCATCGAGGAGGAAAAGCTCCCCGAGGTTGAAGATCGCTTCTTTGAGTTCTTTACCTCGAACACTCTCGGCGATGTGCAGGCCCTCGCGACCGCGATCGCGCGCGAACCCGCGCAGATTAGGAAGCGCCTTGCGAAGATCAACGAGTTGCTCGCGCAGGTCGAATTCCACGAGGGCCGCTACCTCCAGCTGTCAATGAGGCCCGTGCACCTCGCGGCTCTCGACGAGTTCAAGCGCGCCTTGAACCAGGCGACGAATTCGAGCCTCGAGAACGACCTCACGCTTGATCGAGAAAAGGCCGAGGAGCGCTTCCTCGCGCTCCAGAACCTCATGGAGATCATCACGAAGGCTCGCACTCGCGAGGATCTTGCCTCGCGTGCAATCCTCGACGTTCGCCGCCATGTTCATTTCCACGCCGAAGAAGTGAACAAGGAAGGCGAAGTTGTACACGCGCACGAGTCCGGAGGCCCACTCTCCGGCGGTCAGAACGAACGCCTCACGACGTTCTGCCTCGCGGCCGCGCTGCGCTATCAGCTGGCCGGGACCGGCGTGGACGTCCCCCGCTACGCACCCATCATCATCGACGAGGCCTTCAGCAAAGGCGCGGGCAAGTTCATCACCGCCGCGATGGAATCCTTCCGTCACTTTGGCTTCCAGGTCATCCTCGCGAACCCCGGTAAGAACCCGCAGGCCCTCGCGCCGTTTATCGGCGGCGTGGGAGTCGTGTCGATCCGCGAGGACCGCTACTCCTCCGTGAGCCCGATCGACTTCATTCCTGAAGCGTAGTGTGAGCCGTCGCCGTGAGCTCCTCGAGCGCGGTTAGAGGGATCGGGAGCCACTCCGGGCGGTTTTGCGCCTCGTACACGGCTTCGTAGGCGGCCTTATCGAGCTCGAACACACGGAAAAGTGAACGCAGATCCTCCGCGCTGCCCTCCCCGCCCCGCGCTGAACGCTCCGCGAGGTAAGCCTCGATGAAGGCCTCGCGCGCCGTGCCGGCCCACTCGCGCGCATCGATGCCCTCATTGAGTTCAACGTAGGCTGCCGCGTAGTCGATGCTTCGAAGAATGCCCGCGACATCCCGGCAAGGCGAGTCGGCCGTGACACGCTCCGCCATGGGGCGCAAAGGCTCCCCCTCGAAATCAAGGAAAACCCAGCCCTTGGTTGGTGAGTTGAGGACCTGGCCGAGGTGAAGATCGCCGTGGATTCGCTGGAATGGCGGCCACTCGACTCGAAGAGTACGTGTGAAAACGTCGTTTGCTGCCTCGGCGAAGGTCTCCAGTACGGGCAGAGCCTCGACGTGGTGCGCGAATCGGCGCTTTATTGACTCGAGTGTGAGTGCACGCGCGTTGGTGCTCGCTCGCTCGGTGGGCAGGGCGCGTGCGAGGTCCGTGTGGATCTGTGCGAGGGAGGTGCCAAGGTCCGACGCCTGCCCGGCAAAATCGATGCCCTGGGCAGCAGCGATGAGCGCTTCGCGCCACGCGTCTTGAACGTCGGGAAGGAAACGGTTGAGGATCGCGATGTCGGATCCGCCGAGCGCATCCGTGCCACTCACGTAGCCAAAGAACTCGGGAATCTGCGTGTTGCCTTCCGCCTGCAGAGCCTCTTGAAGTTCGGCATCGGGATTTGTGCCCTCATGGAGGTGGCGGAAGATCTTGATGATGTACTCGTTGCCGCTTTCCGTGTGAATGATGAGGGACGTGTTCGACTGCTCGCCCACGAGACGCTCGGTCGTGGTGATGGCCTGCAAATCTGCGCGTACAGTCTGCGCGGTTGCCTCGCACAGGTGTGGGGTGAGCGTGAGCCCCTCGCCAGAGGCCCCCTCGACAAGGGCGCGGGCGAGGAGAGCGCGAGCGCGATCGATCCCCGTCGCGTCGTACACGTTGTGGGATCCTACCGGGGTGTCGACATGCGTAATGAGGTTTTCGAGTTCCCCCTCTTCAACGCGACCGTCTTTATTCCACGCCACCGGAAGCGCGAAGCGTGCGCCGTCAGCGGCACCGAGGGTCACGAACGATACGACGAGGTGCTCATCCTCGGCGAGGCGAGTCCACCCCGCGATCTGCAGCTCGGGCGCTTCTCGGTGCGAGTTGCTGCACCAGCGTTGCCCCATGATGAAGCGCGCGGCATCCTCGAGAAACGAATCGCGGCGAAAATGATCGGAAAACACGATGCTGAGCATGGGACTCCCTACGCTGGGATACTTGGGCTCTCTAAGACTATCGTCGCTGGTAGTGTGGCGGGTGAATTCGAGGTAATCGTGGGAAGGAGAATCGTGCACCGGAAATCGATTCTCCGGAGTGCTCTCGCGCGCACCGCAGCGTGCGCGCTTGTTCTTGCGGCAACCGTCGGACCCGCACTCGCTCCCGCGGCCCAGGGGCCCGGTGCCGTGGCACTTATTCCCGCCGCTCACGCACTCGGCGAAGATGGCCCCTTCACACTGCCCGCGGATCCAGCGGCGCTCAAACACACGGCAACCCTTGGCAACCCCGGGGATTTTGACCTGTTTCTCATGGTGTCCGCGGAGGACCTCGAGACACTCGACACGGATTCGATGAGGCTTCTTTCGAGCACCGAATCCGAGGACGCGAGGCCCACGAGCGGCGGTAAGAAGCTCTCTGTCAAAGGCGTGGGAAAGTGGGAGATCACGGACACGCGAGTGAGGTTCACTCCCGAAAATTCCGAGGCAGGAGGATCCCACAGCGTGCAATTCTCGGTGCGTTCGAAGACCGGATACGAATCCGCACCCGTCACCCTGACCGTGACGTATCCCGGAATCCCGAGCGTGAGCGCACGCGCCTCGGAAGGCGAAAAGGTCACGGTTCCCCTTGCCCTCGACGGCACGGGCGTGGACCCTTCCTCGCTCGCCTTCACGCTTGAAGGGCTTCCCGCGGGCAGCACGCTCGTGGAAGACGGCACGCGTCTCATCGTTCCCGATGAAGGAACGTGGGCACTCGCGACCGATGACCGGGCACAGGTGACCTTCACTCCGAGGCGGGAAAGGCTCGGGACTCAACCGAGACCCATCACGCTCGAAGGGCGCGACACGAAATATCAGCCCGTCGCCAAAGGCACCGTGACAGTCAAAACCCCCGCCATCAGAGACGTGACGCGCGCCGCAGGTTACGGAGCACCGGTGACCTTTGACCTCGCGAGCGCGGCGGCCAACGTCGATCCGTCAACGCTTGAGCTTGCGCCGTTCGGTGGCGAGACCTCTTACTACACCTCCGACGACGGCCTCTCAGTGACCGTTGCCGATCAGGGAACATGGGGGCTCGACCGGAACATGCAGACCCTGACCTTCACTCCGCTCGGCGACAAAGTCCGTGACGTGACGCCCATGGGGGTGAAAGGCAAAGATCTCGACGGCAACACGTCCTCGGTTGCACCCATGAGCGTCGGCTACCCCCAGGTTGGCGCACGTTATACAGCCGCGAAGTGGGGCCAGGTGGCGATGTTCACGCCCCTTGATGGATCCCTCAACGTTCAGCCCTACACTTTCGCGTTTACCGAGCGCGACATGCCGCAGGGCACGACCCTTTCCTCCGATCGCAAGAGAATGACGGTGCCTGGCGAGGGGGTGTGGGAATTCGACCCCGACTCCCGCGCCGTGGCATTCACTCCCGATACGGTGCTGCGCAGCTCGCCCCACGTCGCCACCTTCACGATCGAAAGCGTCCTCGCTTCCAACACCACGAGCGGAACTCTCCACGCTCAATACGCGAGCGCCGTGCCCACCGCGCGTGACGACGAGGCCCTCTCAAACAGCCGAGTGAACTCCGTGACCATTGACGTGCTCGGCAACGACACTCCCGCGAGTCCTGGTCAGACCTTCGATTCCTCAACACTCGTGCTGCGTAGCTCACGAGCCACCAATATTGAAGAACTCGTTGCAGGCTCGGGCCGTCGCCTCGAAATCCCCGAGGAAGGAGTTTTCGAGGTGACAAGCGCCGGCGGCGTGCGCTTTACCCCCGCGAACACGTTCGTGGGTCGCACTACACCCATCGAATACACGGTCGAAGACTCGGCGGGCTTGCGCACGAGCGCCCACATTGTGATCGATGTCGAGCCGCTCGTTCCGAGCACTGCGTCCACGTCGCGCGACGCGGGGCTAAGCGCCATTTTCGGGCGCCTCATGCCTTCCTCGAGCGCGACATTCGCGGTGTTCATGACGAGCACGGCACTGCTCATCTTTACGGGAATCGTGTCCCTCTGGGTCGGGGGGCAAATGCGTAAAGACCGCGGTGCGGACCTCTAAGAATTCGCGCCCCTAGTCGAGGATTTTGCGGGACTCAACGCCGAGGTGGGCGAGAAGTGCCTCGTGCGCGCGCAGGCGTTCGTGAAGCTCCTCGGTGTCGATCGACGACCCCCACGCGTGCTGCGCGACCGCCACGAGGCGCGGGAACAGCATGTACTCGAGGTGACGGGCCGTGGGAATGAACTGACCGAACGCCGTTGCTTCGATGCCGAGTACGAGCTTGCCGTGCTCATCGCTGAGCTTTTTCGGAAGCGGGCTCGCCTTGAGCACGTCCTCGAGGCTCAAAACGGGGTGTGCGCCCGCTGGCTCGTTTCGGCTCTGCACGCGATCAAGCCCGAGCACCGACTCGGGTGCCGCAACGGTCTGGAAACCACGCGACGTCGCAGCCTTCACGCCCTTCGGCTCGCCCCCCGCGAGCACAATCGCATCGTCGGGAATACGCACAAGGGCTGCGGAATCCCACACCGCAAGGCGCTTCCCCTTGTCACGCAGCACCTCGCCCGCGAAGGTGATGAAGCGGCCGAGGATTTCGCTCTCGCGCGAATATCCCCACTCCTCGCGGCGTGTGCGCGCCTCGGGTGAGCGTTCCCATTCGGTCAGGGGTGCATCTTCGCCGCCGACGTGGACGAAGGGCGAGTCGAAAATCTCCGCAACCTGCTCGAGAACGTCACGAACAAACTGGAACGAGGCTTCGGACGTACCGAGCACGTGATCGCTCACGCCCCAGGTTTCACGCACGAGAAGCTGACGCTCGGGGAAGTTCCCCAGATTCGGATACGCCGCGATCGCCGCCTGTGCGTGGCCCGGAAGATTCACGCCAGGCACGAGAGTCACGCCGCGTGAGCGCGCATACTGCACGAGTTCGCGCAGCTCATCCTGGGTATAGAAGCCGCCGTGGCGATCTTCGGCGAACGTGTCCTCACCCTCAAACTGCGGGGTGCCCTCAACCGTACGCTCGCGCCACGCGCC
Source organism: Dermabacter vaginalis (assembly GCF_001678905.1). NCBI lineage: Bacteria > Bacillati > Actinomycetota > Actinomycetes > Micrococcales > Dermabacteraceae > Dermabacter > Dermabacter vaginalis. The sequence continues at coordinate 2,111,408 of NZ_CP012117.1, read as the reverse complement.
AACCTCGGTGAGCCGCGGGTAGCCGCTTACCTCGAAGCGCCAGCCCTGATCATCCGTGAGGTTCAGGTGCAAAACGTTGAGGCGGTACACGGCCATCACCGTGATGAGCCGTTTGAGGTCCTCAACCGGAAGGAAATGCCGCGCGGGGTCCACGAGGAGGCCGCGCCATGCGTGCTTGGGAGAGTCGTTCAAGGTTAGTGCCGGGATGCGGTAGGTGGGGTCCGACGGTTGCTCGGTAGTCACCGTCGCCGCGGCTGCGAGCTGCGAACGCACTGCTGAAAGGTGCACGATCTGCGCGAAGGCGTTGCGGCCATCGGCGAGCGCTGCCTCGCTACCCGCCGTAATCGAGGCGCCCTTCTTGTGGATCGTAATGGAGAAATCGGTGCGGGGGAGATCCTTGTTGACGCCCACCGTGACCTCGCCAAACGGATCCGACGTCACCCAGTCCTCCGCAGGGGTGTTCCCAAAGCGCACCGAAACCGGTTCGGGGATGAGGGGCAGGGGAGCGGTATTGAGTTCAGGGTTCGTGGACATGTCACTCCTCGGGTAGATGGGGCGGGCTCCGCGCGCTCGAGCGCAAAGATACAGCTCAACCCTGCCATGAGGGGATAGGTGCACGCTGGAAAAGGGAAAGAGCGGTGAAGTCGGGGTGCCGTCGGACATAAAAACGGGCAGCCCCGAGGGGCTGCCCGCATGACTGATCGGTGTGGCCTCGATCCTCTTCCCACGACGCGTTGCGTCAGGATCGAACCCCTCTACCGGTCAGCGGTATGTGACGTAGATAACCTTCGACGTCCAAATATCTCGGTGAACGACCTTATTGCGCGAGCGGCTCGCGTCCACGATCTTGCCATCGCCCGCGTAGATGCCCACGTGGCCGTAGTTGTTCTGCGTGAACACGACGAGGTCGCCCACCTGCGCTTCGCTTTCCGAGATGATCGTGCCACCGAAGGCCTGCTTACGAGCCGTGCGCGGGATGGAGATGCCGTGCTCGCGATACACGGTCGAGGTGAGTCCCGAGCAGTCGAAGCCCGAGGTCGAAGAGCCGCCCCATACATAGGGGGTGCCGAGGTATTTCTTGGCGCTCGCCACGATCGCCTCGCCAGACGCATCGGACTTCGTCGACGTCTTCTTCGGGGTCGAGAGCGAAGCGGGGGTCGCCGTCGCGATCTCAACCTTGTCCGAGTTGAGCTTGTCCCAGGTGCGGCGGCCCACGACGCCGTCGACGCCGATGCCGGCTGCCGACTGGAAGTCGCGCACGGCGTTGTAGGTGCCGCGGCCGAACTTGCCGTCTTCGCTGATGTTTGCGCCTGCCTTGTTGAGGAGGCTCTGGAGGTTCTTGACGGCGCCACCGCGGCTGCCCCTGCGGAGCTTCGGGGTGTTGTTCACGGCACGCTCAGCCGAGCCGGAGGCCGAAACCGAGACCTTGCCCGAGTTGAGCTTGTCCCAGGTGCGGCGGCCCACGACGCCGTCGACGCCGATGCCGGCTGCCGACTGGAAGTCGCGCACGGCGTTGTAGGTGCCGCGGCCGAAGGAGCCGTCGACCTTAATGTTGGCGCCGGCCTTGTTCAGGAGGCTTTGGAGGTTCTTGACGGCACCGCCGCGGTTGCCCCTGCGGAGCTTCGGGGTGTTGTTGACCGCCGCTTTGTTCGTCGAGGCGGCAGCCGAGCCAGCGCCCGAGTTGAGCTTGCCCCAGGTGCGGGGGCCCACGACGCCGTCCACGCCAACGCCGGCGGAGGACTGGAAGTTCCGCACCGCGGTTTTCGTTCCGCGGCCGAACACGCCGTCGACCTTAATGTTGGCGCCGGCCTTGTTCAGGAGGCTCTGGAGGTTCTTGACCGCATCGCCGCGCGATCCGGGGCGCAGCTTCGGGGTGGTGTTGACCGAGGTCGGGTTTTTCGAGACGAGCGCCGAGCGAGTGCGGGCGCCCACGACGCCGTCCACGCCAATGCCGGAAGAGGACTGAAATGTCACGACGGCGTTGCGAGTCTTACGGCCAAACGAACCGTCGATCTTGATGCTTGCGCCGTGGTGGTTGAGGAGTGACTGGAGTGCCTGAACTTGCTGGCCGCGCTGACCGGTGCGCAGGGGCTTGGAGCCGAGTGCGGAGATCGACGGGAGTTTGGTGCCTGCCTGCGAAACGGGACCGTTATGGGTCGAAGGAGCGGCGTTTGCAGGGGCGAACTCGAGACCGGTTGCGGCCGTGGCGGCGACGGCAGTCAGAGCAGCGGCGCCGACGGCACCCTTCGAGACAGGGGCGAGAAGGCTGCCGTAGTCGATGACGGCGGGGCCTTCGGCACGATGAGTGCCACGCTGTGCGGTACGAAGCATTGGGGAGCAACTTTCCTACCCTCGCGATTGGTGCTTACACCAACTCCCGCCACAGGGTGCACATCGAGGAAGCTACCCCCGAGGTGACGGGAAGCGATCACGGGGGTGAGTCACGTGCATGACCCGCGCTCCACATTAGGGGAGGGGAGGGGTGGACGGGAACTCTCAGGAATCATTCAGAGCATCGGATTTGCCAAACTTTTACTCCTTTTTGCCCAAAGTGATGCCGCGGCGGCTTTTCAAAAGGATGTCATCGTGGTAGTTACATCCGTGTAATTCCAAGAGATGTATTTAAGTGAACGCCCTCCGATATCGAAGAAGAAAGTGCGTTGAGTTTTCGGGCAAAAGAAAAACCCCCGCCTAAGCGGAGGCTTTTTCTTGGTCGGGGTGACAGGATTTGAACCTGCGACCTCTTCGTCCCGAACGAAGCGCGCTACCAAGCTGCGCCACACCCCGAATAGAGCGCTCGGGCCGCATGGGCCCCGCGAACCTCATCAACTATAGCGCCTCGCCTCGCTGCGAAGCGAATTGATGTGGCGTGATCGCCACCACCGTGCGGCGCGCCGGGCGCTAGGTGAGGCGCGGTTTGAGCGTGAGGAGCGTGACCTCGGGCCGGTTAGCAAACCGCATGTTGTAGAAGGGGCTCGCGCCAATACCGCCACTGACGTGCAGCGGAACGCCTCGATGGAAACTGAGTCCTTTCGCCTGTGAACGGTGAAGATCGCAATTCGTCACGATCGCGCCAAAATACGGAAGGGCAAGCTGGCCTCCGTGAGTGTGCCCCGCGAAAATGAGGTCGCACCCATCGTCGACAAACTGGTCGAGCACGCGCTTATAGGGCGCATGGGTGACGCCAATCTTGAAGGAAGGGCGAGTGGTCCTGGCGGCACACGCCGGATCTACTGGGGGAAACTCGTCGTGTTCGAGGTGAGGGTCATCGACCCCGACAACCTCGATATCGCAGCCCGGAAGCTCGAGGAGGGCTCGAGCGTTCGAAACATTCGACCAGGCGCCAGCGGTCAATTTTTCCACGAGCCGTTCGACCTCGAGCGGCTCATTTTGAACGCCGTCACGGAAGTTCTTTGGCCTGGGATCGCGAAGGAGATAGCGGAAAATGTTTCGCTTCCCTGCCGCGTATTTATCGTTGGAGCCGAGGGCCACAACCCCCGGGCGTTCGAGCAGCGGCGCGATATCGCGTGCGATGGCATCGATAGCACCTTCGCTCGCCACGTTGTCGCCGGTATTGACGACAAGATCGGGTTCAAGCGAGGCGAGGCTTCGCAAAAATTCGCGTTTCTTCGTTTGTTCGGGGAGCAAGTGGGCATCCGACATATGGAGCACGCGGATTGGCTGGGTCCCGTAAGGGAGAACATGCAGGTCGAGTGCGCGGATTTCGAAAAGGTTGATCTCGATATGGCGGGCCCACACGTGGGCGCCTGCAGCAGTTCCGACGGTTGCCAGAAGAGCGGCGCCGCCAAGAATAGCGAGGGGCTTTTCGCTAGTCACCGGGGTAGTACTCCTCGTATTCCACATAATCGTCGTAGTCGGGGTCGCCCGGGTACACGTACCGGTAGCCCTCGGGCGCCTCCTCGCGTGCGGGCGGAGCCGGCTCGGGGGCACTGGCGTTGGCCTCGCCCTCGGGGGGAGCGTTCTCCGCCGGTGGCTCTCCGCCTGGCTCTGGCGCGGGAGCGGGAGCAGGAGCCGGTGCCGGCTCCGGGGTAGGTGCCGGGTTCGGTGCGGGTGCGCCGCCGCCATCTTCACTTGAGCCGCTCGAGTCAGGCGTGTGCGGTGCGCGCTGAACCCCTTCAGGTTTCGGTGGGAAGGGGATGGAGGGGAGCCCCTCGTGCGCCTTGATCATGAACTCGTGCCATGTGGGAAGAGAAACGGTACGACCCCAGACGTTGCCTACAAGGGGTTGCCCGTCTACCTTCACTCCGGTGGGCCTTTTGTTAGCGGTGGGGTTGCCGAACCACACGGCGGTTGAAAGATTCTTTGTGAAGCCCACGTACCACGTGTGGTACTGCTTGCCAGAGGTGCCGCTCTTTCCACCAGCGTCGTGGCCGGGAATAATCTTGCCCTTGCCGGTGCCTTTCGGATCCGAAAGGCCCTGCATAAGGGTCCACGCGACCGCGTTTGCCACCTCGGGTTTGATGACTTGCGAGCATTGCGACTTCGTGAATGGAAGTTCCTTGCCGTTACGGTCGACCACCGCTTCGATTGCTTGCGGTTTGCAGTAGTTGCCTTCCGCCGCAAATGCAGCGTACGCAGCTGCCATGCTTACGGCCGGAATATTGATCTCGCCGATCACCTGGGTTGCGGGTGAGAGATCTGCGCCGAGGATGTCGTTGACTGGCTTTTCTTTGTTGGCCGGGATTGAGTCGTCCCATTTGCCCGGAATTGCGCCTAGCGCGCGGGTCGTTTCCGCAATACTGCAGAGGTCTGTGCGTAGTGCGATGTTGGCATATGCGGTGTTGATCGAGAATTTGGTGGCGTCGAGGACGCTCATCGAGCCATGGATATCGCGACCCGAATCCTTGAGTCTCCACCCGGCCGGCTCGCGCCACTTGCCATGACGAAGGCATTTCGCAGGGAAGTCATTAAACGTGCCCGAGCCGCGGCCCACGGAGTCCCAAATCGAACCTCCGTTGCTGAGGAAGGTCGTGAGAACGAAGGCCTTAAAGGTCGAGCCAACGGGGAAGCCGTTGCCGCCGCCAAGATAGCTGGGGGCCGTGTAGTTAAGCGAGGTTTCGCCCGGCTTCGCATCCTTGTAAGGGTTGAACTTGCGGTTTTGCGCCATCACGCGGATGTTTCCCGTGCCTGGTTCAACGCTCACGATCGCGTGGCCGAAGCCCGACTCCGAATCAGCCGGAACCTTGCGATTGACGATATCTTCCGCCATCTTCTGACGTGCCGGATCAAGGGTGGTCTTAATCGTGAGGCCGCCCCCGTAGAGGAGTTTGCGGCGATCCTCTTTCGTTTTGCCAAAGGCTGGATCGTTGAGGAGCGTGCGGGTCACGTAGTCGCAGAAGAAACCGCTGCCGCCGGCAGTCGAGCAACCCGCGCGGAAATCGGTGACCTTGAGCATGTCTTCGATGGGCTGATTCTTTGCCGCTTCGTAGTCCTCTTGGCTGATATAGCCCAGCTGGTACATGTCGTGAAGCACCTGGTTGCGCCTCTTGGTGGCGTTCTTCGGATGCTTCACGGGGTCATTGCCGTTTGGTGAGTTCGTAATACCGGCGAGAAGCGCTGCTTCGCCCGGGGTGAGATCCGCAGCGCTCTTCGAGAAGTAATGCTGCGCAGCAGTTTCGACGCCGTACTGGGAGGGCCCGAACTGTGCAACGTTGAGGTAGCCGTTGAGGATCTCGTCCTTGCTCCACTTTTTCTCGAGGGAAATCGCGATTTTGGCCTCGCGAAGCTTCCTGATGAGTGAGGATTCGGTTGCGGCCTGAATCGCTTCATCGTCACCGCGCTGGAAGGCGTCCATGAGAAGAGCGTTCTTCACGTACTGCTGGGTGAGGGTCGAGCCGCCCTGGAGGCTATTGCCCGCGAGGTTCGAGGCGAGTGCACGGAACGTGCCCTGGGGATCGAAGCCGTTGTGCTGATAGAAGCGGCGATCCTCAATGGCGACCACGGCGTGCTGAAGATCTTCATCGATTTTGTCGAGCGGAACCATGATGCGGTTCTCGGAGTAGAAGGTCGCCAGCAGGCTGCCGTCAGCCGCTTCGATGCGGGAGGCTTCGTTCAGCGGTGCGACATCGAGTTCGCTCGGGAGAGAATTAAAGAGGTTCACGCCGTCCTTCCCGGCTGCCGACATCGCGGTCACGACCGGAAGGAAGAAGGCGGCGAGCAGAATGCCCGCGAGAGTGCACACGGCGAGCAAACCGCCCACGCCGGTGAGCGCTTGGGTGAGAGTGGTGGTCGGTTCACCTGGATCGGAACGGACCAATGGCTCCTGCTGAGACTCTGGCATGCTCACACCCTACTAAGAGGAGTGCGCGAAGGTGAGTATCGCGCGTGTGAAAGTTGTGCGCAGGTTCCCGAATTGGGGGTCGCGTCACACTTTCATTAGTATGGGATCACGCCAAAATTCGAAGCGAGCTAATTCGGGAGGTGTGACAGTGAGCGTGAGCAGTGTTGACACGTTGCACGACACGCGTCATTGGGCATCGCAGGGCGCGTGCGCAAGCCTCAATCCGGAAGAGTTCTTCGTCCAGGGCGCCGATCAGCACAAGGCCAAAGTGGTGTGCCGTTCGTGCCCGGTCCTCAACCAATGCCTCGCCGATGCGCTCGACAATCGGATTGAGTTCGGCGTGTGGGGAGGCATGACCGAGCGTGAGCGCCGCCGCCTCCTTCGTGAACACCCGTCGATTACGTCGTGGCTGCCTGTGCTCGAGAACCGGAAAGGTTCAAGCACGCCCGGCTAAGCTGGGAGCATGGCTACGATTCAGAAGTGGGAATATCTCACCACACCTCTGCTCATTCACAACACCAAGGCGATTCTGGACAATTTCGGCTCCGACGGCTGGGAGCTCGTCCAGGTCATCCAAGGCCCTCAGGGCCCCGAATCCCTCGTCGCTTATTTCAAGCGACCCATTAATGAAGGAGCCTGATTTCCTATGAGTACCGTCGAACAAAAGCTCAGTGAGCGCGGACTGACCCTTCCCGAGGTGGCGAAGCCCGTTGCGGCGTACGTTCCGGCCGTTGTCACCGGAAACACCGTGCAGACCTCCGGCCAGTTGCCTCTCGTGGGTGGCAAGCTCGAGGTGACCGGCAAGGTCGGCGCAGACGTCGAGGCCGAGGTGGCGAAGAAGGAAGCCGAGAAGGCCACCCTCAACGCTCTCGCGGCAATCAAAGCTGAGATCGGGGACCTCGATCGCATTACGCGCGTCGTGAAGGTTACCGGCTACGTGGCGTCGGCTCCCGAGTTCACGGCGCAACCCGGAGTGATCAACGGTGCGAGCGAACTGCTCGGTGACGTCCTCGGGGAGGCGGGCTCGCACTCGCGTGCCGCGGTGGGCGTTGCCGCGCTCCCGCTCGATGCTGCCGTTGAGGTCGACCTCCTCGTGGAGTTCCGCTAACGATGAACCGCGAGCCCGATTCTTCCGGCGTGCAGCTTTCGTGGGTGCTCGCCCCGAATTCAGGGCCGCGAACGCTTGACGGCACGCGCACCTATATCTTTACCGCTCAGCGCACCGTGTGGATCGTTGATCCAGGTCCCGCGGTGCGCGAGCACGCGCAAAGGGTGGTCGACGCGGTTGTCGCCACCGGTGCGCGGCGAGTGGGGGGGATCATCGTGACCCACCACCACGAAGGCCACACGGGTGCCACGTCGATGGTGCGGCGAGCGCTCAGCTCCGCAACAGGCATCACCGTGCCGCTGTGGGCTGCCGAGCCCGCCCTCGTGCCCGGGGCGGCCTCCGTTCCGAGCGAGATCTCGCTCGACAGCCGCATCGTCGCCGACGTCATTCACCTCCCGGGCCACACGGCTGATTCGATTGGGCTGCTCCTTGAGGGTGGTGAATTGCTCACGGGCGACACCCTCCTCAACGGCGCACCGACCGTTGTGGGCGAGGATTGCACGCTCCACGAATACCTTCAGTGCCTCAATATCATTCGCGTGATGTGTATGGATGGGCGCATCTCGGGTCTTTACCCCGGGCACGGGGAACCGATTGAAGCTCCCCACGAGGCGCTCGTTGCTTCCCAGGAGGCCCTCGCACATCGGCGCGAGAGGCTCGAGCAGGTGAGGAAAGCGCGCGAGCGCGGTGTTCTCACGGTGCGGCGCATGTTCGAGGAGATCTACGGACATGATTACGCGGCCCTGCGTGAGGAGGGCGCGAGCAAGAGCGATCTCGAGAGTTTCCGAGAGGGTTCGGAGCGCAACATTCGCGCGGCGCTTGAATACATCACGGGTGCCGACCGGGTTTAGCCGCGCTCATGAGGCGAGAGCCGTAAGAAAAAGGAAGGGAGCGAACCGCTAGGGGTTCGCTCCCTTCCTTTGTTGCAGAGTGTTTCGCGCGTTCCTTAGCGTGCGCGGCGGCGCAGACGCTCGATGTCGAGGAGCAGCACGGCGCGAGCCTCGAGGCGAATCCAGTTGCGGTGTGCAAAGTCGGCGAGTGCCTTGTTCACTGTTTCGCGCGAAGCGCCGACGAGCTGGGCGAGCTCTTCCTGCGTAAGGCCGTGCGAGACCATGATGCCCTCATCGCTTTGGCGGCCGAAGCGCTGAGCGAGGTCGAGGAGGTTCTTCGCGACACGGCCGGGAACGTCCGCGAACACGAGATCCGCGAGCGAATCGTTGGTCTTGCGCAGGCGGCGTGCGAGCGAAGCGAGGAGGTGGCGGGCTACCTCGGGGCGCTGGGCGAGCACACGGTAGAGATCCTGCTGAGAGAGGGAGTAGAGAGTCGTCTCGGCAACGGCGGTTGCCGTGGCGTTACGCGGTGCCGGATCGAAAAGCGAAAGCTCGCCGAGGGTTTCGCCCGGGCCGAGCACAGCGAGAAGGTTCTCGCGACCGTCGCCGGAGGCGTGACCGACCTTAACCTTGCCGCTCGCGATGATAAAGAGGCGGTCGCCCTGGTCACCTTCGCGGAACACGACCGAGCCGCGGTGGAAGTCCTCCTGAGTCATCGAAGCGAGGACAGCCTGCTTGCCGTCGTCATCGAGCGCGGCGAATAGCGGTGCTGAACGAACGATGTTCTCGTCCACGGTTCCTCCTGTGGTTGCGCTGGTGTAGCGGAAATTTTTGGGGTGTGCATTGCGCACACGCGTACTTCTTAACACTAATACCTGATTCGTGATCAGGCCTAGAGAAATCCGGAAACTTGCCGCGCGGTTTCTGCGTCCCTGGACACGAGTGCACAATGGCTTCATGAATTCGGGACTGAAGGACCAGGCAATTCCCGCGGTGGAGCGTGTCGATTTCGAGCTCGCGAAGCTCTATCCCGACGCGAAATGCGAACTGAACTTTTCTACGGCGTTCGAACTTCTCGTGGCGACCGTGCTCTCGGCGCAAACCACGGACGCGCGGGTGAACGCCGTGACTCCCGAGCTGTTCGAACGCTGGCCACATGCGCAAGCGATGGCATCCGCGCCCGAGGAGGAGATCGAGTCTATTTTGCGCCCACTTGGGATGGCCACGCGCCGCACCCGCCACGTGCAGGAGCTCTCCGCGCGCCTTGCCACAGACTTCGGCGGAGAGGTGCCCGACGATCAAAAGGCCCTCGAATCACTCGCGGGCGTGGGGCGGAAAACGGCGCATGTCGTGCGCGGAGTGTGGTTCGGTCACTCACTGCTCACGGTCGATACGCACGTGGGTCGACTTGCGCGAAGGCTCGGTTGGAGCGAAAGCACCACTCCGCGCACGGTTGAGCGGGACGTGACGGCGCGTACCGAGTCCGACGGTTGCCGGGACCTCGTGGACCTCACGATGCTTTCGCACCGGTTGATCTTCCATGGGCGGAACCTCTGCACGGCGCGAAAACCTGCGTGTGCCCAGTGCCCGCTCGCGAAACTCGAGACTCCATGCCCAAGCGCGTTCACTCAGTAACGCGAAGGCGCGCCTTCAAAAGAAAGAAGCCCCGTGGCGGCACTGGCGTCGGACTCGAAAGCCCACCCGGTGAACCTTGGATATCGCGCAGAGGTGACCTGTGCTGTGATGGCACCGCCTGCCCTTTTCCACGGCGGAGCGCTCGCGATAGACTAGAGCCTGTTTCACGCGCGTGAGCGCTCGAGAGAAAAGGCAGGAATCACTGTGCCGAACGGCAAGGTCAAGTTCTTTGACGCTGAAAAAGGCTTTGGTTTCCTCGTGAGCGAGGATGGCCAGAGCGTGTACGTGCATGCGTCGACCCTCCCCGAAGGGGTTCAGCAGCTACGCAAGGGCCAGCGCGTTGAGTTCGACATGGTCGATGGCAGCCGTGGCCCCCAGGCGCTCACCCTGCGCCTTCTCGATCCTGCACCGAGCATTGCTCGCGCCCGTCGCGTTAAGCCCGAGGACATGGCCGTCATGGTCGAAGATCTCATCCAACTTCTCGACGGAGCCTCGAATGGGCTGCGTCACGGCCGCTACCCCGATAGGGGTCATGCACAGAAAATCGCGACCGTGTTGCGTGCTGTTGCCGACAACTTTGAGGCTTAATTCATGACTCTTACCGCCCCCGCGAAGGCGCGCACGCGCGCCCCGAAGCTCGATGCCGTGTGCGCGGCCGCGATTGAACAGGCTGCCGCCGCCGTACTCGAGGTTGCCGAGCCTGATCAGGTTGGCGCGCACGTACGCGCCGAGGCAAGCGGTGAGCGCCTCGTGACGCACTTTTTTGAGGCGACGATGCCCGGGTACGCGGGGTGGACCTGGATCGCGGTACTCGCTCGTGCTCCCCGCGCGAAGGTCGCGACCGTGTGCGAAACCGCGCTCCTTCCAGGCGAAGAATCGCTTCTTGCCCCCGAATGGGAGCCGTGGTCCGAACGTTTGCGCCCCGGCGATGTTGGGGAAAACGATGTGCTCCCCTACAGCGCCGACGACTCTCGCCTGGAGCACGGCTACGAACAAACCGACGACGAAGAAGCTGATCGAGTGGCCATGTGGGAGCTCGGACTCGGCCGCAAGCGAGTGCTGTCGCGCGAGGGTCGCGAGGACGCCGCGAAACGCTGGATGAGCGGCAACTTCGGGCCTCGTGAAGTCAGCAAGCGCGGGCGCAAAGGCACGGTGAAGGCGCAGTGCGCCTCGTGCGGTTTCCTCTCCCTGCTCAATGGTTCACTGCGTCAGGAGTTCGGCATTTGCACGAATGAGTGGTCGCCTGCCGATGGTCGCGTCGTGTCGCTCCAATACGGCTGCGGTGCGCACTCGGAAACCGACGCCGAGAAGCAGAGCATCGCGGGGGACCTACCCGAGAAGGTCCTCGACGAAGAAGCCGTGGACTACGAAGACCGGTTCGAGGAAAAGTCGATCATCGACGAGGCGCTCCTGAAGAAAGAGCAGGAAAAGCTCGCCGCGAAGAAGGCCACCGAGGAAGAGTAAAGAGGTTCAGCGCACCGCGACGATCGCGGCGAGGAGCGCCTCGAGTGCGAGTTGCGGCGGCACGTTCATG